>JAHIRT010000018.1 GCA_018818285.1 Nanobdellota archaeon
AAGAACAGGCGGAGAAAAAAGAACTTCGAATTTTCTTCCATGGCAGGCAAGTTATTCTGAATGGCTTTTTCTTGATAAAATGTGGCCTGAATTTGAAAAGCAAGATTTAATAAATGCAATAGAAAATTTTAAAAAAAGAAAAAGAAATTATGGTGGTTAGATATTATAACCACTTTTAAATGATTACAAATAGAAAGGTTTATAAAGTTTGATTTCTTTGAAATATTAAGATGATACAAAAACTTAGAACAAGTTTAATAGATAATGGAAATACTAAAAGTGTTGGAGCTCTCCCCCCATTAAAATCTAATATTTATGAAAGAATTAGGGATTTATTTAGTGGAAAAACTAATAAACAAGAAAATCAAGAAGAACCAAGAAAAGACATAGTAGAAGATATTGCAATTGTTGTTAATACAAATCCTTTTGGGGGTTTTGATGAATTAAATTTTGTTGGTGATAGTGATTATATTCCTCAAATATTATATGATTCTAAAAAAAGAAAATATCAAACAAATCCAAAGTTTAACTGCTATCAAGGAAGAGAAATGTTTCATATATTAATGAAAGAAAGGGCAAGCCCAGATAAAATAAAAGCAATATTTGGATAATAGTAAATTCATTTTCCAACAACTTTAAATATCTGTTTCTTCTTTTATAAATATGAAAATTAAGAAATTTTCAAAAATTAAATTCCATACACAAATAAAATGAAAGTTTTAGCAGCAGGAGACATACATGGAGATTCAAGAGTCTCAAAAAAATTAGCTGAAAAAGCAGAAAAAGAAAAAGTTGATTTAGTTATTCTTGCTGGAGATATTACATCTCCTATTGAAAGCAAAAATCTTCTTAAACCTTTTAAAGATAAAAAACAAAGAGTAGTTTTAATTCCAGGAAATCATGATTCATTTGCAACAATTGATTTTCTTGCTGAACTTTACGGAATGAAAAACATTCATGGATATTCAATAAATGCACAGGATGTTGGAATTTTTGGTGCTGGAGGAGCATTGGAATTTGACACATCAGAAAGAGAATTATTTAAAACACTAAAAAAAGGACATGATGCATTAAAAGGACTAAGTAAAAAAATTATGGTAACTCACATGCATGCTCATAATACTATTTCTGAAATTTCTGGGATTAGAGGAAGTAAAGCAATAAAAAAAGCAATAAAAGAATTTAAGCCAGATATTTTTTTGCACGCACACATACATGAAGCAGAAGGAATTGAAGAAAAAATAGGAAAAACAAGAATAATTAATGTAGGAAGAAAAGGAAGTATTATTGAGATATAATGCAAACATCAATAATTAACAACATTTTATCCAACATCTATCTCTCTTCTCCATGAATTTTTCTCACCAAAATCCTTATATGATTTAATTTTTAATTTTTTCTTAAATAAAGGGCAGTTAATAACAAAAGACTCAAATTCCCCACCTTCTCCTGCAGGATTTATTTTATATATTTTTTTTAAAGTCTTTGTTTTTTCAATAAACTCTTTGTCTATTTTCTTTCCCAACCATTCTTTACCTAAGGGATAAGCAAAAACCCCCACAATAATAATTTCAAATCTGTTTTCAATTAATTCATTTAAAAGTTCTATTTGGTCTTTCTTCCAAAGAGGATTAAAACATTTTAATCCAAGTTTATCGCAAATCTTTTGTATTCTTGAAGCTTGATAAACACTTCCAACAGCCCCTGTAACAACACCCTCAATATTATATTTTTTCTTAGCATCATTTATTGCTTTTTCCAAATCCTTGAGTTCTTCTTCTTTCTCACCTTTTGTTTTTTTAATAATCAAAGGAATTCCCATAACTTCTGCTTGTTTCCTGACTCTTAAAATAGAAGGGGTGTGAAACATAAAACTTTCCTTATTTTCACTTTCAATACTAATTAAACAACTAATTTCATACCCTGCCTGATTAGCTAAATATGTTGCGTAAGTAGAGTCTTTCCCTCCGCTAAATAATATTCCAAATTTCATCATAATATTCACAACAAATAGAATAAATAACTTTCTGTTTTCTCTTTTTGTAAAGTATTCATCATATAGTGCACATTTTTAAACTAAGATTTTTTTGGAATATAGTATATTTAATAAAATGAAAACAAGAAATTTTTCAAAAATTAAAAATGCAACACAACCACACCCCAAAAATGCTCCCTTAGTAAAGCATTTTTAATAAAATGAAAATCAAAAAAACTCATAGAAAAGGAAATCATTTCATAATAGATGGTTATTCAGAAAATCAAACCATAAACAACAAAAAATTCATAAAGCAATTTTTAATTGATTTAACTAAAAAAATAAAAATGAAGTCAATTTCAAAACCTCTTGTTGTAAATTATAAAGCAAGAAACAAATCAGAATCTGGAATTAGTGGAGCAATTATATTAGCAGAAAGTTCTATAATCATACACACATATCCAAATAAGAACCTATTTTTTTTAGATATATTTTCATGCAAAGAATTTAATATAAACAAAACAAAACAATTCATAATAAAAAAATTAAAATTAAAAAAATTAAAAACCAAGCTGATTAAGAGAGGAATCTACTAAAATGGAACCAATAAAACATTTAGAAATAAAGAAAAATGAAAAAATTTCTGATTTAATTGAAAATATGAGTAACTGTGGTTTTGGGGCGCGGAAAGTTTCTGAAGCATCTGAAATCCTCACTGAAATGATTAATGATAAAGAATGCAAAATCTTTTTTGGACTTGCAGGAGCAATGGTTCCAGCAGGAATGAAAAAAATAATTATTGACATATTAAACCACACAGATATTTTTGTCTCAACAGGAGCTAATTTAACTCATGACTTAATTGAAGCATTGGGGCATAAACATTATAAGGGAGATGAAAAAGCAAATGATAAAGAACTAAATAAAAAAGGCATTGATAGAATTTATGATGTTTTTATGGAAAATAAAGTTTATGGAGATTTAGAAAAATTCTTTGATGAAAATTTTGAAGAATTAAGTAAATGTAAAGATATAAAAAATCTTTTATGGAAAATTGGAGAACTATTAAATGTTAATGAAAATGAGAGTATTTTAAAAAAATGCTTTGTAAAAAAAATTCCAATTTTCTGCCCTGCTTTAGCTGATTCAGGAATTGGATTAATGATTTGGGGGAACAAAGCAAGAGGAAAGAAAATTTTTATTGATGCTTTTGAAGATATGAAAGAAATTATTGATTTTTCATGGAAACAAAAGAAAAAAGGAGTATTTTATATTGGAGGGGGAACTCCAAAAAATTTCATCCAGCAATCAATGCAGTTCTCAACACCAGCTTCTTATGGAATACAAATCACAACAGACAGGCAGGAATCAGGAGGGAGTTCTGGAGCTTTATTAAAAGAAGGCATAAGTTGGGGAAAAATGTCTGAAAAAGGAAAATTCACAAATGTTTCATGCGATGCAACAATTGCCCTGCCTTTAATCTGGGGTTATGTTAAGAATGAATTATCACAATAATCTTTAAAAACTCTAATTTTATAATCCAATTATGTCAAAAACAATTGAGAATAGATTAGAAGAATTTGGTTTATGGTGGTCTTCTAAAGAAGATTCTGATAGAATATTTATTGCTAATAATAGTCGTCCTAATGGTTTTAGCAGAAAAGAAGCTGAAGAAATTTTACCCCAAGTAGAAGAAGCTTGTAAAAAAAGCGAAAGAGCGAGCAAAATACAACATATATTAGTTTCACAAAGAAATACTAAATATTATGTTTTAATAGATTCTACAGGTTCAGTTAAATTACCAAGATTAAAAAATGGAGAGTATGGAAAAACCTTAGATAAAACACAAATTCCCGGTTTTAGAATCGAAGATG
>JAHIRT010000003.1 GCA_018818285.1 Nanobdellota archaeon
CAAAGCCTTTCTCTTTCAGATAATATTTCAAGAATCTGGACTGCTACAAAAAAACTGACAGAAATTCAAAACTTATCAGATAGCTTTATCAGATCTATTAATAAAAAATTAACAGAAAATATCAATTTAAGTGAAGAAGCAATCAAATCAATAAGCAGAATAATCTCTGAATCTTTGTCTATTTCTGACGGAGATATTTATAGCATAATCAAACTTTTAACAGAAAGTTTAAATTTGAGTGATTATCTTGAAGCGAAGATACCAGCAATATTTAAAGAATTATCAGAAAGTTACAATTTATCTGATGCCCAGGTGATTTCTATTATCAGAAAATTAATAGAAAATTACAGTTTATCAGATAACTTTTCAAGGACCTGGAGCCTTACCCGGGAATTTACAGACACAGCAAATCTTTCAGATTTGGAATCTATGGCTCTTTTGAGAAATTTATCAGAATCAAATAATTTAAATGATAGCAAATTATTTTCAATTACAAAAGCCTTGACAGAAAGCCAGGGATTATCAGATTCTATTTTAAGAAACATAGCCAGATTATTTTCAGAAGAGTTTAGTTTTACTGATTATTTTGAGAAAGTCAAAACAATGTATAAGGAATTAACAGAATCCATTACTTTAGACGATGGAACAATGGAATGGACTTTTGTTTATCCTGTGCTATTAATTGAAAGTTTTGGAATTTCTGATAAAATCATTCAAGCAACTTATGATAGATTTGCATTATCCACAGCAAGAAAAGACATCCAAGACATAATAATTAATAATGGAATTCCTGCAATATTAATAAGACAAACAAAAACAGTAAAAAGCATGGGGGATGCAACAAATATTACTGGAGCAGAATATGCTATTTATGTACAAATTCAAGACATCCTAAAGGAAGATAGGAAAATCCATGATATGGGCTTAGCATTCCCAGGGACCGCAAAAGCATTTTTCTTCCATAAATATCCTGATTCAATAACAGGGAATGGAGATGTAATTGTCCAAGTAGGAGATATGATTAAGGATGATGAAGATAAATACTGGAGAATAGAAAAAATTAATAGTGAGAAAGAAATGCAAGGAGATGAAATATTTAAAAACGCTATGATTAAAAGAATAGGGTTAGACCAATGACATATGAAACAATGAGAACAGACATGCAGGAGATCATAAAAGCACATGGTATGCAGGGGCATTTAATAAGGCAGACAAAAACAACTGGAAGTATGGGAGATACATCAGAAGTTGGAGTATCAGGATATACTATATTTTTTATTATGCAAGATATAACTAAAAAAGATAGACAAATCCATGAGATGGGATTAGCAATCCCGGGAAATGTAAAAGCATTTTTTTATCATCAATATCCTGATTCAATTACTGGAAATGGAGCTCTTATAATTCGTACAGGAGATATGATAAAAGATAAGAATGATAAATGGTGGAGAATAGAAAAGATTCTCGGAGGAAGAAAAGCACAAACTAAAGAAATTTTTAGGGTGGGAGTAATTAAAAATATAGGATTAGATTCTTAAAAATGATAAATGTATCTGTTGAGTTTAATGTAAAAAATAAAGAAATTAAAGAAAAACTAAAAAAAGTTTTATTTAGAGCTATGATTGACATGCATAAAATAGCAAAACAAAAATGCCCTGTTGATACAGGAAGATTAAGAAATTCAATAAAACTATTCCCTTCTTCTCCAGGAGCTGTAAAATATATTCTTGCTGCAACTGTCGAGTATGCTGGAGATGTTGAATTTGGGACAACTCCGCATTTTGTAAGCGCTAAAGAATTAAGAGATTGGGCAAGAAGAAAATTAGGCGATGAAAGTGCAGCTGGAGCAGTAGCTGAAAAAATAAGAAGAGCAGGAACAAATGCCCACCCATTTATGAGGCCTGCTTTAATGCAAGTTAAGGAGAATAAGTTGAAAGAAAGTTTTAAAAGAATATTGGGTTAACATTCCAAAAGGGAAAAATTTAGAGTTTGCTCCCGAGTGTTTTTTAAAAGAGGAATACATACCAAAAGATTATCTAGTTTTATTAATAAAATCATAAATTTGTTCTTCAACTGGAATGTTTAATATTTTTGTCATTATAATATTTATGATTAGATATTTTAAGATCATATAAATCAAAATAAAGCAAATTAATAAGATTAAACGTTTTTTCCATTTGTTAAAATTATTATATCTTGGATAGTACTTAATAATTTGTTTTTCAATATATGGTGTTAAGGGTAAAAGTTTGATAACAAGTAAAAGCTCAAGGATTAAAATAAGAACAATTGGAAGGCCATATTTAAAATATAAAAAATAAATAATTAAAACTGAAAGGATAACAAATTTTGCTATTTGATATTTTGATTTTTGAAACATATTACCTGCCTTATTTTTTATCTGCAAAAATTATATAATATTTATCTTCACCCTCTAACTTTTTTCTTATGATATTCTTATGCTCTTCTTTAAAGCTTGAAAGGGTGTCAATGAAAGAAGCTATTTCTTGTTTTGTAGGTTTAAAAGAATGATATTCGGTTGATATTTCATAATCCATAGTTTTTAAAGTGTTGACTATTTCATCTTTTACTTTCCGTTCTCTTTCTCTGTTAGCGATGACGAGCATACCATTAGGATTCAGTAAATCGTTAAATCTTGAAATAGTCTGATGAATATCGTCAATGTGATTGAATACATCTTTAGAAACTATGACATCATAATTGGGCAGATTGATTGATATAATATCTCCGACATAAAACTTGCAGTTTGAACAATTGATTTTTGCTTTTTTAATCATTTGGCTTGAAATATCAATACCCTCAATTTTTGCATTACGAAAGTTATCGGAAATAAATTTGCAAAGTAAGCCTGTCCCGCAACCAAAATCCAAAATTGAATATGGTTTATTCTTGTCTAAATGAGCGATTATTTTCCTAAATATTTCTTGGGTGTATTTTGGTCTTGTTTTATCCCAACTGTTAGACAAGTCGTCATAGAATTTATCTATTTCAAATTTATTTTCTGCTATGTTGTCCATAAGAATATTTTTCTTTTTATAATTATTTGAATACATTTTTTCCACACCATTTTATTGTTACATTTAATAAAACTTCAACAAAATCTTATAAGCAATAATATATATTAGCAATAAACCACATACTAAATAACTCATAAACATATGATATGGGATTGTTATTGTCTTTATTCCGTCAATAATCATAATAATAAATGCTCCGATAATTAAAGATAAAAATGAAATTCTTAATGCTTTTGTTGCTACAAATTCCATTCTTTCATCAGTAGTTTTCTTCTTTGAAACAAAAATTAGTCTTACTGTGGCAATTATTAGTCCTACAAAACCAAGATAAATAAGCCAGTTTCCTACTGAACCAAATGTTTGGAAGTGAGGGCTTCCTATCTTAAAATAATTAAACAATAAACCTAATATGAATGCAACTAATGCAATTGCATACATTATTGTTACTCTTGTTTTATTTTCCATTTCCATTTTTACACCTCAAATAAATTTTCTACTTTACATTTAAATAATTTTGAGAATTTTAGAGCCAAGGGCAAAGAGGGGATATACTTTCCATTTTCGATTGAAATTATTGTTTGCCTCGTAACCCCTATAATTCCCGCTAATTTTTCCTGTGTCATTTTATTTTTCTCCCGATATTCTTTTAATTTGTTTTTCTTTAATGCCATTTGCCATTTTTATGTAAAGTTTATTATACGTAAAGCAAACTATACTATTTAAATGTTCCGATTTATAAAGAATATTCTCTTTTTGAGCAATATTGTTTATAAATTTTTTAGAGTTGATAATTTTAGATAAGCCCTAATGATCTTAGGGCAAATAGTTCAAGAGAACTAAAAAAATCCAAGAGGTAAAATGGCAACAATCAGCCCTAAAAATATTATTGTAGATTTTTTGAGAAAGAATTTAATTGATCCAAGATCAAGAGCAGAAAACTCAAGTTCTGAAGAGTTTGACGGCGGGGGAACAGAATTTTTATTAACTCCTTCTTCTGGAAAAATATCAGCAATAACTGGAGTTACTGTAAACGGGGCAGATCAAACTAAATGGAAGGATTATTATATTAATTTTCAAAATCAAAAAATTATATTTTTTTCAGCAACTCCGAGCGGGACAGATAATGTTGATGTTACATACAAATATGGAACATCAAATTGGGTTTATCCTGACAAACCATTAACAACTTTAGGCAAAACATCATTTCCTCGAATAAATATTTTAACTGTTGATGGAACTGGGGAGAGATTAGGCCAGTATAATTCTGACGTTCAATCCAAAATATTATTTCAAATTGATATATGGGCGACAGAAGATTATGTTGCAACAATTGATGGAGTGAAATATGAAGGGGATAAATTAGTTGAGTATCTTGGATTGAAAATTATCGAGATGTTTAGATCAAATGTTGATGAGATGCATCCTGTTTTATACAACTACAAACCCGGACATCTTCAGGATTTGCCATTTAATGAAGATCTGCAAGTTCATCATAAAGTTTTCCAGATGGAAATGAACACAATAAACGTGGGAGAAATATAATGACAGAAATGTATTTAGGAAAAAGAGAACAGATTGCAATATGTGAAGAAGATGGTTGGGCAGATTTAGGAACAAAAACCATGGCAGATAATGGGTTTATTATCGGGAAGAATGCAGTTGTTACTCCAGATTTCGACCCTAATTGGCAAGAAGTTTTAACAGCTGGCGCAGATACAAGAGATGTTGTTTCATTAGAAAAAGGACCTCTAAGTTATAAATTCACTTTGACTTTTAATCCTACAAATTGGAAATTCTTGAGATATTGCGCGCATGGAACCGTTACAAACACAGATCAGACTACTTATTATCAACATACTTTCACAGCAACAGATGCAGTGAAATCTTTTACTTTAGAGTGGGCTAAAAGAGGAGATACAAATGAAGTTTTTACTTTAACAGGATGTATTATAACAAATCTTGCAATTAATTTTGCAACTGGAACAGGCGCATCAGATGGATTTATCACAGTTACTGCAGAATGCCTGGCAAAATCTTTGTCAAAAGGAACAAGCATCACGTCAATATCATCTGAAACAGATCAGGCTTTTCAATTTAGAATGGTTAAGTGGACTCATAATAATGGAGAAGTTGTTGAGGTAAATAATGGAGAGCTAACAATTGATAATGGAGTTGATGAAAATGATTCAAGATATTGCAATGCTTCACTTGATCAAGAGATTGGAGAACCAGTTCCAAAGACAAGAAGATATACTTGCAGATTTAATGTTAATCTCAAAGATAGCACTTTCACAGATGACTGGATTGCTCAAGTTGCTATTCCCGGAACAAACAAACTGGAATTTATAAGAGGAACAAATGATGATGCAGTTTTTACATTTACAGATGAGTATCTCAACTCAGCAATAGGCCCAACAAATATAGAAGGGATCAATACAGCTGACGTGGCTGGAACTGTTTTATCATTATCAATTGTTGCTAAAGATCAACATGACGATTATTAAAATGGAATTTGAAGAAGACTTTACAAAAGAAGAACTTGTTGAGTTTGAAATAGAAAAAAAGAAGTTCAAGTATAAACCAACTACGGCAAATGATGAACTTGAATGGGCTGATGATTATTTAGAAATTATTGACGGGAAGCCCAAGCAAAACCTCAAAAAAGTTACGCAATGCAAAATAAGAAATTTAGCAGAAGTCCCTTACAGCAAAGAACTTATCAAGAAAATAACAGGGATTGATAAAGAGTGGAAAGACCTGACAAAAGAAGAAAGATGGAAACTTTTGGGAAAATTAAAACCTGGAACCTTTGATGAAATCATAAAGAAGATTAGTGAGATAGATTCTCCAGACTCAGAATTAAAAAAAAACTTCGACTGAAAATCCAGAGTTCTAATTCTAAAACAGGTTTCCTAATAGAAAACAGCGCAGAGGGAATGCTGTGGCTTAAATATAAATTTTTTGAGCAGGGAATAAGCCCTCGCGACTTTAGAAAATGCCAGATGAGAGATATCAAAGATATTATGGACATAAAAGAAACAGTTGATTCCAGAATAATAAGGGAATCTGAAGTCAGGGATATGATGGCAAGAATGAGGTATTAAAATGGTGGAAGTAGGAACTATTCAAATTGGAGGAAGCATACAGACAGCAGAGATAGAAAGAGGTCTGGTTCGAATAGAAAAGGGATTCAAATATGTTGAGACATCTAGCAAAGGAGTTAATGCAGACCTTAGTAGGATGACTGCAAGAGGAAAAAAATTAGCAACTATTTTTGGAGGTTTAGCAATAGCCGGCACTGGAGCATTAGTTGCATTAGCAAAAGGAGCTCCAGCAGTTGCAGGTTCTATGGCTAAAATTAAAATCTCTATGATGAATTTAAAATTTGCAGTTGGCGAGGCAATGAAACCAACTTTTGAAGCTGCCTCAAAAGGATTGAAGAGCTTAGCTAATTGGGTAGACGCGCATCCTGATTTATTCAGAGGGATTGTAAACAGCATAACTGGGTTGGCAATTGCAACTGGAATAGTCAAAATCGGAGGTTGGGTTTACAAAGCATGGGCTGGATTTTTTGGATTAATGAAAGGAATAGTAGCTTGGACTGGATGGGCTGCATTAGGAGAGATATTCAGCGGAGTATGGACTAAACTTGGAAGTTTAGCAACAAAAATCGGAAGTGCAATATCTTCTATTATCTCTTGGATTGGAAACTTAGGAAGCAAAATAGGCGGATTTTTAACAGGCGGGGCAAGTTCAAGCATAGTTAGTTCAATTTTAGGGACAACTGGAATCGCAGCAGCAATAGGGATAGGCCCTTTAATCAATACTTATCAAAGGGAAATTACAGGAGAGCCAGGATTCCTGGACAAGCAATTACAGGCCTATAACGAGTATATGTTTTATCAAAATTTAAAAAAGATGTCTAGAAATCAGACAGAACTAAACATGATGTATATGATATAAAATGGTAATGAAAATAGAAAACTACTCAGGGACTGCAGACACTTTTAATTTTCCAAATAACCCAAATACATTTGACGACGAGATAGTTCCGAATTATACTGTCAC
>JAHIRT010000019.1 GCA_018818285.1 Nanobdellota archaeon
ATGCCTGCTGATCCATATTGGCTGCCTTTTTTTGCTAATGGAAAAATGTTTAAGGGAAATGTTATTCTTAATAAAAATAATGGAGAATTTGAAGTAATTTCCCATAATATATATGAGGTTAATAATTTAGATTAAAATGGCTAATATAAAAATTCCAAGAAAAATCTTTGAAAAAGAAGTTGGAAAACTAGATGAAAAAATGCAAGACAGAATTACAATGTTCGGAACCCCTGTTGAAGAAATAACAAATGACGAATTTCAAATCGAAGTATTTCCAAATCGCCCAGATTTATTATCTTATCAAGGATTCAAAAGAAGCTTCTTATCTTTTCTAGAAAAAAAAACAAAGCTAAAAGAATACAAAATAAATAAACCCGAAAAAAATTATAAAGTAAATATAGATTCTTCAGTAAAAAATATTCGCCCATTCACTGCTTGTGCGATTGTTAAAAGATTAAAATTAAACGATGAAAAAATAAAAGAGCTAATTGAAATCCAAGAAAAACTTCACATAACAGTTGGAAGAAAAAGAAAAAAAGTCGCAATAGGAATTTATCCTTTAGAAAAAATTAAACTTCCAATAACTTTCAAAGCTTTAGAACCAGACAAAATAAAATTTATACCTTTAGAATCAAATAGAGAAATGTCTGGATTAGAAATATTACAAAGGCATCCGACAGGAAAAGAATACTCTCATCTTTTAGCAGGGAAGGAAAAATTCCCAATTTTCATCGACGCGGATAAAAATATTCTGAGCATGCCTCCAATAATCAATTCACAATTAACCGGAAAAATAACTGAAGAAACAAAAGAAGTTTTTATAGAATGTTCTGGTTTTGATTTTGAAATTTTAAGTAAATGTTTGAATATACTTGTGACAAGTTTAGCAGAAATGGGAGGAGAAATTTATCAAATGGAACTTCTTTATGGAAAGAAAAAAATTACCCCTAATTTATCAACTGAAAAAATGAAAATCTCATTAGAAAACACTAACAAACTTTTAGGATTAAACATCAACGAAAAAGAATTGAAAAAATTAATTGAAAAAATGGGCTACAATTACGACAAAGGACTTGTTGAAATCCCTTCGTGGAGAACAGATATTTTACACGAAGTAGATTTGATAGAAGATGTTGCAATTGCTTATGGTTATGAAAATTTTGTTCCGGAAATTCCAAAAATATCTACAATTGGCGAAGAAAACCCAAGAGAAACTTTCAAAAGAAAATTTTCAGAAATTCTTGCTGGACTAGGAATATTAGAAATTTCAAATTATCATCTTACAACTAAAAAAGATCAATTTACAAAAATGGGAATTTCTGAAAAACAAGAAAAAGATTTTATCGAAGTTGAAGAATCAAAAACAGAGTATTCAATTTTAAGAGGGGATTTGACACATTACTTGTTAAAGATTTTCTCAGAGAATATTGATTCTGAATATCCTCAAAAGATTTTTGAAATTGGAAAAGTATTTGAATTAAAAGAAACCATTTCAGAAACAGAAAATCTTGCAATAGCATTTACTCCTGGAAATTTCACAGAAATAAAACAGGTTCTTGAATATCTATCCAAGATGATAAACATAAAAATGGAAATTCTAGAACCTCAAGAGATAACTGAATTACCCAACCATTTTATTGAAGGAAGAGTTGCAGAAATTAAAATAGAAGAAAAAAACATAGGATTCATTGGAGAGATTCATCCAAAAATTTTAAAGAACTGGAAAATAAGAATGCCTGTAGCATTATTAGAAATAAATTTAGAAGAAATTTTTAAACAGTTAAATTAACCAAAATAATTCTTCCCGTTACTTTCAATTTTGTTATCCCAATTCTTTTTTATAACTTCAATGACTTCTAAAATATCTTTTTTCATCTCTTGCCAAAGCCCATAAGATTCTTTTAAAAACTTAGCTTCATTCTCCTCGACAAATTCAAGATCCAAACCAATCAAATCAACTTCACATTTTGCTAATTTTTTATAAACTTCTGTTAATTTCTTTTTCTCATCTTCGCTGATTGACTTAACAATAGAAAAAACAAACATCGGTGCATTTACTGGATTTAAAATAGATTCAATAAACCTTAGATAATTCATGAACTTGTCTGCGACAAATTTTCGTATTTCCCTCACTAAAAAATCTGTTTCAGTTTCTGCAAGTTTTTCTATTTGAAAATCTTCATTAAGTTTCTCAAATTCAGGCAAATAATATTTTTTCTGAATCTTTTTATAATCTTCTTTTAAACTTTCTAAATTGCATTCATCTGACATCTTAAAACCTAAGAATTAAGTTTTATAAACGTTTCTCAAAATTATTTTTTCATCAATTTCATAAAAAAGAAAACCAATAGAATTATTAAAAACGCCCCAGCAACAAAACCAAGAACTATCGCAAGTAAAGAAAACAAATTAATTAATAATTCATTCGACGAAACACTATATAACAAAAAAGATGCTAAAAATAAAATCACAAATAAGACCAAGTTTTTTAAAACCAGATTAATTTTTTGTTTATTAGATTTAATTTGTTTAGATTTTGTAGAACCCCTCTTCTTTCTAACAACTTTCTTTTTAGTTTTCACCGCACTCTTCTTTTTTACAACTCTTTTTTTCACCATCTTGTTATTACTAATAATTAATACTTTATAAATTATTACTTTGTATCCAATTTAATTTTATACTCTCTTTAGCAAATATTAAAATAAACATAAAAATTTCATCTCACCTTGGTTTCGTTACCGCCCCAATCCATTTTAACAGCATTTGTTGTTATTGATTTCATATTCCCAAAGGCCGAACCAATCCAAGAAAAATAAAGTTTACTCGCTTCAATCATTCCGGGAATTGTTTTAAAATCTAAATCTTGCCCTTTAAAAGTAAAAGTAAAACTAAGGTATGCAAATAATATTAGCCCTATCAAAAAAATCGCAAACAATTTATGTTTTAATCTTTTGAATTCTATAATTATCCAAATCGCCGCTATTAATATTCCAATAATTAAAAGAGTTATTCCAATCACCATTATAAGGAAAAGAGCAAAGAGTATAAAAATGTTTGGATATCAATAGTCCCTTTTGCAAATCACTTGTGATTTGTGACCGCAGAGCAAATGCTCGAGGACCACGAGGCTGTGAGTATGGCGAATAGCCCCTCCAGGATTGGTTCGACCACGCTTGGACGAATCAGTGAAATATTTTCGCCAGAAAATATTACTCTCGGACATGGAAGGTTCGAATCAATAGCCCCTCCAGGATTCGAACCTGGGTCAATTGGCCCAGAACCAATTATACTTGACCGCTGTACTAAGGGGCTATAATAAAACAAAACAAAACCATATTAAAAAACTTACTAATCACTAAATTTAAATACATTAAATCCTTCTATAAAATATGGAAGAAAAAGAAATTGGAATAGTTTCCAGTTACTTTGAACATGTAGGTGTTGCAGCAATAAAACTTTCTGGAGGTTTGAATGTCGGAGACAAAGTGCACATAAAAGGGCACACAACTGACTTTAAAAAAACAATAAGCAGTATGCAAATAGAAAGAAAAAAAGTAGAAAAAGCAAAAAAAGGTGACCACATAGGAATAAAAGTCACGAAAAAAGTAAGACCTAATGACAAAGTTTTCTTAATTAAATAAATCCCAAATTTATAAAATAATTTTATAAAATTTTCATAGTTTACTCTATGAAAAATTGTTGAATTATAAAAATTTAAATAGGTTTAAAATATTAAAATTATGTGCCCCGATAGTTCAGAGGCCAAGAATGCCGCCCTCTCAAATTCCCAACGAGAGTTGGAAACGCATGTTAATGTTTGGAGAAAGATAAAAATCTTAATACAAATAAATGTAAGATATGTTTAGATTAAAGAAACATTTGTCTAAACAATAAGAAGAGGTGATCAAAGCTCGATGAGAGAAGAGGTCTACGCATCTCAATGCAACCTCTCTTTGGAGATAGGCGGTGACCCGTGTTCGAATCACGGTCGGGGCGTTTCATAAATGTGTCCGTTAAATAGTCATGGAACAAGAACACATTTATCCGTTATTTCGGACAAAACAGTTTAAACAAAAAGGGAAGTTAAAAAGAAACCGCAAGGTGTCTTTTATGGTCGGGGCGTTCCTATTTATGCATACTTACCCAAAACAAAACATTTAAATAGTTTAATGAATATATATTCATAACAATATTTTTCAAGAAAAATGTTGTTATGACCAAACAAAGTTTGGACTTAACTAAATTAGGAGCAAAACAAAATGCCAAATAAAGACCAAACAGGACCAGAAGGAAAAGGACCTAAAACAGGTAGACAAATGGGAAATTGCAATGACGCAGAACCAGTTGGACAAAATCCAAGACTTAGAAGAAGGCCTCAAGAAAAGGGCTTACGAAGAATGCAAAATGCCTAAGGTAAATATGAAATTTCCATTAAACATTTATTTAAAATTAAAAAATGCCTAGACCTTGTATAAGGAGAAGAGTTCGGGGTAAACCAAACTCTTCTTATTTTAAACCAGCAGGAATAAGAATGGTTAATTTAGAAGAAACAGGATTGGCTATGCCAGAGTTTGAAGCAATTCGTCTAGTCGATTTAAAAGAAATCTCACAAGAAAAAGCAGGAGAACAAATGCAAATTTCCCAATCCACGCTTTCAAGAATTTTAGAATCAGGTAGGAAAAAAATAGCAGATGCAATAGTAAATGGAAAAGCAATCAAAATAATCAAATGAAAAATATCAAAATAATAATGAATCTTCTCTCTAGAAAATATAATGATTTTAACAAGAGAACAACTCTTAATCGAATGAGAAAAAAGCCTGAACCATTTAAAATTTTAATTTCTTGTCTTCTCTCACTCCGTGCAAGAGATGAAACAACAGAAGTTATCTCAAAAGAACTTTTCAAAATAGCAGACACGCCAGAAAAGATATCAAAACTTTCAACAAAAAAACTTGAAAAAATAATTTTCTCAACAGGACATTATCACAAAAAAGCCCAAACTCTTAAACAAGTAAGTAATGAAATAATAAAAAGATTCAACTCAAAAGTTCCCTCAACTAAAGAAGAACTTCTCTCAATAAAGGGAATCGGATTAAAAACTGCAAATGTCGTCCTCTCATTTGCATATGGCCAACAAGTAATTGTCGTAGACACACACGTACATCGTATAAGTAATCGTCTTGGATTTGTCCAAACCACAAATGCAGATAAAACAGAAAAAGAACTAATTAAAATAATGCCAAAAAAATACATTCAAGAAACAAACGGAATTCTCATCTTGTTTGGTAGAGAAATTTGCCAACCAATTTCCCCTTGGTGTTCTAGATGCCCTATAGAAAAATACTGCCCAAAAATTAATGTAAAGAAAAGCAGATAGAAATCTTTTTAGAGTAAGATTAAAAATATTTCACTAAAAGTTTTTGCAGAGACAAAAGACTTTTAAACCAATTTTATCTTTTCCTTTCTATGAAGAGAAGCTCACGAAGATGGAAAAAAAAAGGTCAGATGCGTTGGAAATGGCAACGTAAAAGACTCAGAAAAGAAAAGCATAAGAGAAAACTAAAACGAGCTAGAAGCAGATAAGGTGGGTTCAAAATACTTAATTGAAGAAAAAATTGGATATTATGATACTTTTTTTAAAAAACATAGAGACAAATTAGGAAGAGAAATAAAAGACGAAAAAACCACAATTCTTAAATCTTGTTTACACTTATGTGCAGCAGGATTCTATGCAATCATCTTAAATAATTTAGATAAAAAATTAGACGATTATGACCTGTCCTAAATATATTTCTAAGATGTCAACATATAAAATTAAAACATTAAATCTCCACAAATCACAGAAATCTTTATTAAGTAATCTCAAATAAATTAATTATGAGTGAAATCTGGACAGAAAAATACAGACCTTCTACTTTTCGAGAATTCGTAGGACAAGAAAACATTGTAAAAAGAGTTGAAGCCCTAACCAATTCTCTGAACATACCTCATTTGCTATTTGCAGGCCCAGCAGGAATAGGAAAATCAACTTTAGCATTAATAGTAGTAAAAGAACTTTTCAAACAAAATTGGAAAGACAATTATTTAGAATTAAACGCATCCGACGAAAGAGGAATCAATGTTGTTCGTGAAAAAGTAAAAACTTTCGCAAGAACAAAATCAATTGGAAATGTGGCTTTCAAAGTAATCTTCTTAGACGAAGCAGACGCATTAACACCTGAAGCACAGCAAGCACTCAGAAGAACAATGGAAAATTATTCCGCAACTTGC
>JAHIRT010000020.1 GCA_018818285.1 Nanobdellota archaeon
AGAAAAAATGCTTCTATACTTATTAATCATCTTATTGAATACAATCAAAGGCAGGAAATTGCTGAAATGCAAAAAGGAAAAATGAAATTAAAAACAAAAGATAAGACTTATGATTTGGCTGTAACAAGCAAAGAGATTTTTTTAATTGATAGTGGGAATATCAGCAAGATAAGCAAAGATAAGTTTGTAGAATCAAATGTAGAAGAACTGACAAAAGCACTTTCTGAACAAAAAGAAAAACTTGCAATTGATGAAAAAGTTTTTGAAATAATTAAGAAGAAAATTGGGGACTTTGAAATCACTTTTTGATACAGAAAGTTTTGAGATTATTTTTTAATTTCATATATTTTAGATTATAATAATATATTTTAGATTATAATAATATATTTTAGATTATAATAATATATTTAAACTAAATTATGCACTATTAATATTATGATAAGAAAAGAGAAACCTGAATTAAGAGAATTCTTTTATCCAGGATATATTGGTACAAAAAATTTAGAAAAATTAGCAAATGATTTAGTTTCAACCTATGGAAAACATATTGATGCAGTTTTGCTTCCTTGGAATCATTCCAATAATGATAGCTATAAATCAAGACAAAATAGGAGAGGACACTCACAGCTTAGAGGAAAACTTTATTTTACTAATGTAGTATTATATGCTTTGGTAGATTATAAAGTTATGTCTAAACAATGGGAACAACTTAGATCTATTGGAAAGAATAATAAAAAAGATGAACTCCCAGCTGTTATTGTTTTTCCACTTGAAACTAAGGAATATTTAGAAAAAATTGGAGTTCTAAGTTGCAATCATGATCCTGCATTGGTGTTATATGCTTCACAAAGATTTAGAGAAATGTTAGCTTAATATAATATTTTTTTATCTTGTATCATTAAGCATTTCTAAAAATTTCATAAAAGAGTTTTCATCATCAAAAAAACCATCTATATCTCCTTGTTTTTTTGCTTCTTTTAATTCAAGAGGTGTTTCTACTTTATTAACTAAGTTTTCAACATAAACTCTTGAACCATTTTCTTGTTTTAAATATTTTGCAAGATGCAAACCAGGGTATTCTCTTCCACTATACCCATATTTTAAACTTATGATAACAACATCAGGAGCAAGTTTTTCTATTCCTTGTATTGTTCTAAGAATAGTTGAACCTTCTCTTTGCAGAAGATTTATGTTTCCCAAAGTTTTTAATTTCTGAACAAAAGATTCATATTCTTCAGATTGTGCAAAACTATAAGATAATAAAACCTTTTTTTTATTTATTCCCATTTTCACTTCTTTTTTCTTGATATCTTGATTTTTTAGCCATCCATTTATCAAATCCTATTAAATGTTTTCTAATAGCACTAGTTTCATAGTCAGAAGGTTTTCCTTTTTCAATTAGTGTTCCTAAATTTGAATATGCTTTCACATATTCTCTTTCTCTTTCCTGAATAAACTCTACTCTAACATCATGTAAAAAATCTTCTCCTCTTGAAACAGCTTTTTTTAAAATATATTCAAGTTGAAAAAAACCACTTCTTAATTCCATTATGTTTTCAAGAACAAATGGTTTTAATTTTGAAGCTTCAAAAACTTCATTATTTAATCTTATTCCATTGTAAACATCTCTACAATGAAAATCTTCATGAAATAAAATTATTTCAAGTTCTTTTTCTTTTAATTTAAATGCTTTTGGGAAAACATAAACATCTTGCTTTTGTTTTTTTCCAAAATTCTCAATTCTTGGAATTACATAAGCATATGAGCCTCTTATTTTATTACCATCTACTGGGATAAAAATAAGTCCTTCTGTTGGTTTAAAAAGTTCTTCAGCAATTACTTTTTCTATAAAAAAAATATTTGGACTCTCTTCATAAGTTAATTTTTTTGTGTGTGGGAAAATGCCTTTGTTTTTTTCAAAAAAATCATCAAGTTGTATTTGCCTTTTTTCTTTTAAACCTTGTGTTTCTTCTGCTTGAATTGTGCTAATTTGAAAAGGAAGCAA
This sequence comes from Nanobdellota archaeon, assembly GCA_018818285.1. Taxonomy (GTDB): domain Archaea; phylum Nanobdellota; class Nanobdellia; order Pacearchaeales; family GW2011-AR1; genus JAHIRT01. Next base: position 2,006 of record JAHIRT010000020.1, read on the forward strand.
AGAAGTGCCTGCAACTTCTAATGTTTTTAAAAATTCTCTTCTGCTGATTTCCATTATTTTTAAAAAATAATTTCATTTTTAAGTTTATATATATTAAAGGATACACAAAATTAAATATAAATCTACTTATAGAGATATAATTTTAGATTTTAATGGGGAAAAAAGGTGGGCTTTTAACAATTTTAACTGGGGTTGTTATTGTTGGATGCAGTTTAGTTAATTCATGCACCCATAATTCAAGAATCCTTGTCCCAAAAAAACAAATTACTCAAGAATCATTTCAAACACTTGAAACTAAATTAATTCCGTTTAGGGTATATTATCCACCTTCTAAACCTAAAATAAAAATTAAAGATAGTTTATTAGAAGTTGCTGTAACAGAATCTTATTCGCCAAATGAGCTGAGTTTATTAGTAAGTAATCCTAATTATTCAGATAATTTTAAAGACGAGCATTTAGGAAAAATTGAAATAAAAGATTATGAAAAATTTAGGAGTGGTGTGCTTGATGTTGCAGGCAAATTTGGGTATTCTGAAGAAAATATAATAAGAGCATCAATACATGATTTAATTATGCTTTCTGGAAAAATTGTTGCAGAAAAATTAGAGTATTGTATAAATAAAGAAGAAAAAGAAATGATGAAAGACAAGGAAAAATTTTTTATTTATTTGTGGCATGATGCATTTAGCAAAGACAAAATTCTTAGAAAAAACAAGGAAACAGAAAAAATAGACAATTTTTCAGAAGATGAAATTTTTTTAAATGGGAAGGGGTTGTGCAGAAATTATGTAGAAGTTAATTGTGCTGTTTTTAAAGTTTTGAAAGATATTTCCCCAAAATTAGCAAATACTTATATGAGAAATTATTCTCTTGGATTTAGGTATGGTTTTTTTCATGCATGGAATCAGATAACAACTTTTTCAGGTGATGAACAGAACTTGGAAATGCTTGTAACTTATGTAGACCCTACTTGGCTTGATACAAGAAAGCAAACAGAATTAGGTGATGGAAAAAAGATGACTAAACTGGATGAAGAAACTTTATATGATGCATATGACAGAGAACATTTTGGGCATAATAATATTTATGCACATATTGAGATTGCAGATTTACTTTGTTCTCTTGGAAAAAATCAAAGAAGAGCTTCAAAAAATTATCCTGCAACTAATGAACAAATCAAATTTTATCA
>JAHIRT010000021.1 GCA_018818285.1 Nanobdellota archaeon
ATGTAATTTTCCATAAAAGAAATTTCTAACATGGGAGAACATAGGGATAATCTTATCTTCCTCGATTTCTGGAAGAAGACCCTTTAAGTCTTTTTTAATTTGATTTACTTTGTCGAAGATGTTGATCTTTTTACCTTTCTCTCTTATCTGAGTGTTGATGAAGATCTTGTCTTTATGTTTTGTCATGTACATTTTAAGTTTCTCTTTTTTATATATTCGGTATCCCTCAAGTCTACCAATATAAAGAATTAACTATTTTCGCTTGGTGTCGACGGGTGAGAGACCTGTAAACGTGCCTGTGAGAATACCCAGAATTAAGGGCAATAAAATCTGGAACATTTTTTTTAGAATATTATTAACTTTATAAATTTAAAACTTTTAATAGGTATGTGTATAAAAAAATAGGGGCATTGGTTTTTATTTTAATGTTTTCTTTTTTTCTTGTGGGGGTTTCTGCTCAAGATGATGTCGATGTAATGGTTGGAGAATCATAAATAGAACATTATTATAGATAATTTAATATTTTATTTTTCCTCAATTTTCTCAACTTGAATTTGAAATTTGTTTTGATATTGTTCAAGTTTTCCTATAATTTCTATTTGTTTGTTTGTTGAGAAATTTTTATTTAAAAGAATCTCTATTTGCCCCGAATTATCATTTATTGTCAAAATAAAAAAATCTTGATTTATTTTTTTGGAGTTTATGATATTTCCTTGGATTTTAATTAAGGAATCTATTTTTGTTTTGTTTAACTCAGAGATTTTTGTTAATTTTGGTTCGAGCGAGGATATAAAAATTAAAATAAGAATTCCTAAAAAAGAAACTGCAAGAGAGATTTTTAAGAGGTTCATGTTTATATAGAAATTCTCCACTGCCTTTAGGCAGTGGAGAATTTCTATCTCCAAAAATTCTAAACAAACCAACACTTAAAAGTGTTGCTAATAATCATGAATTTTTTGATTTTAGTAAAGTTTATTAATTAAAGTTTTTTGTTTTTATTATGAATGCAGAAGAAAGATTTGAATTAATAAAAAGGAATCTTCAAGAGGTAATTGGAGAAGAAGAATTAAAAGATTTATTAAAAAAGAAAAAAGAGGTTTCTGTTTACTGGGGTGCAATGCCTACAGGAAGTATTTCTATTGCTTATTTTTTTCCAATGCTTAAGGTTGCAGATTTTTTAAAAGCTGGGATGAAAGTTAAAATCTTGATTGCTGATTTGCATGCTGCATTAGATAGTACTCCTTGGGTATTATTGGAGAAAAGATATAATTATTATAAGATTGCAATAATCACTATACTAAAAACAATTGGAGTTGATATAAAGAAATTAGAATTTGTTAAAGGAAGTGAATTTCAATTAAAACCAGAGTATATGTATGATGTTTTACAACTTTCAAGGATTGTTTCTCAACATGATGCAAACAAATCAGCTTCAGAAGTTGTTAAACAAAGTAAGAATCCAAAAGTTTCTGGTTTGATTTATCCTCTGATGCAAGTAATTGATGAACAATATCTAAATGTGGATGCACAATTTGGAGGGATGGATCAGAGAAAGATTTTTGTTTTAGCTAGAGAAGTCTTGCCTAAAATTGGATATGATCAAAGAGTAGAATTAATCAATCCATTGATAAGAGGGTTGGTTGGAGAAAAGATGAGTTCTAGTATTGAGGCGACTAAGATTGATTTGCTTGATGATGAAAAAGCAGTTAAGAAAAAATTAAATAATGCAGAGATGGTGGTGGGAGATGTTAATAGTGGGGTTATGGCATTATTAGAATATTTTATCATGATTTTAAAAGGAGATAAAAAAGAAAAATTTACTATCAAGAGAGATAAAAAGTTTGGAGGAAATATTGAATATGCAAATTATAAAGAGATTGAAAAAGATTTTAAAGAAAAGAAATTACATCCCCTTGATTTGAAAAATGCTGTTGCTGAAGAAATAAATAGTTTATTAAAGAATTTTAGAAAGGATAAAAAACTTCATGAGTTTCATAAACTAGCTTATCCTGATTAAATTTTTTAGTTAATCAACTTTAAACTCCACAATATCTTTATCTTTTAAAATATGCTTTAAACTGACTTTTTGGTTTGGAAACTTTGAACTTGGGCCTGTTATTTTTATTTCTTTGATTTTTATTGAACTATGGAAGATTTTTTTAGAGAGTTCTTTAATACTTGATTCTTGTTTCATTATTATTGGGTTTTCTGAAATTTGTTTTTTTGGTTCTTTTGTATAAATGCGCATTACTCCTGAATTTTCCAAAAGTTTTTCTTTTAGTTCATCAAGCCCTTCATTATTTTTGCAGGAAATCATGCAGAAATTGTATTTTTTTGATTTTAATGTTTCTTTTATTTTTCTTTTTTCTTCAGAGTTTAGTAAGTCTGATTTATTGAATACAATTATTCTTTTTTTACAGGATTTTTCAAGATAAGGCAATACAATTTCTATGTCTTTGATAGCTGTTATAATAATCAATAAAATGTCACAGGTATTTGAAAGTCCTTGGTCAAAACTTTCATAATTTACTGCAGGCACATCTATAATCTGAAATTTTAGTCCTTTATAATCTAAGGTTCCTATTGTTTCTTGTTTTGTTGTAAATTCATACTCGGCTATTTGAGGGGAGGCGTTTGTAAGTTTTGAAATAAGAGAAGATTTTCCAGAGTTTGTTAATCCAGCTAATATGATTTGAATGCCTTCTTTTTTTATTCCTTTTTTCGAGGAAGTCCCCTTTTTTTGTTTTTTATCTTTTTCTAATTTTTCTTTTAATTTTTTGTATCTTGTTTTGAGATTAGCTAACATTTTTTCAGAAGACTTATGTTTTGGGCATTCTTTTATCATTATTTCTAATGCATTTACTTTTTCTTCATTTGATTTAGCTGTTAAAAAATCTGCTTCTGCTTTTTGATATTCTGGTGATTGGTTTGTACTGCTCATTTTTCGGTTTTTTCTTTTACTATATTATTGAGATGTATTAGATGGCATAGTATCTAATGAAGTATAATAAATTTTAAATAGTTTTAGTATTCATGTTTTTTATGAGAAATAAAAATTTAATTGGAGGATTGGTTTTTTGTTTAAGCTTAATTGGATGTGGTGGAAGAGCTTATATTGGGAGTTATCCTTTAGGTTCTGATTTAAGCAGAGGGCAGAAAGAAGAGATTATGAAAAGAGAAAATGAAATTGAGGAAGGAAGAATAGATACAAGAGAACAAGAAGGCACAATTACATTATTTAGATACAGAAAATAGGATAAACCTCTATAAAAGAAAATATTTAAAGTTCTTTTTTCTTAGTAATATAAAGATGAAATCAAAAATTAATAGTTTTTATAAGATGAAGCTAAAAAATGGTTTAATGGTTTTATTTGAAAAAAGAAATTTAGGAGTTGTTGCTGTTTCTGCTAATATAAAACAAGGTTTTGCTTATGAATCTGAAAAAGAAAAAGGAATTAGTCATTTTACAGAGCACTTAATGTTTAAAGGAACAAAAAGTAGGACATATAAAGAGATTGCAGATGAAATAGAAAAAAAAGGAGGGGTATTAAATGCATATACAGACGAAGAAGTTACAAGTTATTGGAATAAAGTCTCAAAAAAACATTTTTCAGTTGGAATGGATATTGCAAGTGACTTGATTTTAAATCCAAAATTTGATTCAAAGGAATTTGAAAAAGAAAAAAAAGTTATTTTAGAGGAAATTAAAATGTACAAAGATAATCCTCAATATCATGTTTTGGATAGAATAAAAGAATTGATGTATAAAAAACCATTTGGGATTTCTGGAATAGGAACTCAAAAATCTGTTTTGGATTTATCAAGAGATGACTTGATTAATTTTCATAATAATTTTTATAAAACAAATAAAATGTTTTTGTGTATTGTTGGGGATACTGATTTTGAGCAGATTAAAAAATTTGGAGAGAAATTTCCAAAAAATAATTGTAAGGTAACTGAAGTTTTTCCAGAAAAAATAAACAAAATGGTTGTTGAAAAAAGAAAAGGGGTGGATCAGGCAAATTTTGTTTTTGGTTTTCATTTTTCTGGTTTAAATAAAAGGCAGAGGCAGGCCCATGAGATATTAGATTCAATACTTGCTGGGGGAATGTCTTCCCGATTATTTGAAGAAATAAGAGAAAAAAGAGGTTTAGCATACGCTGTTAAGGGAATTATTGAGCAAGGAAAAAATTATGGTTATCAAATGATTTATTTAGGCACTACAAAAGAAAATATTAAAAAATGTAATGACATAATTTTAAAAGAAATTAAAAAAATTAAGAATCTTGGTTTGGGAGATTTAAATCAGGCAAAAGAGCAGTTAATTGGTTTAAGAAAAATTGGGAATGAAGAAAGCATAAATACAATGAATGCACTTATTCAAGAAGAAACCCTTGGAGATGCAACTGAATTTTATAAATATGAAGAGAACATAAAAAATGTAAAATTAGATGATGTTAAGAAATTATCAAATATTAAAAATTATAGTTCTATTGCATTAGTTCCTGAGTGAAGAAAGTTATACTGCTTGAGATTTATAGTTTCTTAAAAGCTTGCCTATGCCTATTATTAATACAGCTAATGCAAGTGTCCATCCAGCCCATCCAGCTAAAATATCCACTATATCAATCAGATTTAGTATTAATAAAACACCAATAAGACTTACAAGCCATGCAGTTAGTTTTGCCATGTTATTGCCTCCTTTTTAATTTATTTAAAAAAGAAAAAGTTATTTAAATAGTTTGTGTTTTTTTTGAAGATGATTATTGTTAAAGTTCCTGGATTAAATAGTATGGGAAAAACTAATGGGTGCAGAAATGCTGGCAATGCAATTATAGCAGAGCTTGACAGAAAAATAGAAAATTTAGAAGAAATTCATGTTGATAATATAAATTTAGAAGAGCAAAACAAGTTAATTTATAAAAATTCTAAAGAAATGTTTGAATCTCAAGATAGAGTAATATTTTTAGGCGGGGATCATAGTATAAGTTTTGGAATTGGAAAATCTTTTTTAGATTATTGCAAGGAAAACTGGAAAGAACCTTGCTTGATTGTATTTGATGCACATGCAGATTGCTGCAAGCCTGGGAAAGAACCAACCCATGAAGAGTGGCTAAGGGCTTTGGTTGAAAATGGATTTCCTAAGCATAATATTTTATTAGTTGGCATAAGAAAAATTTTTCAGGAAGAGCAGGAATTTTTGAATAAATTTAAAATTAAGAGGATAAATATAAATGATTTAATTAATAATTTGGAAGACATGACTCATACAATTATGGAATTTTCTCAAGATAAAGAGTTGTATGTTTCTCTTGATATTGATGTTGTTGATCCTGTTTTTGCTCCCGCTACAGGATATAAAGAAGTTGGTGGTTTGACTTCAAGACAGATTCTTTGCATAATCTCAAAATTGAAATTAATGAAAAATTTGAAAGCTTTAGACATTGTTGAAGTTGATGTTGAGAAAGATAAAAAATATGAAAAAATTACAACAAAATTAGCAAGTAAAATTTTATCAGAGTTTTTTTAGTTGTTTCTTATCTTTTTTTTTGATTTCTTTATTTTCCTCGGAAAGCTTTTTTGAACTACTTATTTTGTTTATTTTGTCTTCTATTTTATCAAGTTTTTCTAGGATTTCTTTTGTATTCACATAAGTTAGTTTTATTCTTTTTTGTTTTATTGCTTCTCTGAAGAATTTTATTAGGTTATAAATAACATAAACAACCAAGATTATTACAAAAACCCATCCAATAACTTTTAATTTTTCAAGAAAAGGAGAGAAATCTACTAAGTCATTTAAATTTATTTTTTGAAGATTTAGTAGTTCTGAACTATTTTGAAAAATATCTATATTTTGTATATCCATTATTTTTTTAATTAAGATAGTTTTATATATTTTTCCTTTTTATTTAAATATGAGAATATTTTTAAGTTTCGATATTCCTGATGAAATTAAAGAAAATATAAAAGGAATTCAAAAAAAATTTGAGGGGTGTTTTATTGGAAAATTTACTGAATTGGAAAATTTGCATTTAACTTTAAAATTTTTAGTTAATAAACTTATTTTGAAAGAATCATCTTTAACTGAGAAAGGCCCAATTTACAGAGATATTTTAAAAATTAGTGCAGGTTAATTATGTTTTTGATAAGAATTTTTTGATTTTTTGAAAATTAAGATAATTATTTTTTTGAGTAATATTTAAATACTATTTTTTCTCTATCTTTTGAAGTTAACCCGCATTTAAAATCTGGTTTCAAAAAATTGGTGCATAAGAAATATATTAAAAGAGGTAAGAAAGTTTTTGGACCTTACTATTATCAGAATTACAGAGTTGGGGGCATAACTAAGACAAGGTATTTGGGTAGAGCACCTTCGGATATTAAAAAAAATTTATTGTTTAATAAAAATATTTTTATTGTTCTTGGAATTGCTGTTTTAATTTGCTTATTTGCTTTTTCATATCCTTTATTTTTTCGCGGGTTAACTGGAAAAGTTTCTCTTGAACTTTCTGATTCTTATGAAATTGGAGAGCAGATAAAAGGAAATTTAAATCTTAATTTAAAAAAAGGAGAGTTAATACCTGCTGATTCTATTTTAAAAATAAGTTTAGGAGAGCAGGAGTTGGAGATTTCTATTTCTGAATTAATTGGTTTAGAGCAAGAAGTTGGAGATTTTTATGCTGAAGGTTCTGAAATAAGTGGGCGGGGTGGCGGTTTTGGGTTTACTGGAGAGAAAAAAGTTTATCCTGAGATTAGTTTTAAATTGCTTGTGAATTCTGTTTCTGAAAAAGAAAAAGAGCAAGAAAAAGAGCAGAAGAAAGAAAGGAAAATAGAAGAAAAAAATGAAACAGAACAAGTAGAAAATATAACTGAAATCATTGAAATAAATGAAACAGAACAAATTGAAAATATTACAGAGATTACTGAATTAAATGAAACTGAAATTATTGAAATAAATGAAACAATTGCCGAGATTAATGAAACAGAACAATCTGAAGAAATAACTGAAAACATAACACAAGAACAAGAAATAACTGGAACAATAAATGAGACAATAGAAGAAGATAAGAAAGAAGATAAGAAAGAAGAAAAAGAAACAAAAGAAACAAAAGAACAGGAAAAAGAAGATAAGAAAGAAGAAAAAGAAACTGAAAAGGAAAAACTTAAAATAACAGGAGAAGCTGTTAAGCAAACAACATATTTAGTAGATGGGGTTGTTACAATGCAAGAGCCATTTGTTTATGGGTTAGAAGAAGAGGATTTTGCAAGCATTGTTTCTAATTCTGTTAAATTATATGATGCAAGTGCTGATGCTGATTTATTGAGTTTAGTTGTTAAAGACAACAAAGCAGAAGTCACAACTGATTTTTATGAAATTAGAGAAGGTTTTGGAAAAGATTATGCTTTAGATGAAACAGAAACAATAACAATTAGTTTAGATAATTTTAATTTAACAGCTGAACAAGGAATTATAAAATTAAGTTTAGAATATGAAACATTGGGCATAGTAGAAATAAGTAAGGAAATTAATGTAGATGGCGATTCCCACCCACCAACCCAAAATCAGACAGAAATAATTGAAAATATAACTATTCCGCTAACCCAAAATCAGACAGAAATAATTGAAAATATAACTGAAATTCCAGAATTAAATGAAACTCTTATAGAAATTAATGAAACAATAGCTAATATTACAGAAGAAATAATGCAAAATTATTCTGTTTCAACCTTGCAATATAAGTCAATTATTGATAAGCCAGTTAAATGGAAAAAAATTATTAATAAATTATCTGATGAAAATATTACATTGATTCTTCCAAAAGAAACTTTAAATGTCAGCATAAAAGAAATTTCAGAAGAACAGGAAGTTCAGACATCTGTTTTAACAGGGCAGGTAATTGGCGGGAATATTGTTATGAATTTAGAAATACAAGAACAATCTTTTATAACAAGATTATATAATTCTTTTTTAAATTCATTAAGAACAATTACAGGACTTGTTATTAGTGGACAAGAGGATTTTGTGAGTGTTTTAATAGAGGGCAAATCAACTGATTATGAAGTTGAGTATTATACTCGTGCTCCTGAAGTTTTTGAAGAAAAAATTTCTGAGATAAAAAAGAAGATTACAATTTCAGGTCCAGATGTTCTTCATTATCAAGACATACTTGCTTATACAAAACTTCCAGCAAATATATCGGCTGAAAATGCAAATGCAATTAAATTATATTGGATTAAAAGTTTAAGTGAAGTTCAAGAAATTGATGCTAACTTACTTGCCCTGAATGAAACTCAAGAAGTTAGTGCCTACCAGCCCACCCTAAATCAAAGTGAGATTAATGAAACTGAAACTCCAGAGGTTGTTAATGAAACTGAAACTCCAGAGGTTGTTAATGAAACTGAAACTCCAGAGGTTGTTAATGAAACTGAAGTTAATGAAACTATAATTGATAAGCAAGTTTCATTGCTTACTGGAAATGTAATTTCTGAGCAAGAAATATCTGAAACAGAAACAATTAATAATATAGTGCAAGAAGCCGGGGAAATACAAAATCTAA
>JAHIRT010000022.1 GCA_018818285.1 Nanobdellota archaeon
AATCAGAATTTTCCTGCCTCTTTAAAAAATCTCTTATAAACTCATTGTTTTTCTGCTTCTCAATTATCTGGTTTATATGATAAACATCAATACCATTTCTGTTTTCTTTTTCAGCTTTCACACCACTTATAAGTTCTTTATGAATTCTTTCAGACATTAAAACTTCTTGATTTGACATTTCTGCTATTTTTTTTGATAAATTCAAAGTATTTCCAATGCTTGTAAACTTAATTTTATTTTGCTCTTTTTTTAATACAAGCTCTCCTGAATTAACTGAAATTCCATAATTTATTTTTTCCTTGAACTTTTTATTATATTCTTTTAACAAGATTTCTATTTGTTTTGCAACTCTTACTCCAGTCATTTTGTTTCCAAATGTTTTTGTTGTAAGTGAAGAGAAAATTATTATGTAATATCTCGGTGTCTGATATATGACTCCCCTATTTTCCTGAATAGTTTCTTTTATTTTTTCAAGTGTTTCTTTTTTGTATTCACTAATTTTTCCTATGTCCTCTAATCTCACAGCAATTACAGCAACATTTTCTTTTTTACCATCTAAAACAAGGTCATGCACAGCTTCTTTAATTATTCCTGTTTCTAAAACCCTTTCTTTTTGTGGTCTTTCATCTGATTTTTTAAGCCTTGGAACAAAACTTGATTCGGCAGGAGAATATTCATAAAATTTCTTTTTCCTTGTTTTTCTAAAAGTCATAATAACAAATAATCCACAGACTGAAACCAAGAAAAGCCAGATTATAGGGTATTTAGTAATTAAGCCCGCACTTTTCTTTAATTCATTTACCCCAATAACATTACCTGTTAATGCAACACTCCCCAATTCTAATTCACTATCTCCATCATTAATTTGAACACTGTAATTTCCATCAGGAGCAGAAAGCCCTAATTTTATGACTTCTCCAATATCTAAATCTATATTCTTAATTTCTGAATGCCCGCCTATTGAAACTTGAATAGGTTTTCTATAAATAACATTCCCAACATTTGTAATAGTTAATGTATTATTAGTAATATCAAACCTGACTTTTTCAAATTCTTCAACATAAAAAGATTTTGAACTTTCTAATCCTAAAGATTCTGTCTGGATTCTATAAAATCCAGGGATACTATTGCTTTTAATAAAAAAAACCTCTTCTTCCCCAGACTTGATTATTTTTTCATAAATAAGCTCTTCATTTTCATCATAAATCTTTAATCCAATATTCCCAGAAACTATTTCTCCTGCCTGGTCATATATTTTTGCTTCTATATTTAGATTTTCTTCTGGTTTTATTGTTTTCTTGTTTAAAGTTATATTTATTTCTTTAGGAATTTGTTTTACTCTCAACTCTGCTTTTGTTTCTCCTTGATTTGTTCTATCTTCATTATATTTTTCATATACTTTTGCTTTTAGAACATAGTCTCCAGATTTTGTATTTTTTGGAAACATAAAATCAGCTGAAAAACTTCCATTACTCACACCCCTTGTTATGCTGATTTCTGTGCCTTCTATCCAGAGTTCAAGAAAACCTTCAACACTTTTACCATTTTCTTTTACAGCATCTCCTCTAATTTCTATTTCTTTCCCAGGTTCAACTTCAAGACTATCTAAACTTAAACTAACCTCTATCTTATCTGAAATCACAAATTTTTGACTCACTTCTACTTCATCATTATATCTTGCTTGTATATTGCAATCTCCATAATTAGTTCCTAAAAAAGATTTTGTAAGTAAAAAAGATGTTTCAATTATTTTTTCTTCATGTGCAGCCAAAGTAAACGGATTTCTATAGAAATTTTTGCTTATACTATCGCATTCAAGATATATTTCAAAAAATCCAGAAGAATCTTGATTTTGATTTAATGTTAGAGTTGTGTTAAGTTGGTCTCCAAGATTATAAATATATTCTGGTTGAGAAAACATAATCTCAGATGAAACAAGAACAAGATTTATTAAAATAAATGAAAAGATAGTTATACTAAATAATGTTTGTGTTTTGTTCCTCATTTTAAATTTTTTCCTGAAATTTAAAAGACAGAAAACAGGAAGTTTTCTGTATATCAAAAATGCCCTTACTAAGGTAGCCTTTTTGTGGGTGGTGGCACATTTTTGATTTCATTTTGTTATTAGGATAACATAATTTATATATTTAAATGTTTTCACAAGATTTATAAGTTATATTTCTTTTTAAATTAGATGTTTAAAAAAGAGTTTAAAATTACGCCTTGGAATGTTGAAGGGGAAGTTGATTATGAGAAATTAATTAAAGAATTTGGAGTTTCTAAATTAGAAGATAATATACTTGAAAGAATAAAAAAACATACAAAAGAACTGCACTTGTTTTTGAGAAGAAAAATATTTTTTGCTCATCGTGATTTGGACTGGCTGTTAGATGAATATGAAAAAGGAAATAAATTTTTTCTTTATACAGGAAGAGCTCCTTCAGGAGACATTCATATAGGGCATTTATTGCCGTGGATTTTCTGCAAATGGCTTCAGGATAAATTTGATGTTGATATGTGGTTTCAATTTCCAGATGAAGAAAAATTTTTGTTTAAGAAAAATCTAAGTTTTGAAGATACCCAAAAATATCTTTATGAAAATATGTTGGATGTTATTGCTCTTGGTTTTGATGAAAAGAAAACTCATTTTTTAATTGATACTAAACACGCAAACCTAATGTATAAAGAAGCATGCAAAGTTGCAAAAAAAATAACTTTCTCAACAGTCAAGGCAAGTTTTGGATTTACAGACAGCACAAATATTGGCTCGATTTTTTACACAAGTATGCAGGCTGTTCCAGCTTTTCTTCCATCAATATTAAAAGGAAAAAACATTCCATGCCTTATTCCTCTTGGAATTGACCAAGATACACATTTCAGAGTTTCAAGAGATGTTATGCCAAAACTGGGTTTTTACAAGCCAGCAATAATGCACAATGTTTTTCTTCCACCTTTAACAGGAGTTAGCGGGAAAATGTCTGCATCAGATAAAATAAGTTCTATTTATACAACAGATACACCAAAACAAGTAGAAACAAAAATAAAAAAATATGCTTTTTCAGGAGGACAGCCAACAATAGAAGAACATAGAAAAAAAGGCGGAAACCCAGATGTAGATGTCAGTTACCAGTATTTAAGAATGTTTTTTGAACCAGATGACAAAAAACTGCAAAAAATACATGACGATTATAAATCAGGAAAATTATTAACAGGAGAATTAAAAGAAATTTTAATTAAAAAAATAAATGATTTTTTAAAAGAACATCAAAGAAAAAGAGAGCTGGCTAAGAAAAGAATTGATAAGTTTGTTTTTAAGAATTAGAATGCCTTTGATTGTATTCTAAAACAGAGGCTTCTAAATTTCTTTTTGCTGTCTCTGTTTCTGGTTCAGCAAATATTTCAATTATCCTAAAGTTAAATTCACAGGTGTCTAAAGCAGCCCTAAAAAATCCTTCTTTTAGTTCTTTAGATTTTACTTTTTCCATAATACTTAAAGGAATATTTTGAAAATTTGCAAAATAAACTATTTCTCCTGAAAATGGGTCATAACAAAAATTAGCACCTGCACAAGACATTCCATTAAATGTTCCTGCATTTCCCCCAATACTTTCTGTAAGCAAAAGCTCATCCATACCCCCTTTTTCAGGGCTTTCCATTCTTTCTAAGTTTTTATAAATTATTCCATTTATCATTTTAAAAATTTCCTGTTTTTAAAAGACAGAAAATTTCTTGTTTTCTGTATATCAAAAATGCTCTTACTAAGGTAACTTATTTGGATGGATGGTTGCATTTTTGATATCATTTCACATAAACTCCTTCTTGTAACTCCGCTCCGCAGGGAGTTTGTGTGTTTGAAATTTTCCTGTTTTCCATTTTATTTTCTCCCAAACCTCCTCATAGCTTCCCTGTTTCTATTCATTCTTATTACAATCCCCTTCATTCCATTTTTTTCTGCATTCCTATAATCTTTTCTGTTTATATATTCTTGAGAAGCTTCTTGAAAATTTCCTTTATTAATTAATTTTCTTGTTTTTGGACTATCTAATAAATCTCCTCTATAACAACCATCAATTAATGCCTGCCTTAAATATTCTGGATATGTTTCAAATTTTGGAAAAAGATTTCTTGCTATCTTAACATATCCCTCAATATCTGAAGCAAAAAGTTTATCTATCTGTTCTTCTGTAAGTTTCTGTTTTCCAGAATAAACCAAATCATAATCTACTTCTGGTAAAACTCTCCCAAAAGTTTCTCTTGAATCAGCCCTGTCTAAATAATGGCCCACTCCAATTGTTGGTTCTAGTTTATTGTCATTTGGATTGGGGTCATAAACTTTATCTCTTTTTCCTTCAAATTGTGAAGTATATCTTGCATAAAGCATTAAATCATCCTCAACTTTTTTCTTTACAACACCACTTCTCAAAATTTCCAAACCCATCTCTTGTTTTATTGGAGCAACCACTATTTGTTCCAAGGTTTCATCAGAGCTTCTTTTTCCTAAATTACTCAAAGCTATTGCCCAAGCACCGATAACTAAAGGGGTTAATGCTTCTGTTAAAAATTTTTTTATTTTCATTTTAAAATTTTCCCGATTTTAAAAGACAGAAAACCTCTTGTTTTCTGTATATTAAAAATGCTCTTGCTAAGGTAGCATCTTGGGAAGTGGTGGTGCATTTTTGATTTCATTTTCTTAAATTTTTTCCTGTTTTTATTTTATTCTTTTAATCTACAATATATGCCCTGCATCTAAGTTTTTCAGCATATTCTTTAGTTCCATCACATTCAACACATTTTTTAGCCTTATTGCGCATGAATTCACATGGTTTATTTGAGGATCTCATCATATCTTGCCCAGTAGAACTATTATCATCTTTTAGCATTTTTTTCCACACCCATATTTTTTCTAAATTATCTTCCAAACTCATTTTATCTCCTTATTTGTTACTATTCTTTAGTAAATAGTATTTATAAATGTTTTGTTTTGGTGTTTTTTGTATTTTAAATAATTTTATAAACATATTTTTGTTCTTTTTATTATGAAAATATTAAGCTTGCATTGTGACTATATTAAATTTAAGCCACTGAAAAAAGCACTTAAATCAGCTGAACTAACAAAAGAAGAGGAAAAAGAGAAAAAAGTAAATGAAGCATTAGTTATTTTAACAGCAGTTGAAAAAGGTGATAATGAGAATTCAGTTAAACTTCTTGTAAAAAACATAGAGGACATAGCAAAACAAGTTAATGCAAAAAATATAGTTTTGTATCCTTATGCTCATCTGTCATCTGAACTTGCAAGCCCTGAACTTGCTGTTGATATTTTAAAGAGCACTGAAAAAGAATTAAAGAAAAACAAAAAACTCAAAATAAAAAGAGCTCCTTTTGGATATTACAAAGAATTTGAATTAAAATGCAAAGGACATCCTTTATCTGAATTAAGCAGGGAGATAAAAGCAGATGGAGAAGTTGAAGAAGAAAGTAATCGAGAAGAACTTCTTAGAAAAATGACAAAACTTCATATGAGTGCTCCCAGAGGAAAAAATAATCTTAAAAGTAATGTAGAATTAGGAAGAGAATTAGATATTTATATTGTAAGTGAGATAGTTGGCAAAGGACTTCCTTTATTCACTCCTAAAGGAACAACAATAAAAAGAGAAATAGAAAAATTTATTGTTAATGAAGAATTAAAAAGAGGTTATGAATATACTTCTACTCCTGTTATGGCAAAATCAGATATGTATAAAATTTCTGGACATTGGCAACACTATAAAGATTCAATGTTTATTTTAGATGTGGGTAATGAAAGATTTGCATTAAGGCCAATGACCTGCCCATTTCAATTTATTCTCTTTAAGAGAAAACCAAGAAGTTATAAAGATTTGCCTAAGAAATATGCAGAAATATCTTATTTATTTAGAAACGAGCAGTCAGGAGAATTAAGAGGACTTACAAGAGTCAGGCAGTTTACTTTAGCTGATGCGCATATTATTTGCACTTCTAATCAATTAGAAAAAGAATTTGAAAAAGTTTTGGACTTAATTAAATATGTTATGAAAACTTTAGGAGTAAAAGATATTTGGTATAGGTTCTCAAAATGGGATCCAAAAGATAAAGGTAAGAAATATATAGATAATCCAAAAGCATGGGATGCTTCGCAAAAATCTATGAAAAAAATTTTAGATAAATTAAAAGTAGAATATACAGAAGCAGATGGAGAAGCTGCTTTTTATGGCCCAAAATTAGATATACAATATAAAGATGTTTATGGAAAAGAAGATACTTTAATCACAATTCAAATTGATTTTGCTCTTCCAGAAAAATTTGACTTAACTTATAAAGATGAAAAAAATAAAATAAGAAGGCCAATGGTGATTCATCGTTCATCTACTGGTGCTACAGAAAGAATGATCGCCTACCTTCTTGAGAAAAATCAAGGAAGCCTCCCATTATGGCTTTCTCCAATTCAAGTTAGGGTTTTGAGTTTTACAACAAGAAATAAAAACTCAGCTGAAAAATTATGTGAAAAATTAAATCAAGAAGGAATTAGAGCTGATTTGGATATTGAAGATAAAACAGTTCAAAATAAAGTCAGGGAAGCAGAGCTTCAGCACATTCCTTATATAATTGTAATTGGAGACAAAGAAGAAAAATCCAAAACTTTAGCTGTAAGAGAAAGAGGGAAGAAACTAAAATTTGGAGTAAAGG
Source organism: Nanobdellota archaeon (assembly GCA_018818285.1). GTDB lineage: Archaea > Nanobdellota > Nanobdellia > Pacearchaeales > GW2011-AR1 > JAHIRT01. The sequence goes on from JAHIRT010000022.1 coordinate 6,703, forward strand.
AAACCGAGTTTATTGAAGAGATTAAAGAGAAAATCAACAACAAAACTTAAAAACTCCAATATCTATCTTTAATCAACAAAAAATAAAATGAAATTTAACCATTATTTAAATAAGCTTCATGAATCTTCTCAATTTAAGAAATTTAGTGAGAAAAATAAAAAAGCATATTTATGCGCAGGATTTTTTGTTATTGATATGGAAACAGGAAAACACATACATCAGATTGATTATGCACTTCCAAATAAAAAAGTTGCAACATTCCTTCTTGATGAAGGTGTGAAAATAAAAATTTCTAAACAAACATTAAAAAAGAAATTGCCTGAAATTAAAACAGATATTAAAACAGATATAGATGCATTAAAAGGAATAGTCGAAGATGAAATGAAGAACAGAACAGTCACAGAAAACATAAAAAAAATAATAGCTATTCTTCATATATATGATAATAAAATCATATGGAATCTTCAATGTATTCTGGATGGTTTGACTCTTTTGCAAGTTCATGTTGATGATGTGGACCAGAGTGTTTTAAAATTTGACAAGCATTCTTTAATAGATTTAATTAAAAAACAGCCAGGACTTGCTGGAGGAATGCAACAACCCCAACAATCTGCACAAACAATTCAACAGCCACAAATTCAGGAACAACAGCAACAAGTTCAAGAACAACCACCTTCAATTTCTTTAAACAAAGGCAAGGAATTGCTGGAAAAATTGCAAGAAGAACTGAAAAAAGAAAAAGCAGCTGCAAAAAAAAGCGAGAAAAAGAAAGCAAAGGGGAAGAAATAATCACTTCTAATTAAATAGTTATTCACTCAAAATTCGAAAGTTTTATAAACTATAAGCACTATAGTAGTTATAGGATGTCAAATACAACAATACAATTAAGTCAAGAAATGAAAGAAAAAATTGCCTCATTTGGCTCAAAGAATGAGACATACGAAGATATTTTGAATAGAATATATTTTCTGGCAGTCAAAGAGCAATTAAGAAGATTTTTAATGTCTAGTGAAGGATGTATTTCTATTGAAGAGGCTAGAAAGGAGTTGAATAAAGAATGGCCAAGGTCGAAATAATTCATCCTTTATTTCAAGAGATAAAAAAGAAGTTTAAAAATGAAGCCCATAAGATTCTTGACCTCTTAGAATCTTTAGAAAATAATCTTCATAAAGGAAAACTTCTTGGAAATGTCGGAGGAATTGTTATCAAAGAAATAAAGTATAAATCTTTTAGATTTTATTTTATTACAGATGGATTTAAACTCAAATGTTTAGATAATGAAGAACTGGCTGATTTGTTGATTAAATTTGTTAGAATGTCTAATAAAAAATATCAACAAAAAACAATTAATGAGATAAGGGAAGTTTTGCTGAAAGTTGGGGTGAAGGAGTTTTTGTGAAATTCATTTTTTGATAAGCGATTATTTATTCAGAAGTAGTAACAAACCGAAAGGTTTAAATACTAGCAATACATCTATTATGTATGATAAAAAGAGTAGATATTATAATACAAAATGGAAGCTAAAGAATACATAAAAAGATTACAAACAGAGAAGAATCCCTATAATTTAGGCATTTATAATAATCATCAGATTGACTTCTCAGAAAATTATGGATCTCTTAGAGATAAAATTGGTAACATTCCTGGAATGAAAATAGAAGATGAAGAAACAACCATAGAATTCAAAAGAGGGCTTGAATCTATTATAGTTAAAAAAAGAGTTCACAATCAAAAAGAAAGATGTAATGTTGTTATATGTGACAAAAACTCAAAAGTGAGATCTTCAGATGGACGCTATAAATTATGCGATGAATCATCAGAATTAATGGAAGAACTTGCAGGAGAATCTGAATTAGGAGAAATTAATGAATCAATTGTAAGATATCGAAATCCAGAAATTAGTGTTTCAGAAGATTTTAATGGAATATGTGAGAAACTAAGAGCTAAATTTAGATTTGATAAAGAAACTTTTGAAGGCAAGACTCTTTTCTATGCACATGAAGGAGCATCATCATTAAAATTGCAGCCTTCACAAGATGGAGAATCTTTTGGAATGTTTTGCGTTGATACAAAAAATCTTGAAGATTATGCTCATTCATTATATGAGATATTAATTTATTGTAGTGAAAAAGGAATTTCATTTAAATTACATCTTAATTCAACTGCTAAGAGATTAGCTGATCAAATGGATCCTGAAATTCAAAGACATATTGATGAAAAAATTCCTATAAAACATAATAGTTCATAGTGATAAATTTTTAGATTTTAATATCAAATCTTTTATTTTTTTAGATAAAAACATTTTTATAGTCTAATTAATAAACATAAGATAAATAAAAAGAATGAGAAAAATAAAGAAGATAGTTATTATTGAATTAAATTCTGAACTCCCAAATCTTGGGTTAGCTATGGTAATGCCTAGATTTGGAATTACTGTTATAGGGTCTATTTTAGACAAAGCAGGTTATGATGTCAAAGTTTACAGCGAGTCTTATACTGAAGTTTCATTGAGTAAAATTTTGAAAGAAAAGCCAGATTGTATAATGCTTAATGGTATTAAAACTGCAATTCCTCGAATAAAAGAATTTGCTAAGAAGTTAAAACGAAAAAAGAAACATATTCTTATTATTGCTGGTGGGGAAGAGGCAACAATGTTTCCTAAAAATATTCAGGAATATGTTGATTATGTTGTTTTGCATGAGGGAGATGAAACTATTCTTAAATTATTGAATACTATTAAAAAGGGAAAAGGATTTTCAAATATTAATGGTATAATTTATAAAAAAATAGGAAAATGTAAGAGAACCGGAATCCCCTGTAGAGTTAAGGAAATTTCATATAGAATTAATCCTGAAATTTTTGTTGGACTTAAAGATATTGGGAAAAAATTTATTGGCAGAAATTTTGGTCTTGCTCATGGATGGAGAGTTTTATCCTTCCCTATTCAAACAACTAGGGGCTGTATTTATAATTGTGCATTTTGCACCCAAAGAATTTTATTTGGTAAGTTAGGTTATATGCTTAGAGATATTAATGATATTATAAAAGATATCGATAATATTATAGAATATTCTGGAATAACTCACTTTACGGTAACAGATAATTTATTTGGAGGGAACAAAAAATATACTATTAAGTTTTTGAAAAGAGTTGTTAAACATTTTAAAAATAAAGAAAATAAACCAAGATTCTCAGTATTAATGAGAGCAGATCAATTTTGGAGAAAAAACTTTATTTATTATAATAATCTAGATTTGAAATTAATGAAAGATGCAGGTATTGAGACAATTTCTATGGGGATGGAATCTATTAATGAAGAAACTTTGGAAAGAATAAACAAAAAAACAAATATTAGAATTTATATTAATGCTATTAAAAGATTAAATAAATTTAATTTTCTTACTACTGGAACTTTTGGGGTTGGTGGTGGAGCTGATACTAAAAAAGACATAATTGGAATAATTAAATTTGCTAGAATCTATAATTTAAAGAGAATACATATTTATGTTTATACAATTCTTCCTGGAACTACTGAATATAGATTACATAGAAATTTAGTTATAAATAATGTTCCTGATAAATATTATAATGGGCATGCTGTTTGTATTTTGCCGAGAAAAATGCTACCTAGTGAATTACAGGTAGAATCATTAAGAGCTATGAAAAAGTTTAATACTCTTAGAAGTGCAGAAGGGATTTATTATAGATTATTTTTTAGAAAAATCGCAAAATCTCTAAAAGAACATATAAAACAACTTAAAAAAATAGAAAAAGATATGATTAAAAAAGAAATTTACATTAAAAATAAAGATAATAAAAATTGGGAACTTAATGAGGATTTATTAGAATCTTTTTATATAGATTATAATAGGGGAGTTGTAAAGAGAAAAAAGATTATTGTTGATGGGCATATTTATTGCACATAAGATTTAAAAAGCTTGAAATTTTAGATAATATAAGATGGGATGCGAGATTAATGCTAAAAATTTCACAGACAAATTAATTGAAGAAGATAATACTGGTGAAATTGAAGAGAATATTGAAGAATAATCTTATATTATCAAATTCTTAAAAAATTATGTAGACGGATTTAAATGTTACAATTCCTTGTTGTTTTGGGGCATGCCATTTTATCATAATTCCTTTCACTTTCTCATTTAGAGATTTATCAATTTCATCTGTTTCAAGAAAAAGATTTATATCTCTATCTCTATCAATACTTCCTATCATTTACCCCCCTTCAAACTCCACTAAACTAAAAATATCATAACCAGCTTGTTCTAATTTTTCCCTGCCTTTTAATTCTGGAAGTTCAATAACAAAACAGCATTCAACAATTTCCCCTCCAACTTTTTTAATAAGATTGCAGGCAGCAAGACAAGTTCCTCCTGTTGCAATCAAATCATCAACAACTAAAACTTTTTTCCCTTGAGAAATCGCATCTCTGTGAATTTCAATTTTATCTTTTCCATATTCTAATTCATATTCCTCGCTTACAACTTGAGAAGGCAATTTCCCAGGTTTTCTTACTGGAACAAATTCTGCATTTAGTTTTTCAGCAAGAATTCCTCCAAAAATAAATCCCCTTGATTCAATTCCAGCAACAATATCAATATTTTTATCTTTGTATTTATTAAATAAAATCTCAATTGTTTTTTTAAAAGCTTCAGGATTTTTCATCAGTGTTGTTATGTCTCTGAACATAATCCCTTGCTTTGGAAAATCAGGAATTGTCCTTATGCTTTTTTTAATTTTAATAATATCTTCTTTTACCACACTATCCTCTGAAAATTTCTCTATTGTTTTAATAATAAGTTTCTTGACTTTTTCAGAATTTTCTTTCATTATTTTTTCTATTATTTCCCATGTTACATCTTTTTCATTTTCTTTCCAGCAATCATAATCAGTTGACATTGCAACTGCAGAATATTCTAAACCAGCCTCTCTTGCTAAAATTGCTTCTGGAGCAATTGACATATTAATCACATCTGCCCCAAAACTTCTAAACAAGTTGCTTTCTGCTCTTGTAGAAAACCTTGGCCCTTCAATTGTTATAACTGTTCCTTTTTTATGAAAATAAAATCCAAGTTCTAAAGCAGACTCAATTAATTTTTTTCTTAATTCTTCTGAAAATGGCTCTGCAAAACTTGTATGAACAACTCCGTCTCTGAAATCATTATGAAAAGTAAAGTCCCGATGTTTTGTAAAATCAATAATCTGGTCAAGAATAACCAAATGTCCTGGCTTTATTTCTTCTTTTAAACTTCCAACAGCAGTTGTAGAAATTATATGAGTGCATTCTAATTTTTTAAGTGCATAAATATTTGCTTTGTTATTTACTTTTGTTGGAGTAATTTCATGTTTTTTCCCATGCCTCGCAATAATGCAGACCTCAACATCAAAAATCTTTCCACAGGTTATTTTAGAAGAAGATTGTCCATAAGGAGTTTCAACATTTATCTCTTTATAATCCTGCAAAAGTTCTGGATTGTCTAACCCACTTCCACCAATTATTCCAAGTTTCATTTTATTAAAAAATTCCTTTTTTTAAAAGACAGAAAATAGGAAGTTTTCTGTATATCCCAAACTCTTTGAGGTTTTAGAGTTTGGGAGATAGGAATTTCAATTCCTGTATCAAAAATGCTCTTACTAATGTAACCTCTTAGAATGTTGTGGTGCATTTTTGATTTCATTTCAACTCCCTCTTGTAACTCTGCTCCGTGGGGAGTTTGGATTTTTGAGGATTTCCTATTTTCATTTTTTTAAATTTTCCTCAATTGGATTTCTATTATAATCAATTAATGTTTGAATACCACCAAATAAAGGTTGAGGCAGATTATTCCACAAACACCATTTCCATCCATTACATCTTTCTGGTTCTGCATTGGAAATTTTCCCTCCGATATATTTAGCTCTCATAAATGCAGTAGAATAATGCATTGTTTTATCAACCATTACAATTGGTACCGCAAAAGGAAATATTGTATCAATCATCTTTATTTGTATCTGATTTCCAACTTCTTCTCTTACTTCTCTTAATGAACCCTCTACCCAAGTTTCTCTATATTCTAAATGCCCTCCAGGAAAAGCCCATAAACCAGAACCAGGAATATTTTTTGTTCTCTGACCAATTAAAACCTCATTTTCCTTCATAATAATAACAGCAAGTCCAACTTTAGGTCTCTTTGTTTCATCACTCATAAAAAATCAAACTTCTCTAAGTTTAAATACATTATTTCAATTAAATGTATATATTAAAATCAATTTAATCTTTATATGAAACTTCCTAAAAAAAATGAAATTAGAAAACCAAGTAAGACACTTGCAGGTGTAACTCCAATTGCTGTAATGATTTATCCAAGAAAATGCAAACACGGAACTTGCCTATATTGTCCATCTCTTGATGTTCCACAATCATACACTCCTCTATCCCCTCCTGTAATAAGAGCAAAAATACTAAACTATAATCCTTCCATGCAAATAAAATCAAGATTAAAAGCATTTAAATTAATGAATCATCCAACAGACAAAATAGAACTAATAATAATGGGTGGGACTTTTCTTGAATATCCTGAAAAATACCAATATGAATTTGTAAAATCATGTTATGATGGATTAAATGAAAAAGAGAGTAAAACCTTAGAACAAGCTAAAAAAATAAATGAAACAGCTGAAAACAGATGTGTTGCTTTATGCATTGAAACAAGGCCTGATGTATGTGGAAAAAAAGAAATTAAAAGACTAATAGGGTTCGGATGCACAAGAGTTGAGCTTGGAGTTCAGTGTCTTGATGATAAAATATATAAAAAAATAAACAGAGGACATACAGTAAGTGATGTAATTAAAGCAACAAAATTATTAAAAGATTCTGGATTTAAAATTGGTTATCATATAATGCCTGGACTTCCTGGAAGCAATATAAAAAAAGACTTGGAACTAATAAAAGAATTATTTTCAAATGAAAACTTTAAGCCAGACCAATTAAAAATATATCCCTGCCAAGTTATTAAAGGAGCATCTCTTGAAAAATTATATAAATCAGGGAAATACAATCCATACACAAAAGAACAATTAGAAATTCTTTTAATTAAAATTTTAAAACAAATCCCAGAATATTGCAGAGTCATGAGAATAATGAGAGAGCTTCCTCCAAAATACATTATAGCAGGAACAATAAGAATTGACTTGAGGAGTAATATTGAATCTTATCTTAAAAAAAACAAAATAAAATTAAATGAAATAAGATTCAGGGAAATTGGGTTTGCAATAAGAGATAAGAAAAAATCAGAAAAAATAAACTCAAATATTAAAATAAAAAAATTAGAATACAGTGCTTCAAAAGGAAAAGAAATTTTTCTGCAGGCAGTAAATAAAGATAATGTTTTATTTGGGCTTTTAAGACTTAGAATTCCAGACAAACCTTTTTTAGATGTTTTGAAAAATTCTGCTATAATAAGAGAAATCCATGTTTATGGAAAATCAGAGAAAATAGGGAAAAGAGGTTTAATCCAGCATAAAGGACTTGGAAAAAAACTTATGAAAGAAGCTGAGAAAATTGCATGGAAAAATAATATTAAAAAAATCTCTGTTATAAGCGGAGTAGGAGTTAGAAGATACTATAAAAAATTAGGATATAAATTAAAAGAAGAATATATGATAAAGAATATAAATTACTAACTGCATTTATTTTTCATTGGAATTTAACGAAGTTACTGAAGCTGAAAAATTTAAAGTAGGTGAGTAATGCCGTTATAGTGTTGTATCTATGTAGTGATGAATTATCAAAACATTTAAATACTCAATAAGGATATTATTGATTATGAGTCTATTATATCAAACTGAAAGTATAGCAGATAAGCCAAAAGGTGTAGCTGAAAGTCCAACTAAAGCTTATAATCTATTGTGGATTTCTCCACATTTTCCTACATCAGGTGAAGAATTTAGGCAACCAATCCCTGATCAGACTATTGAAAATATATATGGTATTGCAGAAAGAAATCCAAATACTGATGTACAACTTTGGATTGATTCAAGACGTATGACTGACGCCCAGATTGGATGGTTAGAAAAAATTATTGGAAAATCTTCATCCATTAATATGGTTCTACATGATTTTCGTAATGTTCCTGAATATAATAATCATTCATTATATAATCAACCCGATGATTCTCCTAATTGGCGTTTTGATAAACATTCTCTAATCTGGAGACAAGTTGACGCAGCAAGAATCCTAGCTTGTTTACAAAGTGGTCAAGATCAAGTTTTTTACTCAGATGCAGATGTCACAAATTTAATTGTAGATTCCGATGAAGTTCAAAGTAGAATAAAAAAACATGGAATAATTTTAGCTGGAGCTGTTGATGAAAAAAGTGGCTATCCTTGGTATGAAAATCAGCTTTTTGGTTTTGATAGTAGAAAACGTGACTTTTTCCGATTATTATACAATAGGACATTAAACGATATTGCCGTTAAAGGAGAAAAGGGTTATGGTAGTTACATTGACCTCATCAATAGTGAACTAAAAGGAAGGGAAGGGATTGATACAAGAGATATTGTCTTTCAAGCAAGATATGATGGAACTGTGGCAATTCATCCTAAACGAGATGAGCGAAGGAAATAAAAAACACCAACCTCTATTTATCCTTTCTTCAAATTTTCAATTACTATATTTTAGTTCACCCGCTTATTGAAACTAACATCATAAAAAAAAATAAAAAATAAAAAATAAAATTATACTACTTGACTGCCTTCTTTTTTATCTGAAACAGGACAAATTGTGCTATCTTCAAGAACAATTGCAATCTCTACTTTAGCAGGTTTTGTTGTTACACTCTCAACTAAATAAGTCTTTGTTTCTAATTCTTCAAGAGAAACTGCATTTGATATTTTTCCATCATGCACTATTTTTATTCCAGACATTACACCTTCTCCTGCATCTCTATGAATTTTTACAGTAAGATTGTTTTGAGTAGAGTAATACTTTACTTCTTCAATCTTCAAATTAATGCCCAAGCATTGTTGAGCAGATGTTACTTGAGTTAAGCTTGTATCAATAGAAGACCTTATAGCAACCCACAACATACTTACAGCAATTATAGCTATTAAAATTATAAGAACAGTCACAATTACTGCTGAAACACCTTTTTTATTCATTTTACCTCCTTTTTATTATTATAATAATCTTATATTAAATATAGTATATAAAATTAACGATGAGCAAACCTGAATTCATATTCTCCTGCTTTATTTATTTTATCAAATTTTACAAAACCAACTCTTTCAAATTGAATTATTGCTTCTGGTTTCAATTTTTCAATTGCTTTTTCTGCAATTCCAGAAATCCAACTTCCATCAGGCATTAAAATTCTTGCATTAACAAAATCTGAAACCCACTGGACTTTTTGAATGTCTTTATTTTCTTTGCTTGTGAATTCTGCTTTATTATTTTTTTTAAGAGCAATATTAAACAAGTGCATTAATCTTATTTCTTTTCCTGAGAACATTTCATAATCTTTTCTTGAAACATAAATGCTGCTTTGAAGATTTATTTTTCTTGTTTGTTTTTTTTCAGGATGCACTCCAACACTTATTTGTTTTATATCTGGTTTTTTATTTACCTCCAGCTTGATTGGCTCCTGAATAAAAGAATACCTGTCTGAACTTTTGTCAATAAGTTTTCTGTTTATTGAAGCAATCATATCAAAATCAAGATTAACCTGATATTTTGAAAGCCCAATTTGTTCAATTAATTCATAAAATGTTTCTTTTATTATACCTCTTTTTTTCAGAGCTTTTAATGTCATAAGTCTTGGGTCATCCCAACCAGTGTAGTCTCCTGAATCAATAAGTTCTCTTATTTCCCTTCCTTTTGTTGTTGAACCAATAACATTAAATCTTCCATATTGCACAATTATTTGTTTTTTTAATTTTAAAAGCTTCAGAATATAATTTTGAAGTTCAAGTCTGTCATTAAATTCATTGCTTCTCAAAATATGAGTCACTTTAATTAAACTGTCTTCAATAGGATTATAAAAATCAAACATCGGCCATATTTTGTATTTCTCTCCTTGCCTGTAATGTTTTGCTTTTAATGCCCTGAAAATTACAGGGTCTCTCATAACAGCATTATTGCTCTGCATATTTCCTTTTAATCTTAAAACAGCTTTTCCATTCATATAATCCCCATTTAAGAATTTTTTCCATTCTTTTAAATTATCATTAACTTCCCTAAGCCCACAACTGCACTCTATTCCCTGTCTTCTTAATTTCTGCATTTCCTCTCTTTTGCAAAAACACATATATGCTTTTTTAATTTTAATAAGTTTTTCAGCATATTTGTAAAGCCTTGGAATATCATCAGAAATAAAAATTGTTTTGCTGACTTTTATTCCCAAATAATCTATAATATCTTGTTTCATTGCGTCAACATATTCTTTGGAAACTTTTTCAGGATTTGCATCTTCAAATTTAAGAATGCATTTTCCATTGTATTTTTTTGAATAAACATAATTTAAAAGAAAAGAAAGAGCATGTCCAAGGTGATTGTATTTTGATGGTTCTGGAGCAAGTCTTGTAACAACTTTTCCTTTAACCGCACTCACCAGTTCTGGGAGCCCTTGCCTTTGCTTTGAAGCTTTTTTCACAAGTTTGTCCAAATTAGAAAATTCTTTTTTTTGCTCTTCCAAAGACAATGAATTAACTTTTTTTACTTCTGTATTAATTAGTGGCATAACTTGTTTTATATCTTGTTTTTTCAATCCTTCTTTAAACAAATGCCCAAGAACAGCCTGAACAACCGCTTTTCCATTGTGGGAAAGTGCATTTTCAAGAGTATAAGCTTTTATTTTATCTTGAAAACTTTTCACCATAATAAAAAAAGAAAAGGGTAATTAATAAAGTTTGTGATTGCTC
>JAHIRT010000004.1 GCA_018818285.1 Nanobdellota archaeon
ATTTTGCATGTTGTTTGCAAGGATTTCACCTCAGCAGAAAAACTGCTAATCAAAGCAAGAATTGCTGGATGGAAACGCTCTGGGATAATTGCATCTAAAAAAAGAATTGTCCTTGAATTAATGTCAACAGAAAGACTTGAATTACCAATTGCAAACAAAAAGAAAATTCTTGTTAATGATGATTTTCTGAAATTATTAGTAAAAGAAGCAAACCAAAGATTAAACAGAGTTGAAAAGAAGATAAAGAAATTTGAAGGGTTGATATGAAAATCAAAATTGGGCACAACTATCTTGATAATTTAATAGAAAAACGAGCATTAATTTTAGAAGCAATAGGCAAGGAAAATTTAGAAGATTTTTTGTCTCATGTTTTAAAAAAAGGAAATATGGAAGTAATTGTTTCTTGTTCAGATTGTGGTGTATGCTATGAATGTTGTGGAAAAATAAATCCCTCTGAAGGAATTGAAATTAAAGTATTTGAAAGGATTTATTCCAAACAAATGAAAAAATTTTTTGATACTTATTCAACTTTGTATTTTCACAGATATCATTTTAGGGTTTGATATAATTGCTCGCTCCACATTCAATCTAAATTTTAAATAGAAAACACAAAGCTTTCGCAACAAAACATCATCACTTTAAAATATATACTCCATCACAAAAACATTTATAAAGAAATATTTTCTTATCTTTTTATAATCTATTCAATTTGAGGGAATTGAGTAAATTGTTTGTAAATTGAGGTGAACTTTTTTATTTGTAAATTGATTTCTTAAAAAATAAAAGCACAACAAGTATTTAAATGTTGTGCTAATGAAAGGAGGTAAAAAATGACATTAGATTTTGCAAAAGAGGCTATTGAAAACGCATCAACCCACAGTATTAACTTTGATGATTTAAAAGCTGGAAAAGCGAGCATCAAAGTTTTTGGAGTTGGGGGAGCTGGTGCAAATGCAGTTACTTGGCTTTTTAACAAAGGAATTAGTGGAGCAACAATCTATGCGGCAAACACAGATGCCTTGCATTTAAGCATAAGCAAAGCAGATGAAAAACTTTTAATTGGAAAAGAATTAACAAAAGGTTTGGGTTGCGGAGGATATCCTAACAAAGGAAGAGAAGCAGCAAAAGAATCTATTTCAGATATAAAAAAAGCTGTTTCAGGAGCAGACATGGTTTTTGTTATAGCAGGAATGGGTGGAGGCACAGGAACAGGAGGACTTCCAATAGTAGCACAACTTGCCAAAGAATCAGGAGCAGTTGTAATAGGAATCGTTACTATGCCCTTTGATTGTGAAAAAGCAAGAATGGACAAAGCAGAATGGGGATTACAGGAACTAAGAGAAGTTTCAGACACTGTTGTTGTAATAGATAATAACAGGCTGAATGACATTGCAGGATGCCTCCCTATGGAACAAGCATTCGCAGTTGCAAATGAATTGGTTAGTACAATGATAAAGGGAATAGTGGAAACTATTACTCTTCCTTCATTAATTAACCTTGATTATGCAGATGTGTCAGCAGTTATGAAAAATGGAGGTGTTGCTGTAATTGGTATTGGAGAAAGTGAAACAAATAACCGTGTAGAAGAAGCAGTTCAGCAAGCATTAACCCATCCTTTGTTAGATGTTGATTACAAGGGTGCAACAGGAGCTTTAATTCATATAACCGGGGGGCCTGATTTGAAATTAGAGGAATTTAGCAGTATAGGACAGAGAGTTTCAGAAAACCTTAATCCAGAAGCACAAGTAATTATTGGAGCAAGAATCAACAAAGATTTTGAAGGAAGAGTAAGAGTCATAACAATTATGACTGGTGTAAGCAGCCCATATGTTTTAGGCAAACCTTCATTTTCTGAAAAAGAAAGCAATATGTCTCCAGAAATTTCAGAAGAATTAGGCATACAAGTTTATAAATAATTTTTTAGGGCATTTTTGCCCTTTATTTTTTTTTCTTTTTTAAGATGTCTGAAAAAATTCAGATTTCTCATTACACACAAATATCTCTGCCACTTTTTTCTACTCCAAAAGCAAAACAATCCCCATTAAGATTATAAGGATAGTGCCCATCAAAGGTGAGCCCGAACCCATCAAAATAGGAACCCAAAACCGCGAATCTTTGTATTGGTTTATTAACTTCTTGTTTTCTTAAACCTAAAAAACCAGGTTTACATTGAAATTGTTTTGCAAGTTGTTCAAGTTTTTCAGGTTCTTGTAATGCAATTTTTCCAGATAATGCAATTACGCCAGGATTCTCTGGAAATTTATTTGGTTTTTGTTCTCTATAAATTATATTTTCATAAGGAGTAAATCTAATTAAACCCTCTTTACTAAATATAACGTGATTATGAGTATCACCATTTAATTTTTCTTGTAATTCTCTTTCATTCATAGATTCAATTTCACTTACAGAAGTACAATCTTTTGCATACATTCCTTCTTCTATCCATAAAACTCCTGTAAGAACATAACCCTGCCCTTCTCTCATTAATTCTGAAATTTCTCGAGAATATTTATTTTTTGGGTCTGTAACCTCAGCATCATAAAATAAATCAATTTGTTGTGATAATACAGGAAGAGTTGTATTATCTTCATTACATTGTTTTTCTAATCTCCAAATATCTCCCCTCTTAGCTGGATATACAAATACAATTTCTCCATCCTTGCTTGGCACTTTTAATCTTGTTCTTTCTTCTTCAACTTCCATATTTGTTTTATTAGTCTTTAGTTTATAAACTTTATTATTCTGTAATTATTTTATAAAAGTAACAAGTTTATAAAATCAAAATCACTAATTGAAAATCTTATTAAGCATGCACATTTCTCACAGGCTTCATATGCTTCTGTCCCCACTTATCAAAAAATAAAATAGTATCAAGATTTGGCTTTGCTCTTTGTTTTGATTTTCCAAGTTCATAGCCAATTGGAAAAATTCCTTCTATATCAACATCTTCTGGAATTTGCAAAATTTGCCTGACATTCTCATCTGCAAAAGCACCAACCCAGCATGTAGCAAGTCCAAGCTCTGTTATTTTCAAAAGAAAATTCTCTATTGCAGCACCTGCTTGTTGTTTTATATATCTGTCTCCCCTTTCTCCATAAGACATTAAAGACCTGTCTTTTTTTGAGCAAACAACAACAAGAGATTTTGCACCTGAAATAAATTTTTGCTGACAAGCTCTGTTTATTTCAATTATTTTTTCTTCATCTATTACAATTAAAAATTTTAATGTTGAAATATTTCCTGCAAGAGGCCCAAGCCGTGCATAATCAATAGCCTCTATAATTTTCCTCCAATCAGGTTTTTTTGAAGTATATTTTCTTACAGAATGCCTTTCTTTAATTGCTTTGTTAATATCCATAAAACAAATAAGAGATAAGAGTATAAAAAGATTACGTCCCGGGAAGGACTCGAACCTCCGACCTTGCGGTTAACAGCCGCACGCTCTACCTACTAAGCCACCGGGACAAATTTATCTAAACTTAATTAGATAATTATTAAGTATCTTACAATATCTATATAAAGTTTTTGGGACAACAAATATTTTATATTTTATTTAAATAATTTAACTTTCCAATAAGCTAAAAGCACTTTATCTCTTCAACCCCAAATTAGCAGGAAATTGTTTTTTTCTTTGTTTTTCCAAATAAGAATAAACATTAGACTGCTTGCTTCCATAAATCAAACTTTTAAGTGCAGTTACAGCATCTTTTATATTCTCCGAAGGCCCAATAATACTTACTGTATTATCACTCAATTTAAAATAACAATTAGAAAGTTCTTCTAAAATTTTAAGAGTCTTTCCTTGTTTTCCAATAATTCTTGATTTAGTTCTAAATAAATTCCCTTTATTTAAAATTGATTTAATTGGAATATTCTCAAGAACATAATCTTCATTAAGAAGAAGCAATGCAATATTAATAGGAAAATCCACAGATATTGCATAAATAACATTTTCAGCCAAATAAACATCAATCTCATCACCCTCAATAAAAACCTGATTTTGTATTCTCTTTATTTTTACCTTAAGATTTTTCTCAAGTTTTTTTTTGTTTCTTATAATTTTCCCTATGTTTTTTTTCTCAAAATTCTCAGAAATCATCTTCTAATCCTTTTAACATTCCTCTTTTTCTTAGCATATTAATTTGATTTAGATGATACTTAAATAAAACATCTCCTTTTCCATCATCAAATTCCCAAGGCTCTAAAATAACTATATCTCCTTCTCTTAACCATAATTTTCTTCTTAATCTTCCTGGAACCCTGCAATTCCTTGTTTTTCCATCAATGCACCTAACTAAAATTCTCGCTGCACCAACTCTCTGCTCAATAATTCCAAGAATCTCTCTACCTCTGGGCATTTTTACTCTAACAGGACCTTCAGTTGAAAACTGCGGTTTTTTTGGAGCATTTGCCTTGCTTTTATCTTTAAATTTATTAAATACCATAAAGAAAAATATGAAAAGATGTTTATAAAGATAATGGAAAATTAATCACATCAAACCCAAAGCAAACCTAATTCCTTGAATCTCTTTAATTCCTTCTTGTGTGATTATTCCTGCATTTAAAGCACATTTAACAGAATTTTCTCCAACAATATTAAAAGTCGCATCTTCACAAGAAAAAGATTTCATAATTTCAAGAAGCTCTTTTTCAAAAACTTCATCACCTTCATAAAAACTCTCTCTTACATCAAGTTGCCTTTCTCCTTCTTCAAATATCTTTCCTAACAAATTAGAATCACAAACAGAAACAATATCTCTGTATGATTTATGGATTTTTACCTGCATTTATTAATAAAATAAAAAAAGTTTTTAAATTTAATACACTAATCAACCTTAAAAGTACAAACTGTTGTTCCGCAGTCAGGGCATTTTCCTTTCATCATGTCTTTCCCCTTCTTTGTCTTTGTCTTTTTAGCATCTTTCATTTCTGTTTTTTTCTTGCATTTTACACAATATCCTGTTGCCATTTTATTTTACCTCACAATTTATTTATTAATTTTACTAGTGTTTATGTGTTTAAAAATGTATTTGTGTGTAAGGCTCTGTTGAAAAAGTCTTAAATAAACAATTTTTGTGAGACTATCTTTTCTTCCTCTTAGGAGGGCTATAGTTTTGACTTTGACATAATATCTATATCAATAAAGTCGGAGCTTGAACATGGTGGGAATAACTCACAAAAATTGCAAATTAAAAGATTTTCAACAAAGCTTATGTGTAATTTCTTAATTTTGCTGTAAGAAAATAATTAAATCTTAGCAATACTATGCTTTGCCCCGCATGCAAGACAATGAATAAACTGAAAATCATCCTGTTTTACAATTTCTGTGTCTGGTTTTTTGCATTCTTTGCATAAAACATATTTTTCAACATAAATCTTGATTTTTTCACTCAAACTATTTAATGTAATCTTTTTAATAAAAACCAGCCTATCCCCTTCTATTTTTCCTTTAGCAGCAAGCTCTTTTTCAAGAAACTTTTCCAAATGCTCTGGTTTTCTTCTTAAATAAGAAGCAACCTGCAAAAAATTAGAAAATATAGTTTTATTCCCCTGCACAGAACTTCTAATTTCAGGAATTTCAAATCTGCTTATACTGCTCTTTATGGGTTTTATTTCCTTATATGCATCATCAAGTAATTTTTTATAATCTGCCATATCTTTCAATTGAAAATTAGATTTATAAATATATTTGTTAGTCAAAAAATAAATATTCTTTACATCACAATAATCTTTAAAAACAAGAGTTATTATTTATTATTATGGAAATTGTAGATATCACTAATCAAGAGAAAGAAAGAAAAAAACACTTAAAAGAAACAAGTGAATTAGAAAAAAAAGTTTTTGAATTGCCTGTTTCAGAGACAGCAAGATACATTTTTGTTGGAAAATTGCCTGATAATATTGCATCTATCCATTCAGATTTTGCAAGAGTAGATTTATTAAACCAAAATTATCTTGAAAAAGCTAAAGAATTTGCAAGATTATATGAAGAAAGATTTGGAAAGGATATAACACTTTATACAAATTATAGTTAATTAACCCAAATACCTAATCTTCCCTGGTCTTGGTTCATATGCAAGTCCTTCTTCTAATAATCTCTGGATTTCCTGATTTATAATTTCAGGTGGAGATTTCAGTTCCATAACCAGCTTATCTGTTTCAATGCCCCCATCTGCTTCAGCATTTTTTATCACTTCAATTATCTTATCTTTTAATGCCTTTGTTTCTTCTTTTGGAATTTCTATTGGAGATTCTTTTTCCAATTCAAGTTTTCTAACAAGCAAATAACGCGTATCCTGTAGTTTAATTATTTCAGGGAGAATATAAAGCTCATCATTAAATATCCTTACTCTTCCAATAACCATCACAGTGCCTCCCTGATTTATCTCTTTATATTTCTCAATATCATCTCCAAAAACCTTGACTTTAATTTGTCCAGATGCATCATCTAATGTAAAACTCAGATATTTTCTTTCTCCCCCTGTTTCATATCTCTCTATAATATTTGCAACAACATTTACTCTCATAACTTGCCTGTTTCCAATTTCAAGAAAATTCAGCCTTTCTTCTTCTAAAATAGGATTTCCACTAATTATATCTCCTATTCTTAATTTATAAGCAATTGCTCTTTGTTTTATGTCTGGAATTTTTATCTCCTTGTTTTTCTCTTTTCTTTCTTCATTCTAAAATACTTGCGCGAGGACCAATATAAAAATAATCTCTTTCACTACACTCATGAGTCAAATCTCTGCTATTAAATCTTTTTGCTTCTCTATTATATACTTCCCTGTGTCTTTCATAAAACACAATCTTCTCTGAATGAGGATTTAATTTTAATACATCTAACAAGACCTCATTCCCACCCCAACAAGCAACTAAATCCAGTTCTTCTCTTCTAACATAATTTTTCTTTTTAAAAAACATTTCAAGTCCTTTGAACAAAACCTCTTTTTGGATGAAACACATCTCCAGAAGTTGTTAATTTATTTAAACAATCATCAATTTCAGTTTCACTTATTTTATCTTTTAATTCTCTTTTCAGTTCCTCTATAGGAATAAGCTTTCCAAGTCTTGACTCAAGTTTTATCAAAGTTTCTCTTACAGCCATAATTTTGCTCCTCTGACTTGTGCTCACTCCTGTAACAATTCTGTCTATATCATAAGTTTTTGTTTCATAATCATATCCAACTTGCATTAAATAATATTTCATTAGTTCTATTGCCACCAGAGCATCTTTTCTTGTAACTTTTTTTCCTAATCTGCATTTTGCATTTGCTTCACTCATTCTAACTAATGCTTCTAATTGCCTTGCAGAAATAGGAAGAGGTTTTGTCGGCTGATCCAAAGAAACAGAAGTATTCCTAAGTTCAACATAAAATTTCTTTATTTCATCTACAGCTTCTGAAGTTAATTTAGGTGATTCTATTTGCTTTGAATATGCTATATATTTTTTAAAAAGATCTTTATCAATTGAAGATTTAACTCCTAAATTCTGATGCTCAAGTAAAACATGTGTTGCAATTGCCTCATCCTGAGCTCTGTCTGGATTATCTTTCAAAATAAAAATCACATCAAATCTGTTTATTAAAGTTGGAGGAATATCAATCTGGCTTGCAACTGTTTGATAAGGGTCAAATCTGCCGAATTTTGGATTAGCTGCTGCAAGAACAGATGTTTCAGCTTTTAGAGATGCCTGAACATTTGCCTTGCTTATTGTTACAGACTGCTGTTCTAAAGCCTCATGCATTGCACTCCTGTCCTGCGCATCCATTTTTTCAAGCTCATCTATTGCAATAATTCCTTTATGACTCAAAACCATTGCACCGGCTTCTAAACTCCAACCTTTTAAGAACTCATCCTTTACAACTGTTGCTGTTAATCCAGCTCCTGTAGCAGATTTTCCAACAACATATCTTCCCTTAGGTGCAATAGTTGAAATAAACTTAAGCATAACAGACTTTGCAACACCAGGATCTCCTACAAGCAAAACATGAATATCTCCTCTTGAATGTGTTCCATCCCCTCTTAATTTTTTAACCCCTCCAAATAACTGCAACACAAGGGCTTTTTTTATTTCTTCATAACCATAAACACTTGGAGCAATACTCTCTATAAATTTATCAAGAACTTTCTCATCTGCAGCAAGTTCTTTTATTTGTCTTTCATCTTCTTCATTTATATCTACTTCCTCATAAGTTTCTTCTAAAGGAATAAGATTATTTGCTTCAACAGCTATATCATATCTTGTTAAAATTCCCCCAGTATGACTTAATCTCGGAACTTCTTTTAAAATTCCAATAACCCTTGCCTTGCTTCCAGGAGTTGTTCTTTCTTCCATTCTTGGCTCAACTAAATCCTCTTTTAAAAAAATAGATATTCTTCTTGGCTGTTCCCCTCCAACTAAACTCTCAGGACTTTCTTCAATAACAAGTCTCTGAGCATCAACCATATCCTTGCTTATAATCTTAAAACCACCTTTTCTCCCACAACTACATCTATTTGGCTCCCTAAACTTGCTCTCTATTTGTAATACTGAAATAATAGTTCCACAACTTGGGCATTCAAACTTTGCATTTATAACTTGAGGACGAACTTCACTTGCCTGTCTTACAATCCCTTCTATTTGAATTAATTTATTCAAATGCTTTGCTCTAAGATTTCTTATTTTTTCAGAATAAGAATCACCTAAACTCATAAGCCTAATCCTTGGATTTACAACTAAACCAAGTTCTTCCAAAGCAATCTCAAAAATCTGAAAAATATCCTCTGGTTTTACAAGCAAAAGTTCTGCAAGCTCATGTGAAAAAGAAGAGATATCCTTAAATTCAAGGCTTATAACACTCTTTCCTTGCCTTATCTCTTTTCCTATTTCTTTTTTATAAGTTTCAAAAAAATTCCTTGCTTCTCTCACAAGCTCCTCTGTTTTTTTATCTGGCATTTTTATCTTTCCTGATTATAAAATCCTACAAAGTTTATATTAATTTCTATTCTAAGAAATATATTTAAAAACTAAATATCAAGTCTTGCATCAATTATTTTAATACCTTTTTCATTAATAATCAAAGGATTTATATCAGCTTCCTTAATATTAAGCTCTGAAAATTTGTGTATCAAAGAAACCAGCTTCTCAAAACTATATCTCTGTTTTTTTAAAATTTCATATATTTTTAATTCCTGCAAAGCAAAAAATATCTCCTTTTTATCTAAAGGACAAACTCTGAATATTATATCCTTAATAACCTCAGTTAATATTCCCCCTATTCCTAACATCAACACTTTTCCAAAAGTCTTGTCTTGTTTTATTCCTGCTATGATTTCAAAACCTTGCTCATCTTCCTGTATAACAAACTTGCTTCCATTAAATTTTTTCTTGAATTTTTTATGTGTAATTTTCAAATCTTCAAAATCATTGCATTTTTCAACACCGCCTAAACTCAGCTTATGTTCCGATGAATTTAATTTAATCCAGCATGGAAATTTTATTTTCTCAATCTGGGTTTTAAAATTTTCAATATCCGCATTTATTGGAAGAACAAAATATTTTGCAATTGGAAGATTTCCAAGTTCCTTAAAAGAGTTTTCTAAGTTAAGTAACATGATAACAAAGAATTTTTAAAGTATAAAAATTTATGCTTAATATTAAAATAGTTTCCTATAGTTATTTTTTCACTTTAATTGTTTTAATTAAGTATATTTTCTATTAACTAAATGTTTTTAAGTAATAATAATTATATTTTAAAATGGAAGAAAGACGGTACATAACTCCAAGAGAAATGGGAATGGGAGAAGATAGAAGAAAAAATATATGCAATTTATGTGATGAAATGGGAAGTTTTTTATTTAATAAATGTGGAATGAGAACTCCTAAAAAACCCCCAACAGAGTATCGTTGTTATTGTTTTTGTAGTAATTTTCATTATAATAAGGATGGTATTGTAAGTCTTCAACCAAACATACAAGAGGGTATTTGTCCAAATCCAGCTGTTTTAGGTGTGTTAGTTATTCAATTATCTGAAAATTCTAGTTTAATTAAACAGATTGAAGATAAATTTCCTATGTTAGAACAAATAGGAGAGGGATTGCATGCGCCTTCTATGAGGGGGGTTGTTAAAGTTAATGACAATTCTCCCCAAGAATAAATTTAAAAACATCTCTCTTGTTTTAATTCTACTAAAATGAAACTCCACATACTTATCGGAGGAAAAGCAGGACAAGGAATAAACAAAGTCTCAGAAATTGTTTCAGAAATTTTAGTAAGCCAAGGGTATTTCATTTTTAATTATCGGGACTATCCTTCATTGGTAAGAGGGGGGCATAATTTTAATATTTTAGGTGTTTCAGATAAACGAATCGGAAGCATTGAAAGTGTTCTTGATATAATAATTTGTTTAGATGATAAAACACTTAACATTCATAAAAAACAATTAAAAAAAGATGGAATAGTTATTTCTTATGAAGGATTTGAAAATTTAGGAAGAAATCTTAATATTGCATTAGCAGGATGCTTAATAAAAATCCTTGGAATTGACAAAGAAATTTTAATCAAACAAATTAAAAAAGAATTTGATAATATAGAAACAATAAATTCTGCAGAAAAAGGTTATCAAAGCCAAGAAAAAAAATTTGATTTAAAAAAACTAAATAATAAAATCCAAATAATGTCTGGAAGCACAGCAGTTGCTAAGGGTGCTGTAAATTCTGGGATAAACCTGTATCTTGCTTATCCAATGACACCTGCAACAGGAGTTATGAATGAACTTGCTAAAAACCAAATTAAAAATAATCTTATGGTTTTTCAGCCAGAAAATGAAATAGCAGTTGTAAATGCAGGTTTAGGTGCAAGTTTTTCAGGAGCCAAAGTTATGGTTGGGACATCAGGAGGAGGATTTGATTTAATGACAGAGGGGTTGAGCTTGCAGGGAATTTCTGAAATTCCTCTTGTTGTTTATCTTGCTTCAAGACCAGGACCAGGAACAGGAGTTCCAACTTATTCAACACAAGCAGATTTAAACATAGCATTAAAGGCAGGACATGGAGAATTCCCAAGAATTGTAATTGCACCAGGAGACCCTATTGAAGCTATAGAAAAAACAAATGAAGCATTTTATCTTTCTGAAAAATTTAATGCACTATCAATTATATTATCTGACAAACATTTAGCTGAATCAGAATTCAGCTCAGACAGAAAACCAAATAAAATTATTCCTGGAAATATTAATAGAAAAATTCCTGGAAAAGAAATTGTAAAAGCTTCAAGTTATGAACATGATGAATTTGGAAACACAACAGAATCACCTGAAATCACAAAGAAAAATGCAGAATTAAGATTAGAAAACTATGAAAAAATAAAAAAAGAAACTGAAAAATTTGAGATGATTAAAATTTTTGGGAACAAAAAAAGCAAAAACCTTATAATCGGCTGGGGCTCAACAAAAACAGTTATCTTAGATGCAATTGAAGAACTTGACTGCAAATTCCTTCAGGTTTTATATCTCAAACCAATGTCAAATAAAATAAAAAAAGAATTAGAAAATTCTAATAAAGTAATTCTTGTTGAACAAAATCTAACAGGACAACTTGGAAGATTAATAAGAGAGAAAACAGGAATTAAAATTGAAAACAGAATTTTAAAATATGACAGTTGTCCATTTAACTCAGATAAATTAAAAAAAGAAATTGAGGAGAGGTTAAAATGAGACAAAAAATAATTCAATTCAGGGGTTTTGGAGTCACAAAAAAAGAATTAATTGCAGATATTATATTTTTATTAGTTGCTTTTTTAATCTCTCTTTTAATGATGTATATTTTTGATGCTCACTGGAGTTTTTATCCAGGAGAAACAATTATCCCTCCAAGCAAATATGTTGGATTAACAAATGAAATTTATTTAACTGGAAGTTTAATAGGTTCAATAATCGGATTTTTCATAATTAAATTATTTTTAATAGGAGTTAAAGAGGATATTAAAAAATGACAAAAACAAACTTAAGCACAAAACAAGAAAACACATGGTGTCCTGGATGCACAAATTTTTTGATATTAGAAGCAGTAAAAAAAGCTCTAAGTAAAACAATAGAAAAAGGAACAAAACAAGAAGAGATTGCTATGGTAACAGGAATAGGCTGTCACGCAAAAATATTTGATTATTTGAATATAAGCGGGATTTACGGGCTTCACGGAAGAGTTCTGCCAACTGCATTAGGAATAAAGTTAGGCAACCCAAACTTAACTGTTTTAGGATTTGCAGGAGACGGAGACACATATGCAGAAGGCATGGCTCATTTTATTCATGCAGGAAGATATAATTCAGACATGACTTTAATTGTTCATAATAACCAGGCTTTCTCATTAACAACAGGGCAAGCAACTCCTGTTTCACAAGAACATTATGTAAATAAAGCAGAGCCATTAGGAGAATTTAATCATCCACTAAATCCAATTAAATTAGCATTATGCTCAGGAGCAAGTTTTGTTGCAAGATGCAATGCAAAAGACATAGAACACACATCTCAAATCATAGAAAAAGCAATAGAGCATAATGGCTTTTCATTTGTAGAAATAATCCAAAATTGCCTTATATTTAACAAAGAAATGAATGAATTAGATAATTTATTTTATAAAATAGAAAATAAAGAAAACAAAAAAACAGAGCTTAAAGAAGCAATTAAACTTTCGGATAAATGGGATTACAACTCAAACACAGAAAAAATCCCTATTGGAATTTTTTATTCACAAGAAAAACCAACATTAGAAGAAAAATGGCCCCAGCTTTCAAAACTAAAAAATAAGAAAATTAGTTGGAAAGATTTGAAAAATAATTGAAGTTTAATTTAAGAGTTAAAATCTTATATAGATTTTAGGGTTTATTAGAAATATGGATTATTCCTCTGGATAAATTCTTTTTTTTACATCATATCTGTGTCCATCTTTTATTGGTTCTCTACTCAATCGCTTATCTATTACCGAGCCTTTGTCACAGAGAATTACTGGATAGTATTTTAGATTTGAATTTAGTTCCCATAAATCAAGTGCCTCTTCAAGTTTAATTGGATTTCCCATTTGTTTAACTTTTTCTTGAACAACTGAATCTTCTATGCATATATATGCAAGTTCTCTTCCATCTCCAATTTTATTTTTATTGATTTATTCTTTAAAAGGATTGTGGTGATTAATTACTTTTTTCATGTTTTTGTAAAAAGTTTTCTATAAAAAGAGATAGACTATTAATTATTATTTGGCTATTTGATTAAGAGAATACTTTTCTTTTGATTTAATAAGAATTTAATTCATCACCTCAGGAGTCCTCAATATTTCAGCTTCAAAATCCCTGTAATTTGGATTAAACAAACACATTAAAAATCTAAATGGAAACTCAATTTCATTTAACAACATATTTTGGTTTTTTATAAGTTGCTGTTCATAATAATCTTTTCCTTCCATTTTCTTTAACAAGTATGTTTCTTTTGTTTTATAATTTCTATGGGCATATCTAAAAGATTCAACAATTCTTGAATTTGCTTTTCTGACTATTTCTGTTAAGCTCATGGTTACTCATTAATTTTTTGATTTTTAAATCCATCTCCCCCATTACAATTATCTTTATATATTTATTAATTTTTTCAGTCTAATGAAAAACAAGAAGTTTTTCAATCACACAAACACTTTCACGGACCGAAGTTACAGGAGCGTGTTTGTATGAAATGAAATTCGCACATTTAGCAGATTGTCATTTAGGAAGTTGGAGACAGCCAGAACTCCAAAAATTAAATTTAGAAAGCTTCAAAACAGCTATAGATATATCTCTAAAAGAAAAAGTAGATTTTGTTTTAATTGCAGGAGACTTGTTTGATTCAGCTTATCCTCCTATTGAAATCCTTGAAGAAACATTTTCAGAATTAAAAAAATTAAAAGACAAAGACATCTCTTGTTATATTATTGCAGGTAGCCATGACTACTCTGTCTCAGGAAAAACTTTTTTAAGCATATTGGAAAAAGCAGGATTTTGCAGAAACTTGTATAATCCTGAAGAAAAAAATGGCGTGGTATTTTTAGCTCCAATAATTCATGGAAACATAGCACTTTATGGATACCCTGGGAAAAAGTCAGGATTAGAAGTTCAGGAAATAAAAAATATAAAATTGCATGAAGCTCCAGGATTATTCAGAATCTTTGCACTCCACACATGCATTAGAGAAGCATCAAAAAATCTTCCAATAGAATCAGTTAATGAATCAGAACTTCCAGAAGCAGATTACTATGCCCTCGGACATCTTCATATTGATTTTAATAAAAATAATTTCATTTATCCTGGACCAACATTTCCAAATAATTTTCAAGAACTTGAAGAGCTAAAAAACGGAAGATTTTACATTGTAGAAACAGAACCTTTTCAGGCAATTAAAAAACAAATTAAAATAAAAGAAACTGAATTTTTTGAAATTGAAATCCAGGATGCTCTTGTAGCAACAGAAAAAATAATAGAAGAACTAAGGGGGAAAAATTTAAGTGATAAAATAGTTTTACTTAAACTGCGAGGTAAATTGAAAAAAGGAAAAACCTCGAATATAAAATTTGAAGAAATAGAAAATTTTGTCAAAGAAAAAAATGCATACACCATGCTAAAAAGCACCTCAAAACTCATTGCACAGGAAAATGAAATTAATGTAGAAATAGATGACATGGATAAACTTGAAGATGAAATTATAAAAAAATATCTTTCTGAAAATAAATCTAAATTTAATCCATTAATTCACCAGTTAATTAATTCTCTCTCAATTGAAAAACAAGAATCTGAAACTTCTTCAACTTTTAATTCAAGATTATTTTCTGAATTAAATAAAGTATTAAAAATTGATTTAAAATGAAAAACAGGAAGTTTTTAAAATGAAATCAAAAATGCACCACCAATTCCAAAGAGGTTGCCTTAGTAAGAACATTTTTGAGCATCCAAAAATCCAAAACAAAAACACACAAGAATTTTTTGATATACAGAAATTAAAATTTCTGTCTTTTAAATTTCAGGAAAAAATTTAAAATGAAAATAAAAAAAATAGAACTAAATAATATAAGGAGCTATGAAAAAGAAACAATTGAATTTCCATCAGGCTCAACTGTTTTAGCAGGAGACATAGGAACAGGAAAAACATCTGTTTTATTGGCAATTGAATTTGCTTTGTTTGGTTTGCAACCAGGACAAAGAGGCTCTTCATTATTAAAAAACGGAAAAAAAGAAGGTTCTGTAATACTTGAAATTGAAATAGACAACAAAAACATAATAATAGAAAGAGGACTAAAAAGAGGCAAGACAGTTAATCAGACAAATGCAAAAATTGAAATAAATGGGGAGAAAAAAGATTTATCAGTCACAGAATTAAAAAACAAAGTTCTTGAATTTTTAAACTACCCAAAAGAATTTGCAAAAAAAACAAACATACTTTACAGATTCACTGTATACACACCTCAAGAAGAAATGAAGCAAATCATACTTGAATCTTCTCAAACAAGATTAAACACATTAAGGCACATATTTGGAATTGACAAATACAAAAAAATAGAAGAAAACATAGAAATTCTTATCTCTAAATTAAGAGAGAAAATAAAAAATTATGAGGGGCAGATAATTGATTTTGAGGAATTAAAAGAAAGAAAAAATGAAAAAATACAAGCTCTGATAAATCTTGAAGTTTGCTTGAAAAAAATATCTCAAGATTTATATGAAAAAGAAGAACAAAGAAAAATAGCAGAAGAAAAATTAAAAGAAATTGAAGAGAAAATAAAAGAAAAGGAAAAATTTGAAAAAGAAATTGAAAAAACAAAAATAATGCTTATAGGAAAAAGAGAACTAATTGAAAGAATAAATAATGAAAAAAATTTATTATTAAGAGAAGTTGAAGAAGCAAAAAAAATAAGTTTTTCTCCAGAAGAAATTGAAAAAACAGAATCTCAAACAAAGATTAATGAAACAGAATTAGAAGAAGAAAACAAAATATATATGGAGATATTAAGCAGTACTAATTCCATTAATTCAAGAATTTCAGAATCAATAAAATTAAAAGAACAGATTTCTACATTAAAACTCTGCCCAACTTGCTTGCAAGATGTTAATGAAGATTATAAAAAAAATATTATAAGAGAAAAAGATGATAGTATTAATAAATTTGAAAAGCAATTAAAAGAGCAAACAACTCTCAAAGAGAAAATTCTTATAAACATAAACTTAATCAAGAACAAAATATATGAACTTAACAAAAAAACAGAAGAATTAAAATTACTAAAAATAAAATCAGAAGGAACAAAAGAAAAAGAAGGTAAAATCTTGGATTTTGAAAAACAAAACTCATCAGCAGAAAAAGACATTTCCTTACTGGAAAAACAAATAGAAAGACTAAAAGAATCTTCTTTTATTTTAAATAAATATGAAAATATTTACAAAGAAAACAAAAAAGAAATTGAAAAATCCGAAGAATTAAAAAAACAAAAAGAAATTGAATTTGCAACTTATGAAAAAGAAAAAGAAATCACAACAAAAATTGCCCAGGAAATAGAACTTGAAATTTCAAAAAAACAGGAAATAAAAAACAAGCTTCTTAAACTCAAGGAATTAGAAGACTGGATTTTGTCCTCTTTTCTTTCAGTAATAAGATTCACAGAAAAAAGCATAATGCTCAAACTAAAAGACGAGTTTTCAAAATTATTCAATGAATGGTTTAATATTCTTGTTCCTGAAGATTTTATTGTTCATCTTGATGAAGACTTCACCCCTATAATTGAAAACAAAGATTATCAGCTTGATTATTCTTTTTTATCAGGAGGAGAAAGAACATCAATAGCTCTTGCATACAGGCTTGCCTTAAATCAAATCATAAATTCCCTGCTTTCAAAAATAAAAACCCGTGATTTAGTAATCCTCGACGAACCAACAGATGGGTTTTCAGAGCTTCAGCTTAATAAAATGAGAGATGTTCTAAATGAATTAAATGTCAGCCAGCTGATTATTGTCAGCCATGAACAAAAGATAGAAAGTTTTGTTGATAATATAATCAGGTTTAGAAAAGAAGGTGGGATTACAATTGTGGAGAGTTGAACTTTCAACCAAAAGCCCTCTTAATTGTTCCTTTATCAAAATCATCTAATTCTTTTCCACAAGCAACTTTTGCTAAAATTCTCGGACTATAAAATCTCAATACATCAGACAAGCATTTAACTTCATCAAGCAAATCACAATTAGAAGAAGGCATAAAAATATCATTTATATTATCTGTTCCAAGAGAAACCCTTACACCTGCCAAGGCAAAATCCCAGAGCTTTGCTAAACTATTATGCACAGGAGCAATTTGTGCACTATCCTGTTTCATAGATATTCCAGCACTAGGACAGCAAATAAGTCCAACATTATATTCTAACATTTTATCAACTAATTTTTTAAATTCCTCTTTTGAATAACATGAAGGAGAAATAACATGAACAGCATCAACATTTGGATAATCCTTTGTTCTATAATGAACATCAAAAACCTGCCTCATTGAATCAAGCAAATCAAAAGTTCTTTTCTCATCAGGAACATTTGCTTGTCCAACATGAAACTGAATTGGTTTTTTAAGTTTAAAAGAAAGATTTAACATATAATCATTATGTTCCTCTTCCCCAATATGCCTTTGTTTTGCATCTTTCTCTGCAAGTCCAACTAAAAAATCTGCTCTCTTTGCTGATTCTTCAAAAATTTCAGCTCTCTCATGCCTATCATCTCTAAATCCTGCAACATTATAAGCCCCTATTTTTAATTCCAATCTATCTTTGTATTCTTCTCTTAATTTTTCAGCAATCTCCAAAGATTTAAACCTCGTATTATAAGTAACATCAACAGTTGTATTTAATCTCTTAGTCCCAAATCTTATAGAATACTCAACAACTCTCCTCATTCTCTCTTCAATGCACTCTGGCTCAAAGGCTGTTCCTGTATGAATTGCCCAAACAAGACTTTGTTTTTCTTTTAAAGTTAATTGACTTAAATCAGCAACATTTCTTCCAACATGAGAAAGATATTTATCTTCATAAGTAAATGCCCTGTCACCATGAACATGAGCATTATAAAAACCACCAAAACTTTCTGCATAATTTCTAACCTCTTCCTCAAAATCACTCTTGCATTCCATTAAAAAATATAAACACATCAAGAACTTAAATAAATATCTGTAATCAAAAATATACATCAAAAAACAATAAGTATATAAAACACAAACTTCTTTTTAAACTATATTTTTTAATTACTCCAACTAGGCTCATACTTCTTAGCTTACTGTGATTGGATTTTTATTTAGATTATTTTAGAAAACCATAAACTTTATAAACACTTTTTTATATTAATAATTATAAATTCTATGTGAATTTTTATATCAAAATGATGGATGAAGAATTAAAAAATTCTGTGTTAAAATCTGGAACAAGTTTGGTTGGAATTGTATGTAAAGACGGAATTGTCATGGCTTCAGATAGAAGAGCAACTGCAGGAAATCTTATCTTGTCAAAAAACACACAAAAATCTGTTCTAATGAATGATTACTTAATTGTATCAGGAACAGGAACAGCTTCAGATATTCAAATGTTGCAAAGAATTGTATCAGCAGAATTAAGACTCAAAGAATTAAAATCAAAATCAAAACCAACAGTAAAAGAAGCAGCAAATTTATTTGCAATGATGTCATTTAAAAACATAAGGCAGTTCTCAACAATCCCTTCAATAGCAGGAACATTAGTCGGAGGAGTAAATGAAGATGGAACAACAGAATTATACAGCATAGAACCAGCAGGCTCTATTGTTAAAGTAGAAGATTACGATGCAAACTTCAGTTCAGGTATGCCTTTTATTTTAGGATTTTTAGAAAGAAAATGGAAAGAAGACCTCACTATAAAAGAAGGAGTTGAATTAGCATCTGAAGCATTAAAATCCTCAACACAAAGAGATGTTGGAAGCGGGCATGGAATTGATGTTTTTACAATTACAAAAGAAGGAATAAAACATGTGATAAAACAGAAGATAGAACCAAACTTCAAAGAAGAAAAATAATTATTCAAAACCAAGAGGATTTCTTGGATTCCAAATAAATGACTGAAAGATTTTTTGACATTATCAAAACAAATTAAAATGACAGATATTCTGAAAAGCATAACAAATGATTTGCCAAATTTTGTGAAAAAAGCAGTTTTTGAAGGAGCAAATATTGTTCTTTACACAGATAAAAAAGAATTTTTTCTTGAAGGTGAAAAAGACATTAAAGAAGTAGTAAACAAAATAAAAAAAAGAGTTGAGTTAAGAGCTGATGAATCTATTTTGCTTGAACAGGAAAAAACAGAAGAAGCAATCAGAGAAACTGTTTCAAAAGAAGCTGAAATAACAAATATAATTTTTGATGTTCAAAGAAGCACAGTTATAATAGAAGCAAAACGACCAGGACTTGTTATTGGAAAAAATGGTTCTGTATTAAATGAAATAAAGAAAAATACTTTTTGGATTCCACAAGTTCAAAGAAGTCCTGCTATACAAAGCAAAATTACTGAAAACATTCGTTCTGTTCTTTATTTGAATAACAATTATCGTAGAAAATTTTTAAATAGTATAGGCAAAAAAATATACAAAGATTGGAGTTCTGAAAAAGTAAAAGAATGGATTAGGGTAACAATTCTTGGGGGTGGAAGACAAGTTGGAAGAAGCTGTTTTTTATTGCAGACTCCAGAATCAAAAATACTTTTAGATTGCGGAATAAATGTTGCTGCGCAAGACAGGGAAAAATTCCCATATTTTGATATTCCTGAATTTGATATAAGTGAAATAGATGCAGTAATCATAAGCCATGCACACTTAGACCATGTTGGTGTTCTTCCTTATCTTTACAAAATGGGTTACAGAGGACCTTGTTATATGACAGCTCCAACAAGAGATATTGCCTCTTTGCTTGCACTTGATTTAATAGGAGTTGCTTACAAACAAGCAGCACAACCACTTTACTCTTCAACAGATATAAAAGAAATGGTTAAGCACAGCATTTGCCTGAATTACAATGAAGTCACAGATGTTTCCCCAGACATAAGGCTAACATTCTATAATGCAGGACATGCTTTAGGTTCTTCAATGGTTCATCTTAATATAGGAAATGGCTTGCATAATCTTCTTTATACAGGAGATTTTAAATTTGGAAAAACAAGATTATTAGATTCAGCAAATGTAATTTTCCCAAGATTAGAAACAACAATAATGGAATCAACATATGGTTCAAGAGATGATATTCTTCCTCCAAGACAAGAATGCGAAGACAAACTTATTGATACAATTAAAAAAACAATTGAAAGAAAAGGCAAAGTTCTAATACCAGAATTAGGATTAGGAAGATCTCAGGAAACAATGCTTGTTGTAGAAGATGCAATAAAAAGAGGAGTTCTTCCAAAAATCCCTGTATACATAGATGGAATGATTTGGGATATTAATGCAATTCATACAGCATATCCAGATTTTTTGTCAGGCAATGTAAAAAATGAAATTTTCCAAGATAAAAACCCATTTGTTTCTGATACATTCATAAGAGTCGGCTCTTCTCAAGAAAGAAAAAAAGTCATTGAAGAAGGCCCCTGCATAGTTTTAGCAACTTCTGGAATGCTTGTTGGAGGAGCTTCAGTTGAATATCTAAAAGAATTCGCAGGAAATAAAAGAAACAGCATTATATTTGTTTGTTATCAGCCAACAGGAGGTTTAGGAAGACAGATTCAGGAAGGAACCAAAGAAATGAGAATGACAACAAATGGAAAAGAAGAAGACATTAAAATTAATTTAGAAGTTCATACAATAGATGGTTTCACAGGACATTCAGGAAGAAACCAGCTCTTAGCTTTCATAAACAAGTGCCAGCCAAAAACAAAAAGAGCTATAATCAACCACGGAGAAGCATCAAAATGTCTTGATTTAGCATCAACAATTTACAAATTAAACAGAATTGAAACTACTGCCCCAAGAAATTTAGAAACAGTTAGGATAAAGTGAGTTATGAGTTATAAAAAACCACTGCTAACATTCCCCACTTTTCTTAAAACTTTAAAAACCCAATTCTCTTTCACTATAAATAAAGAGGCATCAAATTCAAGTGAAACACAACATAAAAATAACAGCAATTTTATTGATAATGTTTTTTATAACTCAGTTAATAGGACTTGCTGTAATTAATGCTTATTCTCCTAAAAAAATAACAATTTTAAATGAAACAACAGGAAAATTAGAAGAAGTCATAACAAAACCACAGCTTCCTTATGGAATGCAACCTCCTGAAGAATTAGAAAAAAACCCAAAACAAGTTTTGACAAGCATAGTCATCGCATTCACAATAGCTGTTCTTTTGATTTTTCTTCTTATGAAAATAAGAGCTGTGGTTTTTTTGAAACTCTGGTTTTTCTTTGTTGTTTTAATAGCCCTATCAATAACTCTTAATACCCTGACTATAAATCTAAAATTTTCCTCATCTATTGCTTTTCTAATTGCCCTCCCATTTGCATATCTCAAAATTTTCAAAAGAAATTTTCTAGTGCATAATCTAACAGAACTCTTAATTTATCCAGGAATTGCCGCTGTTTTTGTTCCAATTCTAAACTTATGGGCAGTTATAATACTCTTGCTTTTAATTTCAGTGTATGATATTTATGCTGTCTGGCATTCTGGATTTATGCAGAAAATGGCAAAATTTCAAATAAACAAACTAAATATTTTCGCAGGGTTTTTTGTTCCTTACATGAATAAAAAAACAAGAGAAAAAATAAGGTTCCTAAAGCAAAAATACAAAAATAAGAAAATTTCAGAAAAAACATTAAAATCAAAAAAAATAAAAGTAAATTTTGCAATTCTCGGTGGAGGAGATGTTGTATTCCCAATAATTCTCGCAGGTGTTATATTAAGACTCTATGGATTTTTACCAGCTTTGATTATATCAATTTTTGCAACTCTTTCATTATTATATTTATTTATAAAAGCAGAAAAAGGAAAATTCTATCCTGCAATGCCATTCCTAACAGCAGGATGTTTGATTGGTTTGGCTGTAAACTATTTTTTTAGTTATTTTATTTAGATTCTTTTAATTCTTGTTGTTTTTTAAGTTGCTCATTTTGTTTTTCACAATAAGCTTCTAAAACTTCTTCTGTTGTAGGTTCAATAGCAACAATACTATGATTAGCAGTAGAAATTAAACTTGGCTCATCAACTAATTTTCTGATTAATCCTCTGTCTGAATCACAAACAGTTCCCTGAAAAGGCTGCAAAACCAAATAACCATCTTCAGTTATCTCTTTAAATTTTCCAGTAAAAGTTGTTTGCTGATACGAAGTATAAACAACTATCCAACGATTCAAATACAAGTCTTCTAAACTCCTTCTTGTTTCACTAATTCCAAATTGAGGTTTATTATTTTCCATATATTTTTTATTAATCAACCATTTTTAAACTTTCCTATTGTCCCCACTTTTAAAAAGTAACATAACCAAAAGATTTATAAAGGCATTTATTTATCAGTTAGTAGTAAATATATACACAATAAAAAATGATATTAAACCAAGAATTAATAAAGAAAATAAGAAATTACTTTAATCTTAATATTTATGAAACCAAAGTTTGGTTAGCCTTACTTTCAAAAGGAATTGCATCAGCAGGAGAAATTGCTGAAATTTCAGGTGTTCCAAGAAGCAGAACTTATGATGTTCTTGAAGGCTTAGAAAAACAAGGTTTTGTAATCTCAAAAGTTGGAAAACCAGCAAGATTTATTGTAGTTAAACCAACAGTTGTTTTAGATAAATTAAAAAACAATGAATTAGAAAAAACAAAAGACAAATTAAAAGTTCTCAATAACTTAAAAACAACTCCTGAATACGCAGAATTAGAAAGCCTGCACAATTCTTCAGTAAATCAATTAAAAATAGAGGAAATAAGCGGAGCTGTTAAAGGCAAGTCAAACATATTCAGCCATCTTAGAAGTATTTTTGATTCTGCAGAAAAAGAAATATTAATATGCATGTCAGCAAAAGAATTATTTGAAAAGAAAAGAATATTCAAAAAATTATTTGAAGGAATAAACAAAGAAAAAATAAACATGAAATTTGCTCTAAATGGAGAAGATAGTGAAATAAAAAAAGTAACAAAAATTTATGATATAAAAGCAAAAAAAACAAATATAATTTCAAAGTTTTTCTTAATAGACAAGAAACAAATGTTCTTCTCATTAAATCCGCAAGATAATGAAGAAGAGCTCGCTGTTTGGATTAATTCAGAATTTTTCTCTTCAGCAATTGCAGGCATGTTTAATCAGGCTCATAGATAAATCACTAAGCCCTCCCAAACCCACAAATCTCCATATCTCTCATAACTATCCTGTATTTTTTCCTGAATGTTTTTAAAAACTCATCAGTCATTAAAGGTTTTTCAACAGCATAAGTTTTATGATTTTTAATAAGCACGTTTTTATGTTTTTGTTTGAACTTAACAACATTTTCAAAAGAATTTATTGGAGGCCCATTAATTATTATTTTCTTTTTTATTTTTATCAAGAAATAAAAAACAGCTTCTTTTCTCTCTCTGTACTCAAATCCTTTTTCAAGAACATCAAAGTTTTTTTCTAAATCTATTTTAAAAAAATTAAAAAATTTCAGGAGTTTAGTTCCTGCTATGTCTCCTTCTTGTTTTTTTGTTTTTGTTTTAAGAACAAGCAATTCTGCTTTTTTTATTTTAGCTTTTTTTTGAATTTCACCAATATTCAAATCATGCTTTTCAAAGAACTTAATTTTTGGATTTTTCAGAAATTCCCTGCAGATTTTCTTAAATTTCTCAAAAGTTTCCCAAGATAATGCAGCTAAAACATTTCTTTCCTTATATGTTGGGTCAATAAAAATTATAGGACTGTCTAATTTTGATTCATTTAAATTTTCCAAAACATCTTTCTTAGTTTTGTAATGCTTTCCAATATCAATAACAATTAAATCTTTATGCTTTGGAACAGATTCAATAAATTTCAAAAAGCTCTTGTAATGAATAATAAGAAGTTCCAAACCATAACCGGAAAATCCATTAATATAAGACTCTGCCCCATAAACTCCTTGTGCAAAGCAAAAAGATTTTGCAAGCATAATTTGTTCAGCAAGTTTTTTATTTTTCTCTAGTTCTTTCTTAACATAAGAAACATGAAAAAAACTCAAATCAGTGACATTTTTTGCTTTTTCTGGATTAGATATTTTTAGAACAGGAATTATTTCAAATCCAATATTTTTTTCCTGAGCCCTGAAATAATCCCTTGAACCATGAATTTTTTTTGGCTTTAATTTTTTCAAAACTTTTTCCAAAATTCCAGAGATTTCATTATCCCTATATTTTTTATTTTCTGAAAATCTCACAAAAATATCAATATCAAAAAGTTCTTTTTTTATAATTGTGCCTTTGGCAAAACTACCCCCGACAAAAACATCTCCTGCAATCTTTTTTTTCTTTAATTCCAAATTAATCTTAGAAATAATCTCATCTGTTTTTTCTTTTATTTTTTTTAAT
Source organism: Nanobdellota archaeon (assembly GCA_018818285.1). Lineage (GTDB taxonomy): Archaea > Nanobdellota > Nanobdellia > Pacearchaeales > GW2011-AR1 > JAHIRT01. The sequence continues at coordinate 24,560 of JAHIRT010000004.1, forward strand.
TCTGCTTCACTTATTTTAATATTCTCTATATGCTCTTTTAGAATTTCCTCTTTATTCATCCAAACAAAAAGAAATCAAGGTTTTAATATGTTTTTGTTTTATTGGCTTTGTAACAAAATAAGTTGTTAAATGAATATTAATGTATTAATAATGTTATGTTAATTGAAATTCAGATTTTGGGCTTCAAGTATTCTTGTAAGGCATCTAAAACTTTGGCAGAAGTTTGCTTTTGATACATTAAATAGACACCCTCTTTTACTAGTCTTGCAAAATGTTTGGGGTTGTTTATTTCGACTTTTGTTAAATTAGATAATTCATGAATACAACCCTCATTACGAGGTTGCCCATTTCTTCTTGGTTTCAAAGAATATGTACTTAATTCTTCAAAAAATCTTGCCCTATAATCTTCTCTTAAATTTTTAGGCCTTGTGTCAATAGTAAAATCTATCCAAATCGCAAGATTTCTCCCATATTAAAGATAGTATTTTATCAGATATTATAAATCTAACGCCAAAAATCCGAACTCAAAATTTCTACGAAATTTTTGGGACAAGTGTACCCTTTCCATTCACCCACAACTTCCCTTAAACCTAGTATTTTATTAAATACAATAAAAAATAACATTAACTTTTATTTTTAATTAAAAAAATTTAATCTTCCTCACTTCTTCTCAGGATTTCTAATTTTCCTGTCAAGTTTTTTCTGGCTCACCCCTTTAAAAGTTGATGAAAGATCAAGAATATATTTCCCTTCTTCTAATTTATAGATTAAAGGCCTTCTTTTATTAAAAAGATTAACAATATCTATTTCAAATTTTCCAGGTTTTATAACTCTTATTGACTCTAAATCAAGAATAACAGGCTCTTCTTCTTTTAATCCAGCCATCTCTCTCACATCTTTTTCAACTTGCTTTTTATCTGAAATACTAAGCTCAGTTATAGGAACAGAACTATCTTTTTTCAGTTTCTCATATTTTTCTTTTTTAATATAAAAAAAGAATTTAGCCCCACAGCTACATCCTTTTAACAATTCTTCAGAACCATCTTCATAAAGCTTCGAGCAATGAACGCATTGATGTGGCATTTTTATAGAAAAACAAAGAAACAGAGATTTAAAGATTTTTTGGTTTTAATGGTTTTGGATAGTGCTGAAAGTATATCAACTACAAAGTAGTAAACTAACAAAAAAGTTTATAAAACAAACATATTATCTTTTAAAAGGTTAAATAAAATGACATTAGAAAAATATATTATGGTAGGAATCACAAGCGGATTTGTAAGTGGATTTATTAGTTGCATTGGGAGCACACTACTCACAATTCATAACGAAAGACCACAAATTGCTTATGAAAAAAGAATTGAAGGAGATAAAAGAGAATATTTAGTTATAGAATCCATTAATGGAAGAAAATCGCCAATGGTAAGAACTGCTCAGAATGAACCTTTTAAAAGATTAGAGAAGGTTTTTGAAGATACACTTGCTTCAGAAAAAACAAAACTCCAAGGTTTAAGAGAAAAAGTTTTATCTGAAGAATAAATCTTTTGTTCTATTATTTTTTATTTTTCAACAAAGCTGTTTATGATAATTATTAAAAACAAGGTAAAAGCAGAGAGTTTTAACTTTAACAATTACTTAAATTTCTTGGAGTTATTTTAAAAAATCTCACCTTCTCAGCATCAAATCAATTTTACTTGGGTCTCTTTTAATTTCTTTTACAATA
>JAHIRT010000023.1 GCA_018818285.1 Nanobdellota archaeon
AAATTTAAAAGTTTGAAAATTTTTAATTTTCAAAATATCAAAAATGCTCTTACTAAGGTAATCTTCTTGGTGGGTGGGTTGCATTTTTGATTTCATCTTAAAAATTTCCTGTTTTTAAAAGACAGAAAACTTCCTGTTTTCCATTTTAATAAATAATTAATTGTTTTTTAAATTCAGCATAATGAAAGCATAAAAGAAGTATTTTCTTTAGCTTTTAATGAATGTGCAGAATTTTTCCCCATATAAATAAATATTCCTGGCTTCATTTTTATTTCTTCTCCTTTTAAATTAAATATTCCATTTCCTTCTAAAACATAAACAAATCCCTGCTTTGTTGATGTGTGCTCTGAAATTTCTGTTCCTTTAGCCATGCAAAATAAACTTACATCTAATTTCTCAGTCTTAACAATTTCTTTACTTAATATCCCTTCACTAGGATATTCAATTAAGTCTTTTATTTCTCTGAATTTTTTAATCATATTTATCTCCTTATTTTCTTTTCATAATCTTCAATTGCTTTTTTCAAAGCATCTGCTGCAAGATTACTGCAATGCATTTTTATTGGGGGCAAATTTCCAAGAGATTTAGAAACATCATTCCTGTTTATTTTTTTTGCATCTTCTAATGTCTTTCCTTTTGCAAGTTCAGTTATCATTGAAGATGTGGCAATTGCAGCTGCACAACCCATTGTCTTGAATTTTATATCTTTAATAAACTTAATTTCTTTTCCCTTTTGTTTTTTCTTTCCAACTTTAATATAAACATACATAACATCTCCACAAACAGGATTTCCAACTTTTCCAACTCCATCTGGATTTTTTATTTCCCCGACATTTTTTGGATTCAGAAAATATCTCATAACTTTTTTACTGTACATCATTTTTTGATTTTTTTATTTATTTTCTCTATTATCTCATTAACATCAATTCCATGTGCTTTGCATCCTTCTTCAATAGATTCCATCATTGCCATAGGACAAGAAATACAATGCATTCCTGCCTCTAAAAAAACCTCTGCTGATTCAGGGAATTTCTCTAGAACTTCAGCAAAACTATTTTTCTTAGAGATATTTTTTATAAGACTGGTTTTTGCTGTTTTAGCTTTCATTTTATTAATACTCCATTATGAATATAAATAAGTTTACTTAATTCTTTAATATATTTCTCCATCACTTCTTTTTTGTTATCAATTCTTGAGTTCCCCCATTCTGGCTGTTTCCAATCAACTCCCCAATTCCAATTAATATAACAAAATGCTTTAATTACAGGATTAGAGTCAATCCACTTAAAGTAAGGCTTAAACCATTTTTCCCACATTTTTTCTTTAGGAGTTTTTATTGCACTTGATTCTCCAACCATTACTGGTTTTTTGTGTTTTGTTGCTAATGTTAAAAAGTCTTGAACAGGTTTGTACTTGCTATCCTTAAAAAATCTTGCAGAAAAAACATCAACCCCAAACCAATCTACATAATCATCTCCAGGATAATATGGTTCAACAGAAGAAGTCCCATTATAAGGACAAGCACACCAAACAGTTGCAATATTTTCAGCTCCTTGATCTCGAATTAAATCAACAATGTGCTTCCAAGCATTGACAAACTCTTTTGAATCATATTTTCCTTTTTTATCAAATTCATATCCAATCCTTATGAATGAAGGGTTTCTAATTTCTTTTAATATTTTAATCATAGAGAAAATGTCTTTATCATAAATTCCTTCTGCAACCTCCTTACACTTCGCTCCATTTATCCTTGTTTTGAAATTCAATCCAATCTGAGGCATTAAATCTTTTGAAACCTTCAGCATTTTTTTCATCTTTTTATCAAATTTTTCTCTGATCTCATCAACTCGAACATATTCCATATATACTGAAGGCTTAAAGTCTTTAACAGCATTCCAATAATCTAAAAATCTCTCCGGACTTTGCCCAGCTCCATGAAGTATCTTCCCTTCTCTTGGTTCAAATTTTTGACCAAAATTTATTTCTTTCATTTTTTTTTCTCCAATATTTCAATTTTATTCCTCGTCTTCTTTTTCTTCTTCATCACATTCACAACCACATTTACAATCCATTTTTACCTCCTAATTATTTAATTAATTTAATTAATTTATTTATCACTTTATCACCCTATTAATGATTTTTTCAAAAGGTGAAATCTTTCTCAATTTTTCTATTATCTTTGGCAAAACTTCCAGAGTTTTATCAATTTCTTCTTCTGTATTAAATCTGCTTAAACTTAATCTTAAGCTTCCATGAGCTTGTTCTGGCTTTAAACCAATTGCAATTAAAACATGACTTGGCTCTAATGATTTTGAGGAACATGCAGAACCAGTAGAAGAACAAATTCCTTCTGCATCTAAATAACCTCCAACAGCTTCTCCTTCAACACCTTCAAATGAAAAATTAATATTATTACAAAGCCTGTTATTTCCACTTGGTCCATTAAGCTGACTTCCTTTTATTTTTTCCAAACCATTAATTAACTTATCCCTCAACTTTGTCATTTTCTCAATATCTATTTTTTTTGCAACTCTCACAGCTTCTGCAAAGCCAACAATCCCAGAAATATTTTCTGTGCCACTTCTTATATTTTTCTCCTGCCCCCCACCATGAACAAGAGGAGTAATTTTAATTCCTCTTTTTATATAAAGAGCTCCAACACCTTTTGGACCATGAATCTTATGAGCATTCAAAGTAACTAAATCAAGATTTTGTTTCTGAACATCAAGCTCTGTTTTTTTATAACTCTGACATGCATCTGTATGAAATAAGACATGATTCTCCTTGCATATTTTTCCTATTTTTTCCAAATCCTGAATTACACCTATTTCATTATTTCCATGAATAACTGAAACAAGCAAAGTATCTTTTCTTATTGAGCTTTTTAATTCATCTAAATCAATAAAACCTTCTTTGTCAACATTCAAATAAGTCACTTCATAACCCCTGCCTTCAAACCATTTGCATGCATTTAAAACACAATCATGCTCAATTTTTGTTGTTATAATATGCTTCTTATCAGGATTGGAAAAAGCAAGCCCTTTTATTGAGAGATTATTGCTCTCTGTTCCTCCTGATGTAAATATAATTTCATCATCTTTTGCATAAATAGATTTTGCAATTACATGTCTTGATTCTTCTAAAGCAAGTTTTGCTTCTTGCCCTTTTATATGCAAAGAAGAAGCATTCCCATATTTTTCATCAAAATAAAGTTTCACAACTTTTGAAACTCTTTCATCAACTTGTGTTGTCGCTGCATTATCTAAATAAATTTTTTTCATTTTTTTAAATTTTTTCCTGAAATTTAAAAGCCAAAAATTTTTCTAATTTTTAGATATCAAAAATACTCTTACTAAGGTTACCTCTTAGGAAGTGGTGGTGTATTTTTGATTTCATTTTATTCTTCTTTTATTTAATTTAATTTCTTTTTCTGGAAATATGCTTCCACTAAATCCACATTTCTTGCATCTATATAATCCAATTTCTCCACCAACCATTAACTCAATTTCATAACTCTTACATTTCGGACAAAATTTAATCCTCATCTTATTCTCCCCTAATAGGATTCATTCTGCACTGACTCAAAACCCCTTTATTGTATCTCTTGCAAACCTTGCAGCTACATCCAGATTTTTTTATCAAAAAAAGAAGTCTAAGAATTTCTTTCAGAGCTTTTTTTTCATTTTTTTGAATAATCTCAGCAGATTTCATTATTTCTTTTTTCACTTTTTCAGGAAATTTCACAACATTTGCTCTTTTCTTTTTCAGATATTGGGAAACAGCTGCCTTGCTTATTCCCAGAGCATTTCCTGTCTTCTCAAAAGTCATACCATATTTTTTAGTCAGAACCTTTGATAATTCTCTCCTAATTGCAGGGATAATATACCAAACTTCAATTTCCTGTGGCAATGAATACATAAGTAAACTATAGTTTACTTAGTTTAAAAATGTTTCGGTTAGATATATTTTTAAATTAGAAAATCATTATTAAAATATGAAAAAGAGTGTGTTTAACAAAGTAAAATCTTTATGTAGTCATCTAATTCAAAAGCCATTTGTAAAAGTAATTTGGATTTATGGAAGTTCTGTTAAAAAGAAAGGGAATGATACTGATGTTCTTATTTTAGTTGATGATACAATTAAAGGATTTAACATTAATTTGAGAAAACTTGAGTCTAAAATCGAAAAAATTAAGAGAAAAACAAAACTAAATTTGCATTTTCAAAGCCCTATGAGACTAAGTAAATTATGGTCTTTAATAATCAAAGGAGAGCCTTGGATAATTACCTCTCTTAAAAATCCATTAATAATATATGATGATTCTGATTATCTTTCTTTAATAAAAAAACTTATCAGGAAAAAACATGTTCCTGGAAAAGACATTAAATCAGAGAGGCTTGTAGCAAGATCAGAAGAATTTTTAACAGATAATAGAGAATTAATGTTAAGTTTAGTAGAAGAACTTTTTTTTGCTGCAACTGAAGCAGCACAAATTTTTCTAATAATTAAAGAAAAAATAATATATGAGCCAAGAAAACTTCTCAAAGAATTAAACAAATATACTAATACAAACACATATTTTGAAATTCTTGATTTAAATGAAAAAGCAAACAAAGGAGCTTTATCTGAATTTACAGGAGAAGACTTAGATTATTATTCTGCTAAAATTAAAAAATTTATTGATAATCTTGAGAAATTATCTTTACAGGAGAAGAAAAATGATAAAAAAATATAATATAGAAGAAATAACTTTAAAATTATTAAAAAAATTCAAAAAGCAAATAAATTCCATACTCTTCTATAAAAATGAAATAACCTTGATTGTTTCAGATAAAAAATCAGAAATTAAAAAATTTGCATCTAAATTAAATTATCCTATAAATGTAGAATTAGCTGAAAAATATTTTAAAGAAATTATAAAAGGAGATAAAAAAGCTTATTCAAAAATAAGTGACTCTGCAATTATATATGACCCAACTCATCTTATAGACCCAATAAAAGAAATGATTTTAGAAGGAGAAATAATTGGGACTAAAGAATTTTTTATGAGAAAGTTTACAGCAATAGATGAGCATTTTAGAAAAATTAATTTAGTCAAACTCAAAGTTCTTGATAATATTTACACTTCTGTTATAGAAGTTTCACAAGCTCTTTTAATAGAAAAACAAAATATTTTTTGCACTCAAAGAGAAGCTATTAAAAATTTAAAAAAATATTTTGTTTCAAATAGAAAACTTGAGAAAAAATATCTCGAGATAATTACAGAAATAATCACAACATTCAAAGATATTGAGCATAAAAAAACAGAAATGATTTCAGGAAAAGAAATTGACAAGTTGCAGAAAAAAGCTGGATTATTTAGAGATAGAATTTTGGAGTTGTTGGAAAAATGATAAAATATGAACTCTTTAATAAAGAAGAAGTTGATAAAACTAAAGATAAGGTGATTGAAACTGTAAAAGAATGGCATGATAGGGTGCACCCAGATTATGTATTTGTAACTGAAACATCTGGTATGCCTCATGGATTTTTAATTAAAGCAGCTTGGAAAAAAGCATATCCTAATGAAAAACCACCAATATTTTATCGTATAAATCCTGCAGCAATAATTCCTAGAAGCAAATTTCAACCCAAGATTGATGAGTTTATTGCAAGAAGAATAAAAAAAGATAATGCATCAATTATAATATATGATGAACACAGATCTGGGTTTTATCAGGTATATGGTAAAGGCACAATGCTTGTTGACAAACCAGATAACCCTAATTATAATCCACATTATTCAAATTCATCTGTTGGAAAAGTTGCAATTGCAATAGCAGGGGTTTATGAAAAAAAGAAAACAAAAAAAACTCCCGGAGATATTTTTATTTCTAAAGGTTCTGTAGCAGAAGGAAAATGTTTATATGACCCAGAATATAAATCAACCAGCAAACTGTATCATTCAATGGCTCGTGGATTATCAGAAGATGAAAGAGAATATGCCTCTGATAACCAAAATCCTAGGCTTCCTGAAGAAGATATTAGGGGCAGGATAGTTAAAAATCCTGAACAAAGAAAAAGGGCAATAGGATTAATCAAAGAATTAAAACATATTGGAAGAGAAGCAGGAGAAGAGCTTCACAAAAAATTACAAATAGTAAAACTCAGAAGAAAACTTGAAATTGCTTGAAGCTTTAAAAAAATAATCCATCAAACAATTTTTAAGAAAATTTAACTTAAACTAATTTTAATTGAATTGTAATAAAATATTTTTATTTAAAAAACCAAAGAAATATTTAAAAACCCAAATATCTTCTAAAAAACATGGCAAAAAAAGAAACAGAAGCTGAAACATATAAAAAAGTTGCTAAGATTTATGAAAAAGCAGACATGTATGGAGATGCAGCAGAGATATGGAAAAAATTAGGAAAATCAAAAAAAGCTGCTGAGTGTTATGAAAAAGAAAATTTGTGTGATTTAGCTTGAGATTTTTATGAGAAAGCAGGAAAGCCAAAAAAAGCAGCTGAATGTTATGAAAAACAAATAAAGATAGATACAGAAAATGTACATCTAGAAAGAGCAGCAAAACTAAGAAAAAAACTTGAAGCTGGAAAAAAATAAATATAACAAAAAAATCAAAAAGGAGGAAAAATGGACTTTAAAAAAATAAGAAAAGCAATTGAAAATTTAGCAGGAAGGAAGGCTAAAGAAACAAGGGAAAGTCGGGATAACTCTAAAGGATTAGGAATTGCTCTGAAAATGGGTAAGGAATATGGTAGAACAAGAAGACTTACGAATTTTCCTAAAGAAGATAAAGAATATTATGCAAGAAGTATTTCATTGTGGCACTTTCCTGGGAATACTTTTTTTAAACATCATGTAGCAGCAAGTATTGGTGCTGCAAATGAATACTTTAAACATGGTTTTTTTGATGAGGCTAAATTACAATTAAGAGAAGCAGAAAAGGATGCAGAAAGAATAAAAGATCCTTATACTAAAAAGATAATGTTTAAAGCTATCTCAAAAAGTGCAGGAGCTTATGCTAAAAAAGAAGCAGAAAAAGGATATATAAAAAATGCATACAAAACATTAAAATTAGCAGAAAGACTTGCAAAAAAAGTAGCTTAAAAAATAATCTCTCCAATTCCCAAAAGACAATCAAAAATTAGTTCTGTAATTTATAATAGTAATAATGCAAAGGTTTATAATACATGATATCTTAAATATATCAAGATAAAAAATGAAAAGAAAATCAAAAAATAAGCAATTAGTTCAGAAAGAAGTACCCCAGTTAAAAACCTTTCAAGAATTTGAATTAGCATGTATGGCTTTAGAAGAAGACCCAAGATATGATAAACTTTACATTTCAGAATGTAAAGGTTGCTGTTGTGATAAAGATAAGTCAAGTTATAGAGTTTTCTCAAGTATGCCAAAAGTCTCTGATTACAATGGACACGCAGATACAGGAGCAAATAGAGGAATAATGTTAGCTAAAGTTTATAATGCAAGACCAGGATTAGCTAAACATTTTGCTGACTCTTTTATGAAAAATTCCCAAAACTTGGCTGGTAGTTCAGGAATACCAAAGAAAGCTAAAGTTTACAAAATAAAAGACAAACATATTCGTGAAAGTAATTAAAAATAAATAATATCAAATTTAATTCTTATATTTTTCTTTTCTAAATATTTATAACATCAGAAATTCTTTTCATAAACTTTCACTTTCTCATCAAAATTTATTCCCAATACTAAATTATTCTTATAGCATTAACAGGGCAGGAATCAGCAGCTTCTTTTGCACAGCTTTCTTCTGTTTCTTTTTCTTTAACAACAGCCTTTGCACCTTTCATTACAAAAACTTTTGGGCATAGAGAAACACAAGCCCCGCATCCAATACATTCTTCTTTGTTTAAATCTACTCTCATTTTTACCTCCTTACATTCTTACAAATCACATTTAGAAAATTCTGAAACTTCATCAAGACTCATCCACCCATAATAAACTTTTCCATCAATCTTCCACAATGGAAATTCCTTAATATCTTCACACCTATTAACTTGCTTTTCACAATCAACATAATTCTTTAAATTAAATCTCATTCCAAATAATTTCTTTTGCTCATTACAAATTTTAGCTTTATCTAAACAATACAAGAAAACACCTTTTTCATTTAAACAACCAACAAACTCACTTATTCTTCCTTCATCTATTGTTCCTCCTGTTATTGTATATCCAGTAAAGTGAGTCACTGCTTTTGTTATAAAATAAAAAGTAAAAAATAAAATTACCAATAAAAAAATCGTGATTATTATTTTTACTCTTTTATCCATACAATTAAACAATTTTGTATGTTTTTAAAATTTGTGATTCAGCACTGCTAACTTGACAATGCAATTCATAGCTTTGTTGAAAATCTCTTTTTCTTTCAATTTTGTAGTAATCATTTTAAACTTGCCGAAGGCAGTTTGGGCGAGAGTTTTGACTTTGACATATTGTCTTTATTACCAAAGTCAAGACACGAGTTGGGAGGGTATGGGATTAAACAAAATTGACTTTTTCAGCAAAGCTTAATCCCCCAAAACTTTTAAAAACACTCAAAAACTAAAACAACAATGATAACAATGACATATTGGATAATTTTAATTATTATTGCAATTACTATTTTAATAACCATAATCTATTACAACAGATTTGCGGTTTTAGGAAACAGAATTGATAATTCTCTTGCACAAATTGATGTTCAATTAAGAAAACGTGCAGACCTTGTTCCAAATCTTGTTAGCTCAATTAAAGGTTATATGAAACATGAAAAAACAATAATAACAAAAGTAACAGAAGCAAGAAAAGTTTTGTTAGGCGCAAAAAATATCCAAGACAAAGTTAAAGCAGGCAACCAATTGCAATCTGCATTAAAAAGTATTTTTGCTCTTGCAGAAAATTATCCTCAATTAAAAGCAAATGAAAATTTCCTTCAATTACAACAAGAACTTTCAGCAATAGAAGACAAAGTTGCATATTCAAGGCAGTTTTACAATGACAGCATTTTAAGTTTCAATGATTTATGCAGGACATTTCCAGGCTCAATGTTCGCAGCAATATTCAGCAAAAAATCAAGAGAATATCTAAAGATTCCAGCAGAATCAAGGGCAGTTCCTAAGATTAGTTTTGACTAATTTTTATTTTTCTAATTAATTTTAAATACTCTTTTAACTCATTATAGAAATGAAGTCCATATCTTTTCATGACCAGATATCAAGAAACAAAAGAAAATCAATTTTTCTTATTTTTGTGATACTGCTTGTTTTGATTTTGCTTTCTTATGTTATAGGACTTATATACCCGGATTATTTTTTTATTATTTTAATTTTAGGGATAATAATCTCTCTATCTTATATTTTAACAAGTTATTATAATTCAGATAAAATTGCTCTTGCTTCTGTAAATGCAAAACCAGCATCATATGAAAAACACAGGCAAATCCACAATATTGTCGAGGGAATATGCCTTGCTTCAGGACTTCCAAAACCAAAAATATACATACTAGAAGACAAGCAGATTAATGCATTTGCAACAGGCAGAGACCCCAAACATTCTGTTATATGTCTCACAACAGGAGCAATAGAAAAATTAGACAAACAAGAACTTGAAGGTGTAATTGGGCACGAACTCTCGCACATATCAAACTATGACATAAGATTCATGACTCTTGTAACTGTAATGGTTGGAATGATTGCAATAATCTCTCAAATATTTTTAAGAAGTCTTTGGTTTTCAGGAAATAGAAACAGAAATAAATCAAATGCAATAATAATGATTATAGGAATTGTTCTCGCAATACTTGCCCCTCTTGTTGTTACAATTGTCCAAATGACAATCTCAAGAAAAAGAGAATATGTTGCAGATGCTTCTTCAGTAAAATTCATAAGAAGCCCAACAGGTTTAATAAGAGCATTAAAAAAAATAAAACAAGAGCACGAACCAATGAAAGTTTCAGGAGCAGTCTCACCACTTTTTATTTCAGACCCATTAAAAAAGAAGCTCTCAGGATTATTTCAAACACACCCGCCAATTAACAAAAGAATTGAAGTTTTAGAAAGAATGTAAAATATACATTCTATAAAATAAATACTTATATATCCTTGACAATATTTTTTCTGATTGTTTTATCCAGCTTTAAAATGAAACCAAAAATAGGCATAGATTTAGACCAAGTTGTTTGTGATATTCAACAACAAATGATAGACATTTACAATCAGCTTTATCCTGGGGAGAATCTTACTAAAAAAAACTGGACAACTTATTATCTCAGAGATTTAACATCTAAAGAAAGAGAAGATAAAGTTTTAGAAATATTAGCAGAAAAAAGAATTTATAGAAATATGGAATTTATTCCTCATGCAAAAAAATCTTTGCAAAAACTTGCACAAAGTTTTGATTTGTGTTTTGTAACTCATAGAGAATGGCTTTATGAAAAAGCAAAACAAGATACAGTTTATTCTCTTACTAAAGATGAAATTCCTTATGTCAGAATTTTTTTCACAGAAAAAAAAGCAAGAGTTGCAAAATCCGAGCATCTTAAATTTTTTATAGAAGACAATCTAAAAAATGCTCTTGAAATATCTCAAGTCTGCCCTTGTTATCTTTTTGATTATCCTTATAATAGAGAAGAAATTGAAAAAAATAGTTTGTTAATTATAAGAGGTTTTGAAAATCAAGATTGGTGGAATCTATTCATGCAGATATTAGAAAAATGACAACATTTATAGATTATGTAGGAAAAAGAAAAAATAAAGCTATTTTTAGTTTTAGAAAAAATAAAAAAAAATTAGGAATATTGGAAGTGCCTTCTTTTTTTCCATATACAAGTATAAGAGATGAAAAACAAGCAAATGAAATTTTAGAAATCATAAAAGCACATCCAGAACTTTCAACATATCCTTCTTCTTTTTATGACTGGAACAAATCAGTTGCCCACATACTCCTCCCCCCACAAAAAGCCAAGCTTTTCAGAGATGTTTTAAATTCTGCAAGAAAAAAATCTTACAGAAGCCAGCCAAGAATTGATAAATTACTAAGATGGGGATTTAATCCATTAAATAAATTCCAAGGATGGCCAAAAGAAACTTATAAATTCACCCCCTTTTGGAATCATCATGTTTCTCTTTCTCATTCCTTAGAAAGTGAATTAGAAGAAAAAAGCATAGCTCAAAGAAATAATTTAGATGATATAAATGAAATTGGAGATTACCTTTCTTTCAAGGAAATAGCACAGCAAAGAATTGTTTTTTATGATTCTGAAACAACCCAGTTTATGAATGAAGATAACTCTATAGACTGGGGAACTCTTCTTTTTGTAGAAAATGGAAAAATAATCAGAGGAGAACACCATACAAGAAGAAATGTAACAAAAAATGAACATGATGGTTTTTATGTTGCAAGGCACAATACAGCTAAAGAAATTTTAGAGCAAGGAGTTGCAAAAAGTATAAATGAATTTGACCCATGGATTATTTGTGTTTTTAATTCAAATTTTGATTTATGGGAAGTGCCTCAAAGAAGCGAGGCAAGATTAGGAATAGATATTAATGGAATAAACCCAAGAAAAAAAGTCACTCTTAAAACAAGAGAAAGATTTTTAATTCCAGGAAGAGAAGTTTTTGATATTTGCAGTTTAGCTAAATTTTATTTTAAATATCTACCAAATTCAAAATTAGATACTCTTGCAAAATTTCTTTCTGAAAAATGGGAGATTCCATGGCAAGGCAAATCAGTTAGTTATGAAGAATTAGCAGAATTATCAATTAGTGAAAAGCAAGAAGATTTAGAAAGAGTTATGGATTATAATAAAGGTGATGTTACTGCGATTTATAATTTAATTTTTTCTCCTAATTCTCATTTATTAGAAGATACAGCAGAAATAGCAAGAACATCAGAAATAAGCTTGACAGAAGCGTGCAATAGAGAATTTAGTGTGGAGTCCTTAAGAGATAAAAGTCATTTTGTGAGTTTAGGAGTGCACAAAGATGTGGGATATAGTGGGAAATTAAGAATGGATGCTGCTCGAATTTATGCAAAGAAAAAACAGAAATACAAACAAAATCTTTTAGAACAAAAAAAATCTCCGAGAATTGAAAGAGAAGAACTTACTGATGCTATTTTAGATATTATGTATAAAACACATGAAGAAAAACACAAGCATTTTTTATTGCATACACCAGAAATAAAAAAAGGAAGATTTGAAAATGTATCCCAAGTGTATATTCCTTGGGGAATTTTATCTCAAAAAATTTTAGCAAAAAGATTCCAAGAAACTAGAGATTTTACATCAGTCTATTATCAAGCACAAGAAACAGAAAGAAAACATGGGATAGCTCAATGGACTTCAGGACTTGCAGAAAAATTATTCATAGACAGTTATTTTTTTGAAAAAGAAAAACAAAATCTTGAAAAAATGCTTTCTGAATCTAAACTTAATGAAACTTTTTTTCGGGCGTTATTTGGGGCTGACTTGCATGATTTTTATAAAGAATATGAAAGAGACTCAAGTGAGAAAAGAAAGAGGGTGGCAATTAATAAATTTTTAAAACCAGAAGGAATAAAACTTCTTAAAAAATTAAAACAAGAAAAAAATTGGAATTTTGAAATATTTGAATCTTTTTTAGACCAGTATAAACTAAAGGAAGCTCATTATTCTGGTTTTCTTGGAACTCATGGATGTTATGCTGGAGAATTTAGAGAAGATATACAAAGACAAATAGACAGAACTTGGGAAAGTTTTAAAGGAGAATTTGTAAATTTAAAATCTGATTACTTGTTCATTCAAGATTACTCCCCCTCACATTCTTGCCCGTTAGTATTAATTAAAGAAAATTTTCCTTTAATCTCCTTAAGTTTAGGAAACATAGTTTATGAAAACCAAAGGGTTTTAATGGGTTGTGGATTGCAAAGACCAAAGAAAAAATCACCTGAAGAAATTGCAGAAAAAACAAAAGACATCAAGAGTTTATTAGAAAGAAAAACAGAATTATCTCTTACTGAAATAAGAAAAATAATCAATTCATGATTTAATTATTTTTTAAAAAACAATTTACACAAACAATGTCCGTCTTTTTTTATTTCATCTAAATGCCAAAAACAAGGGCAGATTTTCTTTTTATCTTCTTCTTTGTTTCCAGAAACAACTCTGCAAGGGCAGTAATACTCTCCAAATTTTATTTTCCTTTTTGCAAGTCCTGCTAAAACAAAAGCCCTTATTTTTTTATCTGGATTTAATTTTAATTCTGCTTTATCTGCATATTCTTTGCTTGATTTAGAAATCTTTTCTAATTCTTTTTTCATGTTAATATATATTATTAAAACAAAAAGTATTTAAATCTACTCAGACTATAATATGTATGCAAATAAACATAAAAAGAGGGTGTCTGAATTCTTCTCATTTATTTAGCCCTAACTATGTTTTTTGCATAACAGGAATTAAATACACACTAAATTCCTGTTAAGCCTGTAAATAGGGTTTAGCAGGGAATAATTCTAAAATGTTAAAACAAATTTTAATACAACCACTGAACATATGTTCAAAATGCCTTTCTCATGAAATCAATAGCTGGATGAATGAAAAATGGAAAGACTTAAACCAAGAAATAAACAAACAAATATTAGAAGAATTAAAAACAATTAAATTAAAATCTGGTGGTTGTATTGTATGCGATAATAGTCTTATAGCAGATAAAACAACAGAAAAAATACTTAGAATATTAGAAGAAAATAATATAAAACCAGGAGTAAAAAAAGAATTCAAGGATTTTTTTGTGCCTAGTGGAAAATTAGATTGATTGTATATTTTTAATTCTCTCACCTTCGAGTTCTATTCCTGCCTCTAAACCCACTATCCTTACCTCTACTCTGTCTTCTATCACCATCTCTGCTTCCACCATCTCTACTCCTACTATTACTTCCACCACTGCTTCTACCCCTGCTTTCTCTATCATCATCCCCACCCCAACTCCTGCCTCTGCTCGGTGTTCTATCACCACCACCCCTGCTTCCACCACCACTTTTACTTCTGCCCCAGCTACTGCTACCATGCCCTCTATCACTATCTCTGCTTCCACCACTTCTGCTTTGCCCACCACTGCTTCTACCCCAACTATTTCCTCTGCTCGGTGTTCTATTACCATCCCTGCTTCCACCCCAAGTCCTACCTCTGCTGGGTGTTCTATCACCGCCTCTGCTTCCACTATCACTTCTACCCCTCCCCCAACTACTACCTCTGCTTCCACCCCAACTCCTGCCTCCACTCTGTCTTCCATCATCTCTTCTATTTTCACCACCACTCCTGCTTTTTCTAAATTCCCTTCTTTGCCTTGTTTCAGGCATCCATCTTATTCTCACTCTTTTTATAAGAGGTGTTTTTTCTAAAGTTATTTTAATATTGCTTTCAATTTGCGGGAAATTTTTATAATCCCTGCTTGCAATAATGTTTATTACTTTTCCCTGCTCACCTGCTCTTGCTGTTCTTCCAATTCTATGAATATAATCATCTTTAGATATAGGGGTATCAAAATTATAAATATGACTCACTCCTTTAATATCCAAACCACGAGCAGCAACATCTGTTGCCACAAGCACATGAACTTTTTTTGAATGAAAACTCTCAAGCATTCTGTCTCTTTTCTCCTGAGAAAAACCACCATGAATTGGAACAGCTTCTATACCTGAAAATTTAAGATTATTTGCAACAAAATCAACATTTTTTCTTGTATTGCAGAAAATTATTACAAGCCCTGATTTTTCATTTTCCAAAAGATGAGTCAATAAAGAATATTTCATATTATCATCTACATCATAATACACTTGTTTAAGTTTATTAGGATCAACCTGGGGCTCTGCTGAAATTTCTATAGGATTTTCCATATATTTCTGAGCAAGATGAATAACGTCTTGTGTAATTGTTGCAGAAAAAAGCAATGTCTGTCTTTTTTTTGAGCAACTCCCAATTATTTTTTCAACATCATCTATAAATCCCATATCCAGCATTCTGTCTGCTTCATCAAGAACCAAAGTATTAATTTGTGTAAAATCAATTGAGTTTCTTTCAATATGATCAAGAATTCTTCCAGGAGTTCCTACAACAATTTCAGATTCAGGAATAGCTTTTATTTGACGATGAATAGGAACCCCACCATATACTGAAACTATATTAAGATTTTTTTGCTTTGAAAATTCTAAAAGTTCTTTTGTAATTTGTTCAGCTAATTCTCTTGTAGGTGTAAGTACAAGCCCCTGAATTCCAAATCCTTTTTTTATATTTTTTAATAAACCAACTGCAAACACAAGAGTTTTTCCAGAACCTGTTGAAGCTCCTGCTATTACATCTTTTCCCTTTAATACATCTGGGAGAGATTTTTCCTGTATTTCAGTAGGAACTTCAAATCCCTTGTTCTTTATTGGAACTAACAAAGGACTATCTTTTCCTAATAGTTTTTCAAATTTTTCCATTTTATACTAACTTTGATTTTCAAATATTAACTGTCAAGAAATAGCTAAGTGTATTTCTCTAACAAACCATATTTGGTTATCAAAAAATTTCTGTGTGTTTGAAATTTTTGGATGCTCAAGATGCTAACTTCACACTTTAGTGTGGAGTTTTTGCAAGCATCTTTACATAGAAATCCAATCAAAAATTTGTTTATAAATGTATGTTTTTTAAAAATTTTTCACATGCATAAATCCCCAATATTAAAATTAAAAATTCATCCCCCCATCTTCAGTTTTCCCTGTTGCCAGTCCCTTATTATAAGAGTGCTTGTTCTTTGTTCATCAACAACTCCTTTTTTTTTGAGGTGCTTTTTAACTCTTCCCAAATCTTCAATAATCTCATAAGCATCATCCCCTTTCTTAATCTTAATGCCATATTTTTTTTCAAGAATTTCCTTATTTTTATCAAGAAAAAGATTTATAATCTTCGCAGCAATAATTTCTTTGTCTTTTATTTTTCCTACTTCTCTTGCTCCGATTAAATCTAATTTTGTTTTGTCCATGTATTTCATAGGAATAACTCCGGGAGTATCAATAAACTTGATATTTCCAGAAGAAGCTATCCAATGAGCTCCATGTGTTGTTCCAGCTCTCACAGTTACTTTTGCTTTTTTCTTAAAAGATAATGCATTAATAATAGAAGACTTCCCAACATTCGGATATCCCACAACCCCAACAACTATTTTTCCTTCTGCTTCTCTATGAACCCCTGATTTTTTAGAATCTTCAATTTTTTCTCTTTTCCCAAACATATTAAACACCTTCCTTATTTTTATCATTAAATTTCTAATACTGCTTTTTTTTCTGCAAGAAATATATAATGCATCTTTTACTCCTTCTTTGCGAAGTTTATCCATACCCATATCAAGTTCTTTGCTTGAAACAAGATCTGATTTATTAATCACAACAATAACAGGCCTTTTGATTTTCTTAATCATTTTTTCAAGTTCCTCATTGCGCGAAGATTCAATCATTCTTGCATCTAAAATCTCCAATACCAAATCACTTTCTTTGACAATTTGCTCAATTACTTTCCAATAAGGCTCCATTGCAAATAAAACAAAATCTCCCTTATATTATTTTTGTTTTTGTTTTTAAATTCCCTAAAGAAAATTATGAAAAAGCAGAGAATAAAAAAGAAAATATGCCCCTGCCGAAAATTTAAACTTTCTTGTTTTTCCCCCTTTTTTTATTTATTATTTTCTATTTTAGTCTATTCAAATTGCTTTAATCATTTCTTCTCCAGTTTCTGGATCCTTGAATTTTTCCAACTGACCACCTTCTACCATGCTACCAATAATTGCTTTAGCAAATCCTTCTGGGGTTCTTGTATCAAATTTTCTAAAAGTTAAATCTTTGATACACAAATTAGTTTTACAAACAGATCTCCCACCATAATCTGATGAGCTCGAGGTATATTCTCCTAACCAAATTTCATCTTTCAATGAAAATTTATAATGAAATGCTTGTCCCATATTTTCTTCATATTGTTTTATGAATTCTAATAATCCTGAATTCATTGTTCCAGTTATCCTAGAAATACCATGAGTATCAGCAAGCATACCATCTATTCCACTATCTTCTCCATCCATACCCTTAATAAAATATCCTCCCCAAGGACTTATTCCTGGAAATTCTTCATAAAACATACCTGTTATTGAATGTAATTCTGCCATATCAAATTCATTTATTTTATATTTATAAAGATTTATATACTTGAAGGAAAAATATGCCCTTGCCGAGATTCGAACTCGGGTCACAGCCTGTCTCCTAAAAATAAAGAAAAGCAAAGGCCTTTCAGAGTACAGCTTGTTCTAATTGAACACAACTTTTTGTCTCACCGACTCCAGTATAGCTGTCATGTATTTAAGTTTTACCTTAACATCGAGAGGGCTGTATCCTTGACCACTAGACTACAAGGGCACCATTATTCTAAGTTATATCAATATAAAAAGTTTTTCAATAGCCCTGCCAGGATTCGACCTGAGCCTTTGAAAGGCTATAGGGAATTGGTCGAGGGCAGTATGGTCTTTGATAAAATCAAGGTTTAGTTTATTTTTAACTCTTCCGCCTTCCGAACCAAAATCATCCATTTTTATTCCTCTTTATGGCTTCTATTTTTAAGCTCTCTAAATTTATTCCTTGATATTGTCTCTTTGAAATTTCTTTATCTTCTCCAAGTATCCTCACTTCGAAACCTACCCTTTTCATTATACTAATATAATCTTCTTTTTGTATTGCTCCTGCAACACATCCAGAGATAAGTTCTTCGTTTTGTTTTTGCTCATCAGTTAATTCTTCTAAAAGAACAATATCAGAAACAAACATTTTTCCATTTTCTTTTAATACCCTATAAGATTCACTAAAAACTTTTTCTTTATCTGGTGCAAGGTTAATTACGCAATTGCTTATTATAACATCAACCGAACCATCTTCAACAGGTAGTTCTTCTATATCTCCATATCTAAATTCCGTATTTCTGTAGTTATATTTTTCAGCATTCTTTTTTGCTTTCTCTATCATCTCTTCTGAAAAGTCAATACCAATAACCTTTCCCGATTTCCCGACTTTTTTAGCTGCCAAAAAAACATCAAATCCCGCACCACTTCCTAAATCTAAAACTATATCTCTCTGCTTTATTTCAGCTAAGGCTGTAGGATTTCCGCATCCAAGTCCCAAATTAGCCTCTGGAACATTATTTATTTCTTTATTAGAATATCCTACACTTTGAGATATTTGCTCGGCATTAGAGCATCCACAACTACAACCGCATTTTTTGCCTAAGGCTATTTTAGAGTAGTTTTCCTTAACAATCTGTTTTATATCTTTTTCTTTCATATTCTATTAAATCCTATGATTTTATTAGTTTTTAAAATATATGAAACAATATATTCCAGATTCTTCTCACCCATTTTTCCCCTTCCCAATTCTCGCATTAACACCTTTAATAAAAGCATTTAATCTAATAGCAACTTCTTTTAGTTGCTCATCTAATCTTATAAAATCAGACGGGGGATATAACCCAAGTTTTTAGCAATTAGGATTATATTTTCTGTTTCCTTTGTTGAACCCATTGTATTATAAAGGAAGCTACAAAAATCTCTATCGGTTTTCCTTCCACATCCTTCTGCAATATTATTAGAGATACTAACAGAAGCTCTTTTAAGTTGTTGAGTTAAACCATACATTTCATCTTTGGGAAACTTATTAGTAATTTTATAAAATTCATTATTTAAGTCAAAGACTAATTTCCAGATTTGTAAATTTTTAAATCTTTCATCTTAACTTAATCCTAACTACTTCTCCTACCCTAAGCCCTAAATTAGCCATTAGAAAAAAGCATAAGTAAGCTTTAAGATTAGAGCAAAATTTAAAGAGCTTATTTAATTCCTCGCGGGTAAAACCTTTATTTAAATTCCCGTATTTAGTTCCCTTTCTTCTTTGGTATTTTTTCTTATGGGTTTCAGAGACGGCAGTAAGAAGTTTCTTTAGTCTATCTTAGCTTAAATCCTCTAAACTAATTTCCTTTCCTTCAGTGTTTAACAACCCAACACTATACCTACTACCGCCTCTTCCCAAAGGTATAGCCCTGCCAGGATTCGAACCTGGGTCACAACCTCCAGAGGGCTGTATCCTTGACCACTAGACTACAAGGGCACCATTATTCTAAGTTATATCAATATAAAAAGTTTTTCAATAGCCCTGCCAGTTCTCGCAACCCCACTCATTCAACAGCAAATAGCCCTGCCAGGGTCCTGCACCATCGTGACCATTTCTTGGGATGTTGTTTTATGATGTTTCGGCAGTATGATCTCTTTAATCTGGCTTTATTTATAAATCTTGTCGAGAGGATTAATTTTTGAGTTAAAGAGACTTATTATAAATCTTCTTAACAATACGTTTTCTTAATTTTAAGCTATTTGCCCACATAGCATAAGCATTCCAACCCTGAAAACTTTCTAATAATTTTTCTTTACTTAACTCTTCTTTTTTATAGTTTACTTTACGCAGTTTTAGCAAATTCAACTAGAGAATCTACACTTTTCTGTATAGGAGCAAATGCACTAAGTGCCTCTTCCTTCAATTTTTTTTCGTCGCCTTCGGCGGAAAATCTTCCCACCCGACAGTGCTCGCTGAAGAGGTCCAAGTGATCAGGCCAAAGAGCAGACCAGACGCCATAGTCGTTACGGCCAACCCTCCGAACTCCTGAATTTCCCTTATAGAATCTTTCTAGAACTTTTACTGCATCTCGACCAGTTATTAACCCTTTCGAATTAATTAATTGAGGAGTTACCCCATATTCTTCTCCACCTTCTTCTAATCCAAGAGAACTAAATGAAGCCAAAACAGGGGGTTCAAATCCTCTTGATTTTGCAAATTCCATCATTGCTTGTGCAATTTCTCTATCTGGATTTTCTCCATCATATAAAGCAATACCAAAATCAACTAAAACTCCTTTTGGTAACATTCCTGCACCATCAAGAGCAAGTCCTTCCTCTAATGTTGGAAGCCATCTTCTTCCTTGAGAGTCATTCATAAGAATAGTATTTGCAGCAATTCCTTTAAGTGTTGACATATTAGTTAATGAGCCATTTCTTTCTGTTAAACCTCCCCTTAAGCCTTTTACACCCTTATATTGTGTGTCAATAGCAGCATTAGTAGTTTCTGCTAATCTTCCTGCCTCTTCCTGAGAAAAAGATCTTGAATATGTGAAATTTCCTGTATCTAAGTTATATCCAAATACAAAAAGATCTGTATCTTCTACTCTTCTATTGATAGGTTTTATTGTAGATTTTTCCATGCAAATTTGAGAAATCAATACTTTATAAAGCTTTTGGTTGTGTTACTACTTAGTAATTGATAAGTATCCTGCCCAACACTTCATTCTCACTTTCCCCCACTAAACACTTGAATTACCCCTATCCCACTTAGACCAATATTACTATATAAATTTGTGGCGGTAAATTGCCGACATAGCCCTGCCAGGATTCGAACCTGGGTCACAACCTCCAGAGGGTCGTATCCTTGACCACTAGACTACAGGGCTTTATTATGTTTAGAGAGCTCAACTTAAAAATCTAACTAAATAAAGAAAAATATTTAAACTGCCAATACTTCTATATAAAATGAACACATTAATAATAATCTTAGGACTTATAATATTTGTCACATTAATTTTAAAGGTGAGATACTTTCAGCATAAAATGTACATAATTTTCATAGTCTCTCTTATTGCATTTTTTTATTTGACAGGCTCGATGATTATAAAAGAAAACAATATGAATTTAAAAAGTTTTGATGGTATTGTTGGTGCAGGAAAATTATATTTCAGCTGGCTTGGGCATGCTTTTGAAAACAGCAGAAGCATTTTAGGAAATGTAATTAAAATGGACTGGGTTGGAAATTCTACAATAAAATGAGGCTGATTATTTTGGTTTTAATGTTCCTTATGATAGGCGCACTATTCATAGTTTCAGAAAATAATCTTGCATTAAAAGAAAATAAATCAAGACAAGAACTAAAAACAATTTATTTATCGTGGTTTGAACAATTATTTAATAATTCCAAGAATCTTATTGGATATGTTGTAAAATTAGAGTGGTTGCCTGAAAATCAAAATGAATCCTGAAGAAACACAAAAAAAAATAAATGAAATGCAAAATTCAGAAAAAGTCAAAGATTTATTCTCAAAAGTTGTCTCAGGAAGAAGAAAAGGATACAAGACAGTTATAGAAAAAAACAAAGAATTTTCAAAATGCATGTTATGTGAAAAAATTCTTGAAGGAAATGAAAAATTCTGCCCAGAATGCAGAGAAAAACTAAAAGAAGATTGAAACAAAGCAATTTAAGAAAAAGCATGCGTTATTTCTTTTCACAAACATAAAAATAGTCTTTCCTCAAATTAGGAGTTTTTCTTTTTTCAATAATATCTCGAAATTCTGAAAAGATTAAATTAAACCCAATTTTTTCTAAATCTTTTTTTACTCTTTCAGGTTTACTAAAATGCATAAACATTGCTGGCTTAAAATTAAGAAAACAATCTCCATATTCAAAATCATTAATTCTTGAATATTTATTATTTAATCTAAATAATTTGGAAAAATAATATTTTAATGCTTCTTTCAAAAAAAATAGTTTTCTTCTTCCCTTAAAATATTTCTGGGTATTTGTTGTAAATATAAAAATCCCTTTTGGTTTTAATACTCTATAGATTTCTTGCAAAGTTTTTAATCTATTATTTCTTCCTGGAATTGCTTCTATTCCATTAAATGAAAATAATATGTAATCAAATGAATTAGAATTATATCTGATATTTATTGCATCCCCTATTTCTACTTTAGCTTTTAATCCTGATTTTTCTAAATTCTTTTTTGTTAATTTTACCATTGCAGGAGTTATGTCAAAAGCAAAAACATTAAAGCCCATTTTAACTAAGGGTATTGTTGTTCTTCCACCCCCACAACCCATATCTAAAAATTTCACATTTCTTTTCTTGAAATATTTTTTAAATAAAATTTTTTCAGAAATCCATAGTCCTACTTTTTCATAATATTTTAAAGTATCTTTATTAGAGTAAGTTCCAATAACATTTTCTTGAATTATTTTATTAACCATACTTATTTAAAGAGAAGTTTTAATTTTTAATCTTATGGTTTTTATGCCTGCTATCTTAGGAAATTAAAAAAAAGATTCAAATTTTAGCCAAAGAAAAAATTTAACTTACTAACAAATAAATTTATTAATAGTTTATTTCTTGTTTGTATATGAAAGAAATTATAATAAACTTGCTTTCAAAAGAAGTGAAACTTGAAAAAAAAGAAATTCTCAAATTAATAGAAATACCTCCATCTTCAGATTTAGGAGATTATTCTTTTCCCTGCTTTATACTCGCAAAACAGCTTAAAAAAAATCCCTCAGAAATTGCATCTGAACTTTCAAAAAAACTCAAAACAAGCAAAGATATTGAAAAAATAATCGCAACAGGCCCTTATCTTAATTTTTTTATAAATAAAAAAAGTTTTGGTGAAATCACAATAAAAGAAATTTTAAAAGAAAGGAAAAAAGAGAAAAAGAAAGGAAAAACTCTTGTTGAATTTTTAGGTCCAAATACAAACAAGCCACTGCATTTAGGGCATTTAAGAAATATGTCAATTGGAGAATCTGTTTCTAGAATTTTGGAATTTTCAGGAGATAATGTTAAGAAAGTTAATTTATATAATGACCGGGGAATCCACATTACAAAATCAATGTTAGCTTACAAAAAATTTGGAAAATCCAAAAAACCAAATAAAAAACCAGACCATTTTGTAGGAGATTTCTATATTCTCTATGGAAAAGAATTAGAAAAAAATCCTGAAATGGAAAATGAAAATAAAGATTTGTTAAAAAAGTGGGAAGAAGAAGATAAAGAAACACTTGCAATCTGGAAAAAAATGAATAAATGGGTTATAAAAGGAATTAAAGAAACTTACAA
Organism: Nanobdellota archaeon; assembly: GCA_018818285.1. Classification (GTDB taxonomy): domain Archaea; phylum Nanobdellota; class Nanobdellia; order Pacearchaeales; family GW2011-AR1; genus JAHIRT01. The sequence goes on from JAHIRT010000023.1 coordinate 22,994, forward strand.
AAAATTTGGAATAAAATTTGACAAGGAATATTATGAAAGTAAAATATATAAAAAAGCAAAAGAAATTATTCAAGATGGAATAAAAAAAGGATTATTTAAAAAAAGAAAAGACAATGCAGTTATAATAAATCTTGGAAAAGAATTAGGGGAAAAAGTTCTTCTAAGAGCTGACAATACATCTGTGTATATTACCCAAGATATGTATTTAGCAAAATTAAGATACCAAGATTACAAATTTGACAGATTAATCTATATTGTAGGAAATGAACAAGATTATCATTTTAAAGTTCTTTTCAAAATTTTAAATTTATTAAATTACCCATTTTCAAAGCATCTCCAACATCTATCTTATGGAATGGTAACTCTTCCAGAAGGAAAAATGAAATCAAGAGAAGGAACAATTGTAGATGCAGATAATTTAATTGAAAAAGTCCAGAATTTAGTAAAAAAAGAAATAGAGAAAAGAGAAAAATTATCTAAAAAAGAAATTGAATTCAGGAGTTTAAAAATCTCTTTAGCAGCAATCAAGTATTTTCTTTTAAAAGTAGATTACTCCAAAGAAATATTATTCAATCCAGAAGAATCAATAAACTTTGAAGGAAACACAGGTCCTTATCTTCAATATTCTTATGCAAGAGCAAACTCAATATTAAAAAAATCAAAAATAAAAAAACCAGCCCTTAACATAATTAACTTAACAGAGCAAGAAAACAAATTAATAAAAAAACTATCTCAATTTCAAGAAGCAGTTGAATCAGCTTATAGTCATCTTAATCCATCACTAACAGCAAACTACTCTTTTGAACTTGCCCAAATTTTCAATGAGTTTTATCATGCTTGTCCAGTAATAAACTCTGAACAAGAAAATTTCAGATTAAATTTAGTACAGGCATTTAAAAAAATCATAAAGCAAAGTTTATACTTATTAGGAATTGATGTGTTAGAGGAAATGTGAATATAATCTCTTTTGATGAATATAGAAGTAATATTGTATTGCGTTATTGGGTTGTTCATTTCAATAGGCGGGCTGGCTATAGAATTTTTCTCATCTCTATTGTTTTTCCAAAATTCAGTTCATACATCACTTTTACTTTTTTGTATCCTAATTTTTTATAGAAGTCAATAGCAGTTATGCTTGAAGGTAATTTTACCGATTTAAAGCCATTTTTCTTTGCTTCACTTTCAACTTTTGTCATTAATTTCTTACCAATTCCTTTTCCATGAATCTTTGGATTGACAAAAACTGTTAATATTATATTGTCATGGATACTTACTGTTCCAATTATTTTATCTTTTTCAACAGCAACAAATATTTGTCTTTTTGCGGAATTGACAATAATCTTCTTAGGAGAAAAATGACTGCACATAAAATCAATTACCTTTTTTGGATAATCTTTACTATTGACTTCTCGAAAACATTTTCTGATTAAGTTTGATACTTTTCTTGCGTCCTCTTTTTTGAATTTTCTTATTTCCATACTTTTATAATAAATTTCTGTTTTTATATATCTTATTATTTTCGCGCGGACTTTTTTACTCTTCGCCAGCCATTCGGCATCGTTGCACTTCGCTCTCCCAAATCCAATTCCTTAATTTCCCCCAAAACTTAAATATCCACTATTTCTTAAAACCTAAAATCAAAAAATTCCTGAATATTACCAACACTTTTAAGTGTTGGTATGTTTGAAATTTTAGGATGATCCAAAATTGAAACAATTAAATTTAATGAAACTATATTTTAAAAGATATGGTTTCAATTTATGGACATGATAAATTCCATCTACTTTGAAACATACGGTTGTTCAGCAAACCAAAACAACACAGAAATAATGAAAGGTTTAGTTAGACAATCCGGACTTGAACTAACTGATAACATAAATATAGCTGACATCCTCGTCCTAAACACCTGTATTGTAAAAGGCAAAACAGAAGACAAAATAGAATCAAGAATTAAATATTTTAAAAAATTAAAAAAACCAATTATTATAACTGGGTGCATGCCAGATGTTAGGTTTAAAAAATTAGAAAAACAAAAAAACATTTATCTTCTATCAAATAGAAATATAAAACAAATTATAAATTTAATCAAATCAATCCAAGAAAAAAGATACAGCATAGACAAATTTTTAATTCAAACAAAAGAAGAAAAACTAATCCAGCCAAAAATACCACAAAATAAAAAAATAGGAATAACTCAGATTTCAGAAGGATGTTTTGGAAATTGCAGTTTTTGCATTATAAAACTCGCAAAAGGAAAACTTTTCTCATATACCCAAAACAATATAATCAAAAATATTGAAAATGATTTGAAAAGTGGAGCCAAAGAAATATGGCTCACAAGCCAAGACAATGCTTCTTACGGACAGGATAGAAAAAAATCTGAACTCCCAGATTTATTAAAAAAAATATTAGAACTAAAATACAATTTCAGGCTACGCATAGGCATGATGAATCCAGAAAATATTTTTCCAATCTTAAATGAATTAATTGAAATATACAAAAATGAGAAAATATACAAATTTCTCCATATGCCAATTCAATCTGGTTCAGATAAAATTCTAAAATCAATGAACAGAAAATATAAAATCAAAGAAGCAGAATTAATAATAAAAAAATTCAGAGAGCAAATTCCAAACCTAAGCTTAGCAACAGACCTAATTGCTGCTTTTCCAGGAGAAACTGAATCTGATTTTAAACAAACTCTAAATTTAGTTCAAAAAATTCAGCCAGATACAGTTAATGTATCAAGATTTTGGGCAATGCAACCAACTCAAGCTTCAAAATTAAAACAAATTCCAGTTGAACTTTCAAAACAAAGAGCAATTGAATTAAAAAAATTGCACAAAGAAATTTTAAAACAAAAAAATCAAAAGTTCATTGGATGGACAGGAAAAATTTTAGTTAATGAATTTAAAAACAAAAAGTTCAAAGCAAGAAACAATTCTTATAAAATGATAACCTTAGAATCTGATAAAGATATTTTAGGAAAATTTGTAAATGTAAAAATAAAAGCAACAGAGAAAAATCATTTTATTGGAGAAGTTCTTTAATAGATTAATTAGAAACAACCTCACCCCACCCAATTAATCTCCAATGCCCGCCAATATTTCTTGCAATTCCAAGATTATCTCCTTTAAATCCAACAACAGGAATTCTCAGCTTTAATTCAATTTCATTTTCTTTGATTTTCATAACTGTTCCAATAGTAATTGAAGTGTTTATATTCAATAACAATAATTCTGTGGGTTTAATACTATCAACCTTAATCTTTTCCTGAACACCAAAAACTTCATTAAATAATGTGAACTTTATTTTTATAATATCTCTGATTTCTGGAAGTTTGTCTTTCAAACCAACAACACATCCTGATAAATTATCTGACTTAGTTAAAGTTGGGTCTAATTCAGTTTCTATAGCTAAACTTCCTCCAGGAGTTGCTTCATTAATCCTATTGTTTCCCTTGAATATTGCAAGTACTTTTGTTTTAATCTCTTGATAAATTTGCTGGTTTTCCTTCTTTAAAAATAATCCTGGTTTAATCTCAATTTCATCACCTTCTTTTAATTTTCCTTTTTTCAATGCTCCTCCCAAAACCCCTCCACTCAAATTATTAATTTTTGTTCCAGGCCTGTTAACATCAAAACTTCTTGCTACAATAAATACAGGTTCAGAATCAATATCTCTTTTTGGAATTTCTATTTTGCAAAGCTCTTCTAATATTAATTTAATATTAACATTCTGCTGTGCAGAGCAAGGAATTATAATAGAATCTTCAGCAATAGTTCCTTTGACAAATTTCTTTATATCATTGTAATTTTCAAGAGCTTTTTCTTTAGTTACTAAATCTATTTTATTCTGCACAATTATAATCTTATCAATTTTTTTTGATTGCAAAGCCATCAAATGCTCCTTTGTCTGAGGTTTTATTCCTTCATTAGCTGCAATAACAATTATAGCAACATCAATCATAGCAGCCCCACTCAGCATAGTTGCCATCAACATCTCGTGCCCAGGTGCATCAACAAAACTAATATATCTAATTGCCTCACCTTTTTTATTCTTTATAATTGTATCAGCGTATCCTAATTTTATTGTAATCCCTCTTTTCAATTCTTCAGAATGAGTATCAGCAAACTTCCCAGTCAATCTCTGAAGCAAAGTTGTCTTACCATGATCTATATGCCCAACTATGCCTACATTTAAGGATTCTAATGATTCAATATCAATTTGTTGTTTTTTCATAAAACTTAGAAATAGAAAGGATTTTTAAAGCTTATTATTAACCCAAATTAATAATCTGATTTGCAGCATATAATCCAGAAAGAAAACTATATTCTAAACCAGGAATATTATAATCTGAAGCAAGATAAACATTTTCTTCTAATTTTTGGTCAATCAAATTATTTGAAAAAGGCATCGCAACATTCCAATAAAATCTTTTAATTTTATAATTTTTTTCATAATATTTATCAAAATCAGGGTTTAGATTCTTTGAGTACACAGTTTCATAACCTAATTCGTTCATTATTAAATAAACTGAACTTTCTTTTGGATTAAAAATAATTGCTCTTTTATTCATATATCTTTTTTTCCTCTTGCCATTAACATAAAAAACATAAATAGGCTGCTGGATTTTTGGTTTAGGAAGATTATAAACTCCCTTCAATTCTTTTTCTAGAGCTGCAAACACAATATTTTTTGCATAAAAATCTCCAATATTAGTTTTAATTTTATATTTCCCATTTTTTATTTTTTTAACTTTTATTACTAACCCAATTTTTGCTTTATCTTCCAAATTCTTAAGTAATTTTTTGCTTGTATTTTTAAAATCAGAAATATATGAATTAACAATCATAGGGAAAAAACAACTTAAATAATAGTAAGTACTAAGTTTATTTATGTCTATAAATGTTGTACATGTAGCCAGTGGAGAGAAATATAATTCACTCAATTCTTCAAAGCCATGTTTTCTTATAAATTCTTTAGCAGGCATTTTAAAATAATTGAAAAGTAAAGAATCTTCCTCAATACCTTCTTTTACTGATTTATAAGGCAATTGTTCTATAAGTTTTAAAACATGTTTCCTAAAATTTTTTAAAATAAAAAAACCTTTGATAATTTTAAAAATATATTTTAAATTCTTTAACGTCAAAAATTTTAAAAAATGATTATTATGAAGAAAAAAAGTATCTTTTAATTTTAATTTTTCTTTTTTATCAACATAGTTTAAAATATGTTTATAATCACCAGTTACATAACATGCACCATAATTAATTTTCTTAGGGGTACACATTCTCCCACCAAAATTTTTAGAAATCAATAAAAAATCTTTTCCAGCCTCATTCAATTTTTTTGCACAAGAAAGTCCGGAGATTCCCCCACCAATTATAATTGTTTCATACTCTTTTTTCTTTTCTTCTTTAATCATAAATCTAAGAAAAAAACTTATTTTTTAAATCTGCCTATTCCTGCTCTTTCTTTTCTTCAACAGCTTCTTCTTTCTTTTCCACTGGTTTTTCTCCTTCAACATCTTCTTTTTTTTCTTCAGCTTTTACTTCTTGGATAACAGTTTTCTGCTCTCCACCTTCTTTCTTTTCTTTTTTCTTTGGCTCAAATATTTCTTTGTCTTCTTTTGTCTTATAAATAAAAGCAGATATAACAAAAGAACTTGTCCCAAATTGTCCCTTAATAAATTTAATCACAATATTATCTTTTTCAGCCTTAAAATTCTCTTCAATTAATTTAACAGCCTCTTCATAACTTGGGTTCACAAGCTGTTCAACTTTTAATTTTACCTCATTTCTCTTTAAAAG
>JAHIRT010000024.1 GCA_018818285.1 Nanobdellota archaeon
TATTCTTATTCAAATAAAGGGTTCTGAAAAAAATATTATGTGGCAAAAAGAGAGATTATTAAATATTGGATTGAAACATTTGCCAAAAGATTGCGACAAAATTGCGTGGCTTGATTGTGATATTATTTTTGAAAATGATGACTGGATTAAAGAAACAAGCAAACTACTTGAAAAATATATTGTTGTGCAACCGTTTGATTGGGTTGTGCGCCTTTCTAAAAAAGTGAATAGCATAAAATTAGAAAAATCAAATATGGGATATAACAGTGGAGAAAAATTTTATGGCATCTCTTATGGTGTTTCTCATTTTGGGAAAAAAATATTAAGTAAACATATGGAGCACGGACTTTCAGGATATGCTTGGACAGCAAGAAAAGAAATTTTTGACTCTTTAGAATTTTATGACAATCTTATTCTTGGAGGGGGAGATTTATTAATGGCACAAGCTTTTTATGGAGATCCTACAAATTTCATAGAACAATTTTTTTCTGAAAAATTCAAACTTGCTAAAAATCAATGGATGAATAGAATCTTCAAAGAAGTAAAAGGAAGTGTTAGTCATCTTAGTGGAACAATAACTCATCTTTGGCATGGTGAGAAAAAAAATCGGTTTTATGGAGAAAGAAAGGAAATAGATTTTGACCCAGAAAAAGATATTGAATTAGATGAAAATAACTGCTGGAAATGGAAAAATAATAATACTCAGTTACAAAATAAAATCAAAAAATATTTTTGGCTTAGAAATGAGGAGGATTTTTTTTTCAGGAAAATTTATTCAATTTTTTCTGCTTCTAAACTTTTTAAAAAAAATCTTTATAATGAAGAAAATGTTGAAGATAAACCACTTCCTTTTGGGCATTATAATTACAATATAACACAGGAATTAAATAATTGGGGAAATAAAAAAGTTTCTGAAATTGTAAAAGGAAAAACTTTTGCAGATGTTGGAGGATTATTTGGAATTATTAAAGAAAGGGTAAGTGTCGCATATAAAGCAGGAGCCACTTATACAACAATGATTGATATGTGCAAAAAAAATGCTGATTTATGGAAGCAATTTGATATTAGATGCAAAAAATTAAAAGTTAAGTGTAATAAAAAAATTGTTGCAAATATTGATGATTCAGATTTTGTTAAAAAAATCGGGCAATATGATGTTGTAAGTTGTTCAGGGGTTTTATATCACTGCCCTAATCCTATTCACACTTTATTACAACTTGCGAAAATTACAAAACAATACTTAATTCTTGGAACAACAATTATCCCCCAAAAATTGGAAAATAAAAAAGGCGAACTTTTTACACAGCAAAATTCTTGTTTATTTGTTCCAGGATTAACAGATTATCAAAAAGGAGTAATTAATGAATATTTTAAAAAAGTTGCTTTAAAAGATATTATTCAAAAAGATAGTGATTGGTCCTTAGGAAATTATTCCTTGTGGTGGAATTTATTTACAAAAGAATATGTTGAAACTATTTTGAAAATATGTGGATTTGAAATATTAGAGTCAAGTCCTGAATGGGGAGGAAGATCAGTTTATTTTTTAGCTAAAAAATCAAAATTAAAAAATGAAAAATAAAATAGAAAATCCAAGAGTTCTCCTTATAAGCTTTTTTGATAAAGCTGCTCTTGGGCCAAGAATGCTTTTGACTTCATTGCAAAATGCAGGATATAAAAATTCCTTTTTGGTTTTTTTTGGAGAAAAAGAAGATTATAATGAAAAAGAAATTAAAAACAATTTTAAATCTTTTTTTTCTTTAGTTGAATTTATTAATCCAGATATAATTGGAATTAGTCTTCTTTGTCCTCGTTTTTTAAAAGTAGCTATTGATATTATTAATCTTGTTAAGAAAAAAAATAAAGAGAGATTTATAATTATCGGGGGTCAAAATATTATTTTATCTCCTGAAAAATACATCCAGCATGCTGATGCAGTTTGTACAGGAGAAGGCCAGGAGGCAATATTGAAATTTATTAAATTATTTTCTGAAAAAAAAGATTATTATAAAATAAATAATTTCTGGTTTAAAAAAAAGAATGACATAATAAAAAACGAGCTTTCTCCAAGACAAGACATAAATGATGCACCATCTATTAGATATTTTAATAAAAAAGAATTTTATATTGATGATGGAAAAATTAAATCTTATCTTTCTTATAAAAATATGAATGCTGTTTATATTATGTGCTCTTCTGGCTGTCCTTTTGAATGCAGTTATTGTTTATGCCCTATAATTGATAAAAAATTAAATAAAAAAAGATTTTGTGTTCACAACAAAAGTGTTTCAAAAATAATTGGGGAGCTTAAATATCTTAAAAAACTTGGTTTTAAATATTTCACTTTTGTAGATAGGATTTTTCCCTGGCAACCTGATTATGTCGGGGAATTTTCAAAAAGATATAAAAAAGAAATTGGATTGCCATTTAATCTTTATGCTCATCCAAAGTTAGTTAAAAAAGAAGTAATGAAAAATCTTGCTTCTGCAGGGCTTTCTCAAGTTATGTTAGGAGTACAAACCGGTTCAGAAAAAATCAGAAAAGAAATATATAATCGCAATGATTCTAATGAAACAATAATTAATTCTTCAAAAATACTTAATGACTTGAATATTCCTATTTGTTATGATTTCATTGTCGATAATCCTTATGAAACTAAAAAAGATTACAAAAAAACTTTTAATTTTTTATTGAAATTAAAAAGTCCATTTATAATGAACATTTATTCATTAATTCTTATTCCAGGAACACCATTAACTGAAAGAATTTTAAAAGATGATTCTATAAAAAAAGAGCGTCTTTTTTCTCAAAACCATATTAGTTTAAATAAACCTGAAGATTTAGATAAAATAAATATAAAAGAAAATGAACAATTTTATATATTACTTTATTTATTAACCCAAATTAAATCTATTCCAAAAAGTTTTATTTGGTTATTAAGCAAAAATAAAAAAATAGGCTCTTTAATCGCTCTCAAATTATTAAAAATTTATAAACCAAGAATTAGGGTATCTTTGCTTAGAAAGAAAAATGAAAAATAAAGATAATATAGAACTTGTCTGTGCATTAGATGAAAATTTTGTTATTCCAACAACTGTCATGCTAAAATCAGTAGTCACAAACCTCAACAAAAACAAAAACCTTAACATCTATCTACTTGAAGGTGGAATAAGTGATTATTTTAAAAATAAAATATTAAAATCAATTAAATCAGATAGAGTTTCAATTAAATTTATACAAATAAACAATAATATTTTTGAAGGTTTTAGAATAGATGCCCATTTTTCAAAGGCAAATTATTATAGGTTGTTGATTCCTGAACTTTTGCCTAAAAAAATTGAAAAGGCAATATACCTTGATTCTGATTTAATAGTCAATCATGATATAAATAAATTATGGGAAATGGATATTAAAGCTTATTATGCACTTGCTGTTTATTCCAGATTTATGTCACAAGGATTACAAAACTATGAAAAATTTGGTTTTAAACCAGAAGACAAATATTTTAATTCAGGGGTATTAGTTATGAATTTAAAAAAATGGAAAGAAGATAAAATAGTTTCTAAAACTCTTAAATTTATAAAGGAAAATAATCCGCGATGGGTTGATCAAGATGCTCTTAATGCAATATTCAATTTAAACTGGAAAGAAATAAATCCTAAATGGAATGTTACTGCTCCTTTATTTTTAGCATTTCCGGAGTTATGCGATAAAAAGAATGAGGAGAGATATATCTCCTCTTATAATGGCTATCCAATTAAGGATAAAAAAAGGATTAAAGAAATAATCTCAAACCCATATATAATTCATTTTATAACTTCTGTAAAACCATGGATTAAAGGACATAATCCTCCAAAAAGACAGCTTTTTTATTATTATCTTGATATGACTAAATGGAAGGGCTGGAGACCAACATTATTAGAAAGAGTTAAATATTATTTTAATAGTCCAATAACAATCCCAACCCTCCAGAAAAATCCTGTTATAAATTCATAAAGTGCATAACTAAAACTTTCTTTAGATATTGTTCCAATTAATCCTGGGAAAAATCCAATGAAAGAGTAAGGAGTTTGATTCAAACTTTCAATCATTCCAGTTTTTTTTAAAAAATCTTTGTGTTCTCTAACTAATCTAATACTGTGCTCTGCATTGCAGAGCTGTTTTTTTATAACTTGCTTTAAAGAATTCCGATGATAATGTTTTACTTTTGTATTTTTTAAAAATTTTACATTAAAATTATTTTTTGCCATTCTTACACCAAGTTCAGCATCATTTGCACTAACTTGTTTTTTTGATGTAAGTCCTATATTTTCGAGTAATTTTCTTTTTATTGCAAAGTTTTTTGTGTCTATTTTTCCAAGTATTTCTTTTCCTTTTATATTTTTTATAGATTTATATTTTTTAACTGCTCTTGATTGATATTGCTTACTCCAGAAATCCTTGTTAATATTTTCTTCAAATCCCTGGACAGCATCACATTCTTTATTAATAATTGGCTCAATCATTTCTTTAATCCAATTTTTTGGAACAATACAATCAGAATCAGTCATAAGTATAATTTCTCCTTTTGCATTTTTCTCTCCTGTATTTCTTGCAGAGCCTCTTCCTATTTTTGGCTCAAAAAGATATTTAATTTTTCTTGATTTTTCTTGATTTTGTTTTATTATTTTTTTTGTATTATCAGTTGAGTTATTATCCACCACTATTATTTCATAATTTTTGTAAGTTTGATTGAGAACAGAATTTAGGCATTCTATTAATGTTTTTTCTGAGTTATAACAGGGGATTATTATTGAGACTTTTGGATTTTTCATTTTAATTGTTTTTTAATTTTCTTTATGAATACTTTAACATCAAACTTCCTTGCTTGTTTTTGACAAGCAGATTTATATTTTTCAGGATTTTTATTAAGCTGTTTGATTGCTTTAATTAATTTTTCTGTATCAATATCTTCAATTAATATTCCGGTTTTATTGTTAATTACAGTTTCTTTATATCCTGCTTCATTTGGAGCAATAACTGGTTTTCCTGAAGCCATTGCTTCTAAGGGTGTCAAACCAAAATCTTCTTGATAAGAAGTTGTTATAAATCCCTTGCAATTTGAATATAATTCTTTTAATTTTTCATCACTAACCCAGTTTAAAATTTCCACATTTTTTGGTTTTATTTTTTCGCAGTATTTTGCATATTTTTTAAAATGTTTTGACTGCTCATAACTTCCTACAATAACAAGTTTTTCTTTTGGAAGCTTGGAAAATGCTTTAATCTGCATATCAACTCTTTTGTGAGCTATTAGTCTGTTCACAGAAAGCCAAAAATCTCCAAATTTATTAAATTTAAATTTCTCTGTATCAATGGGAGGATAAATCACCTTAGCATATTTTTTTAAATATTTCTTGATTCTTTTTTGAGTTGTTTTTGAAATACAGACAATTTTATCAGCACTTTTCAAATATTTTTTGTTTAAATATCGGTTATAATTTGCCCATAAATCAAAAATCCATTTTCCAAACCATCTTACTGTATTTTTTCTTGTGTATTCATATAAATCATAAATTTCTCTTATAGGAGAATAGACATACCATAAATTAGGATGATGTGCAACACAAGCAGACATTGCCCAGTCTCCAGAGATTATGTAAAAATCATATTTCTTTTTTAAATTTAAATTTCTAAATCTCCACAAAGTCAATTGCTGTCTTAAAGGAGCATTAATCGGAACTTTTCCAATTGAAAAGACTTTTGGAAGAAGTTCAGAGAAACCCATTTTTTTTATTTTTTCTTTATCTATATTTGTTGTGTAAATATCTGCATTTAATTTCTTTGCTAAAATTAAAGTAACTTTTTCAGCTCCTCCGATGTTGTCCATAAAATTGTGGAATATTGCTATTTTCATAATAAAGAAAAAAGAAATAAGGGATTTAAAGATTGTTATATAAGAGATAAATCTTTTTAAGTAGATAAAATCTTATAATTAACATGAGAGCAGATAAAGCTGATACCCCTCAAACTCCAGATAAATTTTGTGAATATCAAAGAGGGTATGAGGGGGGAAACGAGAGATTTGTTTGTGCTATTTTTGATGAGCAATGCTCAAAACCATTTTGTTCTTATACTTCAAAGCAAGAAATGCCTAAAAAAGGGTGTGATATTGCAAATTGTAGGGGAATGGAAAGTGGTTTTTCAAGATTTCATGCGAGTCAGGGTCTTGGGGGCATGTGTTTTATAACCCAAAGAGGGGAGTAATTTTCAAAATCCAACCAAAAACTTAAAATGCCTAAATCCATCTCTAAATGTCCTTAATTTAGATTCTCCAAATCTTTTGTGATAGGTTATTGGAATTTCTTTTATTCTCAAGTCATTCTGGACAGCTTTAGTTAAAATCTCAGATGAAAACTCCATGCCTTGTTCTTTTAAATTCATTTCCAAGATTTTTTCTTTTTTAACTCCAATAAATCCAGTGCAGACTTCATTTATTTTTAATCCATGAGCTCTTAGCATCATCCTCAAAATAGGATTTCCAATATATCTATGCAAAAATGGCATTGCTCTATTTTCAATTTTATTAAATCTATTGCCAATTACAAAATCATTTCCATTTTTTAGTTCACTTAAAAATTTTGGAATTTCAGAAAAATCATAACTTCCGTCGCTGTCTCCCATTATCAAAAGATTTCCTTTTGCACTTTCTATTCCAGAAAGATAAGCGTTTCCATAACCTTTTTTTGGCTGTAAAATCAAATTTACGTTTTTTCCTTTAATAATTTTACAGCTATTATCAACAGAACCATTATCTACTACAATTATCTCTGCATTGATTTGATTTTGCTCAATTACTTTTTTAATCTTGTCTATGCAAAACCCAACTCCTTGCTCTTCATTTAAACATGGCAGGATAATGCTTGTTTCAACATCTTTTTCCATGTTTTATCTAATAAACATATTTTTAAAAACTTATTGTTTATATCAGAAATATATGAAAACAATAATTGGTTTAATAATCCTGCTGTTTCCATTTTTACTAGTTAACAATTTCAAAAATAAAAAATCCGGGGGTTTTTATGTGTTAAGTTTTATGATGTTTTTTCATCTTGCTATTGCAGTTTTAACACAAAGTTTTCATATTTTTAATTATAATATTGTTTTGGGGATTAATGTAATTGCATGCATCATAATTTTGAAAAAATTTGATTTTAATAAATTTCGTGAAAACATAAAATCAATAAAAATAGATTGGATTTTTATATTTGTTCTTATTATTTTATCCATACAATTTTTTTCTGTTCATTATAATTATACAGGGGAGGTTACAACAATTAGTGAATCTTACAAGCAAGTGAAAAACATAAAATATGTTTATCCTTATTTTTCTGATGAGTGGATTGCTGTTTCTTTAGTAAAATACTCTATTGAATTTAATTCTCTCCCTTTATCTAATCCTTTATGGTACAATACCCCGTTTCCAAATCTTGAACTTGGTTTTCATTCATTTGTTTCAGAAATAATTTTATTATTAAATTTAAATCCATTAACACAATATACCTTGCTTTCAATTTTTACGTCTATTCTGATTTGTGTTCTTGTTTATTTTATTTTAAGAATTAACAAGGTCTCTAAACTAATTTCTGCAATTGCATGTCTCTCTATTCCCTATATTATAAATGGAGCAAACCTTCCAGGAATATGGACCTTGACTCCGATTATAATTGGAATTATAACAATGCTCCTTGGATTTTTGTTTATGTCGGTAAACAGCAAAAAGATGAGCTTCTTTTTAGCTTTTATGACTTTGATTTTTTATCCTCCCTTATTTATCTTTTATTCTGTTGCTCTGATTTTTTATGTCGTCTCAAAAGATATTCCTAAAAATGAAAAACAAAAGTTATTATTTTTATACTTACTTTTGTGTGTTGTTGCAGCATTAATCTTACTCTTTTTTGTCATTTCAATAAACCCATTTAAAGAAACTATTTATTATATTTTTTCAAAAATATTTTACAAGACTTTCACAGAAGGATTTATACCAAATTTTAATGTTTTCAAAGTTATTCCAATTCCTATTTTCTTGATTTCTATTTTTGGAATTTTCAAAATTCCTAAGAAAAAAACATGGTTAATTGCCCCTGTTTTTGCTGGAGCATTATATTGGGTTTTGTATTCATTTGTAACATGGAGATTTATTATAGAATATGAAAGAGTTGTTTTTGCAACCTCCTTATTAATTGTTCTAATATCAGGATTTGGATTCCAGTATTTAATTAAATATCTAAGAGAATGTAATTTTATTAAAAAAGAATTCCTACAGATTATTTTATTATTAATTTTGATTTTATTTTTTATTATGTCTTTTTCATACACAAACAGAGACAATTGGAAAGAGCTAAAGCTTTATTCAATTGATGGTGGAAAAATCTTTAATCCAGCATCTCCTGCAAACAATTATCTTTATGAAGATGACTTGGAATTATTTAAGGAGATAAAAGAAAAAAGTTTTTTAACTCTGCCTTGGAAAGGGACTGTAATCGGAGCTGCAACAAACAATTATCCATTAGAAACAAAACCCTCTACAATAACAAACCGAATAGCAAGGTTTTCTGATTTTATGAATGCAGA
>JAHIRT010000025.1 GCA_018818285.1 Nanobdellota archaeon
AAAAAAAAGAAAAAAGAAAATAAATAAGTTTTTTGTTAGTCTTCATCAAGCTCAAGGTCATCAAGCCCGTCTTCGTCAAAGTCTTCTGAAATATTTTCTTCATTAAATTCTTTTGCCATTTTCACTCTTTTGTTAACTTTTTCTGTATTTTTTCATTTATAAATTTTTCTGATATATGATATATACTCATACACTTGTGTTATTGAAGAGATTAATAGAAAATATTTTTTAAATATGAAAACATAGATTTATAAACTAAAATTATTTTTATTAAAGACAAGAAAATATCAATAAGATTATTTTAATCTATTAATCACAATTCAATTTCATTGGCTCATGTTATTCAGAGCTTAATTTAGTAGTATGGTTATTGATTTTTTTCTTAGTTAAATTAAAATTAGGAGGATTCGAAATGGCAAAAATAAGTCCGGTATCAATTAAGTATATGGTTTATGCGGTGTTTGAAGCAGAAGCAGCTGTGGAAAAACCAGATGTAATCGGAGCTATATTCGGGCAGACAGAAGGATTGCTTGGAACAGACTTAGAAATGCGGGAGTTGCAGAAAGAAGGAAAAATCGGAAGAATAGAAGTTGAACTCAAATCTCAAAATGGCAAGACAACTGGAAAAATTGATATTCCCTCTGCATTAGACAAAACAGAAACTACTTTGATTGCGGCAGCTATTGAAACAATTGAAAGAATTGGACCTAGTAATGCAGAAGTTAAAGTTGAGAAAATAGAAGATGTAAGAGAAAACAAGAGAGAATATATTTTAGAGAGGGCAAAAAAACTTCTTGAAGGCATGGAGCAAAAAATGCCCAAGACAAAAGAGATTGCTGAAAGTCTTAAAAACGATTCAAGGACAGATAAGATAAAGGAATATGGAGAAGAAAAACTTCCTGTAGGAGATATTGATGATGAAAAGGAAATCCTTGTTGTTGAAGGAAGAGCAGATGTAATTAATTTATTGAGGAATGGAATAAAAAATGTTATCGGAATGAATGGAACAAACCTTCCTGAAACAATAAAGAAATTGAGCAAGGATAAGGAAATAACTTTGTTTCTTGATGGTGACCGGGGAGGACTGCTTATAGCAAGGAATGTTATTGATAATGCAAGCATAGAGTTTGTCTGTTTTGCTCCAGATGGAAAAGAAGTTGAAGAACTTTCTGGAAAAGAAATATTAGTGGCTTTAAGAAAAAAAATTCCAATACAGGAATTTTTAAATTCTTTTAAAAGAAAAAGAGGGAATTATAAAAATTCCCCTTTTTCTGAAAATGCAGAGAAGAAAAAATCTGAGGATGTAGAAAATTTAGATAAAGAAATCAAAGGAGTGAATTTAGAGGATTATAAGGACAAACTTGAAGAGTTATTAAATACTATAAAAAAAACAAGGGCAGCATTAGTGCTTGATAAAAAACTTGATGTTATTGAGAAAGTTTCTATAAGAGGTATTTTTTCAAATTTAGAAAGAATTAAAAATAATGCCTATGCAATTATAGTTGATACAGCAACTCAAAATGTTGTAAATGCTGTTGAAAAAAACAATATAAAAAATATTGTAGCAAATAACTTCTCATTTAGCGGTGATACTAAGGTTAATTTAGTTAGTCTTTAAGTTTGTTTAGAGTATAAAAAACTTTAAATATAGCCTTATTTAATTTAGATAATGTTAAGTAAATATAAAAGAGATTGCACTGGATTAAAAGGATATTTTTTCTGCTTTCTTTTAACTTTGTTTTTTGTATTAATTATTCCTCTAACTTTAGCAGAACTTAAAATTGAAAAACAGGCTTTAATAGATGTTGTAATTCCTGAAATAAATCAACCAGCTGTTTTTAATCTGAAGATAACTAATCTTGGAGAAAATGATTTATTCAGAGCTTATAGTTTAGTTGGAGTGGACATAGAACCTGAAGATTATTTTGAAATAAGAAAAGATGAAGTAAAGGATGTGGCTATTTATATAAAACCTAATCAGAAAATACTTGAAACACCAGGAACATTTAATTTTATTTACAAGATTGAGGGGAAAAACTCTGGAATCCAAGAAGACGCCTTAACAATTAAAATAACAGAATTTAAAGATGCCCTTGACATGGGAGTATATAACATAAACTTTGATTCTGAAACTGCTGTTGTTTATGTGAGAAATAAAGTTGGAGCAAGTTTTTACAATATTAATGCTGAATTTTATTCTGCTTTTTTTGATTTTGAGAAATCATTTGACATTCAAGGAAATGAAAAAAAAGAATTTGAAATTGAACTGGATAAAGAATCACTAAAAAAATTAGTTGCTGGACAATACACAATAACAACAAAGATTAAAATTAATTCTCTTGAACAGGATTTCAAGAATATATTTAAGTTCACTGAAAAAGCAAATATAGTTATTAAGGAAAACAAGCAGGGATTTTTTATTTATAAGGACACTATTGAAAAAATAAATGAAGGAAACCTCCCATTTGTTGTTCAGGCTAAAATGAGCAAAAATATTATAGCAAGACTTTTTACAACATTTAATATTGAGCCATTATCTTCAAATAGAAGAGGTTTTGTTGTGGACTACACTTTCCAAAAAGAAATCATGCCCTCAGAATCCCTTGTTGTGAGAGCAACAACAAACTGGTTTTATCCTTTAATTTTATTGACTTTCATTTTAATTATTTTTATCCTCATCTCAACTTATGCTTTTTCTGATTTGTTGATTAAGAAAAAAGTTTCTTATGTAAAAACTAAAGGGGGAGAATTTGCTTTGAAAGTTACTCTGCATTTAAAGGCAAAAAAATTCATTGAAAATTTAAAAATTGTGGATAAGATTCCTCCTGTTGTTAAGGTATATAAAAAATTTGGATTAATTCATCCAGATAGAATAGACGAGAAAAATAAAAGATTAGAATGGAATATGGAATCTCTGCAAGAAGGAGAAGAAAGAATTCTTAGTTATGTTATTTACAGCAAGTTTGGCATTATTGGAAAATTTGAATTGCCAACAACAACAGTTATTTATGAAAGAGAAAACAAAGTTCATGAAATTAAAAGCAACAAGGCTTTTTTCTTAACAGAACCAAAGAAAATAAATAAAGAAAAAATTTAAATACTTCTGATTCCTGAATTTATTATGTCTCAACTAAAGAACTTTGAATTTTATTTCTTCTTTTATAGTTGAGGCTCTAAACTAAATTCTTTGGAGCCAAAATGAATACAAATTATAACAACATTATATGCCCTGCAAATGAAGTAATTTATGGAAGAAAAACAGGACGATGCTTAGATAGTGGGCTATTGTGTGATTATAGCAATAATGGAGAACATGAAAAATGCAAGAGAAGAAAGTCATTAATGAGAAAACTTGAGCATATAGCACAATCTTTAAAAGCATAATAAAATAAATATAATTAACCCTGTGTAGCTTAGTGGTAGAGCGCTTGGCTGTAGACAATGTCTAAGGTGGATTGTGGCATATGTGCCTAATATGAAACCCCAAAAGCTAATAGAAACCGAGAGATCCCCAGTTCGAATCTGGGCACAGGGATTTTATTTTAATAAGAACTAATAATTTATCATCCACATCTTTTAATAACTTCAATTATCTGTCTTTTATCATATTTTATTTGCCTATATTCTTGATTTAAAAAATCATCTTGTCCTTCTTCTGTGACA
>JAHIRT010000026.1 GCA_018818285.1 Nanobdellota archaeon
AAACTGTCAAGAACTTGCTCATGACTGGTTGAATCTGTTTTAAAGAATGGTATATCTTTGCATCCTTCACAATTATTACTTAAATAACATTTTGATTTTCCTGATTCAGCACCGCCTAAAGTTTCAGCTTTTATTGTAACACTATTTGTATAGCAATTTATTTCTGCTCCCTGCATACAATCATCAGAGATAACAAATGCAGAAACATTAAGTGCATCTGTTCTTGTTAAAGTATAAGGATAAGCTTGTGACATTTTATTACCTGCAGCATCAGAACATGTAAAGTATAATTTATTTTCACCTTGTTGTAAATTTGTAATATCAACAGAACATTCCTGCTGTTCATTTATTGATGGTTCATCACATTGCATTTGATTAGTCATTGAATTATAATCAAGACTTTCAGTTGACCATTTACATCCACCTGTACTTTGTAAAATATCATTCCATGTTATTACTTCATTTAATTTCAAAGTTACTTGTTTTTCATTTTTATCATTAGCAACATATCCAAGTTCTGGTTCAACATACTCAATTAATGGAGCAGTTGTATCTGGTCCTGTGTGAACCTTAAATTTAACAGTATAATCTGTTGGAGATGAAACTGAATTACAAGAATCTTCAATTGCAGTCTTGCATCTTATATAATAAGTAAATTCTTTTTGAGTGCTTGATGCAAGATAACCAGCAGGAATTGTTAAATTATGTTTTGTTGATGCAAGTCCATTGCTTAAACTATCCATCTGAGACATTACATCTATTGGTGTTCCTTCTTCTGTTATTGGATTTATTAATTCATCAGAATATGCGCACTTTGTATATAACGGAGCTCCAGTCTCATCAAAGGTTCTTATTCCAAAAGTAAATGTTTTAAATTCATTTACATTTCCATTAATGTCATAACCAACATTTGTTCCCTTGTCTGTAATTCCGCAATCTAGATTGCTGCATTCAAATTGATCACTTGAGCTTGTGCAGCAATCTGAATTTCCTGAGCTTAATAAATCTAAATCTGGTTTTATTATAGGAGGTAATACATTTCTGCATTCTGCCTTTACGCATGTGGGTATGCCATCAACAGTATCACCCAAGAATTTACATAATGTTCCTAGTGTCTCGCAAGTATAAGGCTGGCAGTCATATCCTTGTAAAATATTTCCATTTTTATCTGGTAATAAGCCACCTTGTGAAATTGGGGCTGAACATTTCCAGCAGTCATCTCCTCCTTGAGGAATATCATATGGGCTGCACCATATTTTTAATTTCTTTACTTTTTGTTTTTCTACTGGAATAGGTATTAAATAAATAAGTAGTATTAGGGGATTAATAAAAAGTGCTACTAAAACAAGTAAAGCAACAATTATAATACCACCCGTAAGTGTTGGAAGTGTTTGAAAAGGTTTTCCAAATAAAAGGACATCTTCTTTCGCATCAACGCTTCCAAAATTTAATCCAAGACCAGGAGTTTTAATTAAATTACCATAATAAGCATTCCATAAACCTTCACTAATTAAACTTATACATCTAGGTTTAACTCCTTTATCATGAACCATTCCACTAAAACAATTTCTCCAGTAACCAGCTGAAGTAAATTCACCTGCAGTATTTGGAGTAGCACCACAATCACCTTGTGCCATACATAAAAAATTAGTTGCTTTTAATGTATTACCATCAAATGCTTCACAATTATCTTCACAATGCCATTTCCAACTTCCATCTTCTTGTAGTTCTCCTTGCCATAATACTTTAATTTTAGAACTTGCTGCAGCACATGTTTGTTGTGCAAATCCATCCTCTCTATCTTGTGCTGTAAAACCAATTGGAACTAAAGGTAAACATTTTCCTGAAGTCCATGCACAATCTCTTAAACTTTTATCCATACATGTTTTATTATTTTTTTGTTGAGAACAATCATCTGCTCTATTTGAAACACACTGTGCAACACTCATATCAGGCAAGCCAGATAAGAAATTATCCTCTCCAAGATTATTCATATCTGTAAATTCTACATAAGTACAATATTCATCCCTGTTATTACCACATGTTTCTGCATACTCAACACCATTTATACAATAGTGTTTATAATGAATTGAACCAGGTAAATCTAATCCAGGACCTGTTGCACTAGGATATTCACACCAAGCTTCACCATTTAATCTTGTTCCTCCATCATTAGTTAACAAAGGATTATCATAAGTATTTTCACAATTTAAATTTCTGCAAACAAATTCTTCTTTATTTCCATTATTATTCTGGTCATTTAAATCAGCACCGCACTTTGCACTAGGATAATTACAATTTTGTTTTACACCTTCAGAATTTCCGCAAGAATCAAATGAATATAAATCATTAGAACCATCAACACAACCAACATGATCATTTGAAACACATTTTGAATCAGGAACTGAACTGCAATAAGTATCAAGTTTAAATTCTCCATCTAGATTTGAGCACTGTCCTCTT
>JAHIRT010000005.1 GCA_018818285.1 Nanobdellota archaeon
CATTTTATAACCTTATCTTCTTCCCAAATTTCTTAGCTAATTTTTGAAGTTGTTTTTGTGACATCTCTCCAACACCTTTTGAAGGGTCAAAATCTATTCCTCCATGAATAAAATCTTTTAAGATTTTGTATTGCTTTAATAGGCTTCTGACATCTGTTGTAGTTGTTCCTGAACCATGGGCAATTCTTTGTATTCTTGAAGTTTGTTTACTTAATAATTCTGGAACTTCTTTTTCTTCTGGTGTCATTGACTGAATTATATAGGGCCATTTTTTCATTTTTTCTTCTTGGGTTCCTAAAAGGTTTTCAGGTATTTTTGCTTTTCCTAAACCTGGTATGAGGTTTTTTAGTTTTGAAAATGAACCAACTGACTTCATGCTTTGAATTTGCTCAAACATATCATCCATTGTGAATTTTCCTTCTTCTAATCTTTTTTTTAGTTTTTTTTCTTTATTGTCATCTACTGTTGATTTTACTTTTTCTATAAGTGTTTCTAAATCTCCAAACCCTAAAATTCTTGAGATGAATGAAGATGGATTAAATGTTTCAAGATCATTGATTTTTTCTCCTGTTGTTATAAAGAACACTTTTGCTTTTGTTTCATTGCAAGCTGTTAAAGCACCTCCTGCTTTTGCTGTTGAGTCCATTCGTGTTATTATTACTCCGGTGATGTTGCATGCTTTTTGAAATTCAGAAGCCTGATTTTTTGCTGACTGCCCTATGTCTGCAGGCATTACTAAAATTGTGTGAGAAGATTTTATTTTAGATGATAATGTTTTTATTTCTTTTTCAAGAGATTTATCAAGAGAGTGTCTTCCAGCAGTATCTATTATTACTAAGTCATAGGAGCTTAATTTTTTTTTGAATTCTTCATAGATTTTTATAGGGTTTTTTTCTTTTTTATTTATGAAAACATTTAGTTTGTTTTGTTTTCCTAGTTGTTCAAGTTGTTCATTTGCAGCAGGACGATGGACATCTAAACCAAGAATTGCTGTTTTTAAGCCGCGTTTTGAATAGTAATTTGCAAGTTTTGCTGTTGTTGTTGTTTTTCCAGAACCATATAAACCAACAAGCATTATTTTTTGGTTTTTCTTTTTTTCTATTTTTAATTCTTGTTTTTCTCCTCCGAGAATTTCAAGGAGAGTATCATGGAGGTTTTTGATTATCTGCTCTTTTTTTTCTATGTTCTTAATTTTTTCATTTAAAGCTGTTTTTTTTATTTTATCACTTATTTCTTTTACAAGTTTTACATTAACATCGGCTTCTATTAATGCTCTTTGCAAGTCTTTAATCAAACTTTCCACTAATTTTTTGTCTACAAAAATAGCTGAAGCTATCTTGTCTGTTACATTTTTTATTACATTTCCAAGTTTTTCTAATACCATTTTATAACTCTGATAAAGGCATTTTTATATTTTTAAGATTTGCTGTGGAGATATGTGTGTAAATTTGAGTTGTTTGAAGATTAGAATGCCCAAGAAGTTTCTGTATTAATCTTATATCAATTCCAGATTCTAAAAGATGGGTTGCAAAGGAATGACGGAGAGTATGTGGGTGGACATTTTTTTTAATCCCTGCTTTTTTTGAAGAATTTTTGATTATCATCTGGGCGGTTTTAATTGATATGGGTTTGTTTATATTTCTATTAGTGAAAAATAAATAATTTATTGGTTTGTTTATATTAATAAAATTTTTTATATGCTCAACTAATTTTGAATCTAATGGTATTAATCTGTCTTTATCATTTTTTCCTTTATGAATATGCAACATTGATTCTTCAAGAAGCAAATCTGAAATTTTAATTTTAATTGCTTCACTTACTCTTAAACCACAACCATATAAAAATTCTATGAATAGTCTGTGTTTTAGATTAGGAGTAAATTCTATTAATGAGCGCATTTCATTTTTTGTTAAAATGCTTGGTATTTTTCTTTCTTTTTTGGGTCTGACTATATTTAATTCTTTTTTTAGTATTTCCTGATAAAAAAATTTTAAAGCACTTATAATGAAATTAGCTGTTATCTTTGTTTGTTTTTCTAATATCTGTGAAATATAATTTTTGATATCTTGTTCATTAATTTTTTTGATATCTTTTTTAGTAAAATTTAAGAATTTTTGATTATAATAGATATAAGATTTTATTGTTTTTGGTTTTAAACCGCGTGATTTCATCTCTTGTTTTAGTTTTTTTAAATAGTTATTTTCTTCCATCAAATAAGTAATAACGCAGTATTTATATATCTTTTGATAAATATTTATGAAATAGGGTATTGCGTTATTATGTTGTTATACGCAATCGAGAATGAGTCTATTTTGTTAAGGGGCGGGCGTTTCAGATATTATTTCGTAAGTTCCACCACAAATTTCTTTTATCAAATCACACACTTTCTGAAGTGCTTTTTGCAAATAATCAAATTCAACATATTTGTTCCCCTGAACATAAACCATGAATTCTTTTGTTTCTTTTGTAATTTTTGTCTCATCACATTGCTTTATATCCATTCTACATATAATCTTGTCTTCATCCATACAGGCATATTCACCTGCTAAAACTTTAATCGGATTATTTTCAAATAATGGAGTATATTTCTCTGTACCATCTGTGATTTTGAAAATAATGTCGCCCTTAATATGTGCTGTATCGTGTGCTCCAATAGATAGAAAAGTTTCAGCAGAGACAAGATTATAACTATCAACAACGGTATTAATGTTCGGTAATCTTCCGTTGTTTTTAATCAATGTGATGAGGTGTTCTGCTGGTGGTTTATGTCCCTTAATTCCAACCCCATCATAAAGTTCTTTATATCCTTCGAGAATTTGATTATTTGATATATCTAATGTTTGTATTTCCCCAATCGTTTCTTTCTTTAGTTTCTCTAAAGCCCCATTTCTATTTGAGATATTTGCATCTCTAATAACTGCCATACAAACATTAATTCCTAATTCTTTTACTTGTGGTGTAACTATTAACTTCATTAATAAAGATAGATTTACTTATTTTTATAAATCTATTGGAAACGCCCGCCCTTGATTCTTTTATTTTATTGGACTTCGTCCTTGATGACGACTCATTCTCGACTCTCTCCGCTTCGCTCCGAGCCACGTTGCACTCTCGCCTTCGGCTCGGGGCGTATAACAGCGATTTAAAGGAAAACTGCATTGCATTTGTTTTCCCAAATTTTTTTGTCAGCTCTGAAAAATCCTCCAGCCATATGGGTCGGATTTTTCGAGGACAAAAAAACTTCTTTAAATCGCGATGTTATACGCAATCGGCACGGGGCACTATAAAAGCAAAAATTATAAAAGGAATGATATTCTTATGAATAATATGGCTCAAAAATCAAAATATCAAATTTATCA
>JAHIRT010000027.1 GCA_018818285.1 Nanobdellota archaeon
AATAAATTTAATCCTATATTCTTGTTCTCATTATCATGCCTTGATTTTAATTCAGTTAAAATATCAATTGGGTCAAGTCCTGCATTTTCTGCAAGTGTTGTTGGAATTGATTCTAAAGCAGATGAAAATTCTTCTATTGCAAGTTGTTCTCTTCCTCCTAAAGTCTGAGAAAATTTCCTCAATTGTCTTGCAAGTTCAATTTCTATTGCACCCCCACCTGCAACAATTTTCCCATCTTTTAATGCCGCTGCAACATCTCCTAAACCATCTTTAATTGCTCTTTCCATTTCATCAATAACATGCTCTGAACCTCCATGAAGCAGGATTGTCAATGCTTTTGGATTAACACAACCCCTTACATAAGTAAATGATTCATCTCCTTTTTTAATTTCTTCAACTAATTCAGCTCTTCCTAATTGCTCAGGACTTAATTCATTAAGATTACTGACAATTTTTCCTCCTGTTGCTCTTGCTAATTTTTCCATGTCTGATTTTGAAATTCTCCTGCTTGCATATATTCCTTCTTTAGCAAAATAATACTGCGCAATATCATCAATTCCTTTTTGACAGAAAACAACATTTGCTCCTGAGTTTTTTATTTTATCTACCATACTCTTTAAAATTTTTTCTTCTTGCTCAATAAAACTCTGCAATTGTTCTGGAGATGAAACAGAAATTTTTGCTTCTGTTTCAGGTGACTTGATTTCCAAAGCATTATCTAATAAAATAATTTTAGCATTATGAACTTTTTCAGGCATGTCAATAGAAACTCTTTCATTGTCAATAACAATTCCCTGAACAAGCTCTGTGTTTTCAATCCCATCACCTTTGACTTTTTCAATTTTAATATTTGTCAAGTCCACTTTCCCATTATTTGAAATTTGCTTGACTGCCTTAACAATTATATCAGAGAATTTTTCTTTTGAAGACTCTGCACCTTTTCCAGTCATTGCAGTCATTGCAATCTGCCTTAACAAATTTTCATCTTCTGGCCTAATATCAACACTTAATTCCCTTAATAATTCCTGAGCTTTTTCAGTTGCAATTCTATAACCTTTTACAATAACAGTTGGATGGACTTTTTTATCCAAAAGTATTTCAGCATTTTCCAATAATTTCCCTGCAATCATAACAGCTGTCGTTGTTCCGTCTCCAACTTCTTCTTCTTGTGTTTTTGCAATTTCAACCATCATTTTTGCAGCAGGATGTTCTATTTCCATTTCTTCAAGAATTGTAACTCCATCATTTGTAACTATAATATCTCCCATAGAATTAACAAGCATTTTATCCATTCCCTTAGGTCCTAATGTTGTCTTAACTGTATCTGCTACAATTCTTGCTGCTAAAATATTATTTCTTTGAGCATCTCTGCCCATAATCCTACTCATATTTTCAGGCATTATCACAATTGGCTGTTTATCATTCATTTTGTATATTCATATTTAGATTTAGGTTTTTAAGTATTGTTGTGTTAAACTAAACAGATACTTTTTTTTGTGAGTGATGTGGGAGCCCCATTAATAAATTTAAAGAACTTCTTCTTGAATTTCTTGAAGAGTTATTAGAAAATTTATAAGTATCAGTTTCTAAACCATATTTTCTTAAAATTTGCCCAATAGTTTTTGCTTTACTGCTATCTTCTTTTCCAACAAGATGAACAAATGCATCAATGTATTTTAATCCATTAACTAAATATTTACTAATCTCTTTTTCTAAAGAGACTGACCCACTCTTTTCATTATAATGAACTATAGCAGCAGCTTTTCTTAAATTACCCATGAATGATGCAAAAAGAATTCCTAAATCTAATAAATCATTATCAAAATCAACACTATCATATCTTAATCTTGATTCAAGTTGATTTCTAATATTAAAATATGTTTCCCCGACTTTTCTTGGCATATTTTCTGGTTTTTCCCATAAAGTTCCAAAAACAGGAGAACTATAAATAGCAAGATCTCTGACAAATCCTCCAACTTCAACTCCTCCTGCATCAGGTATTCTTTTTAACATTGCATGGTGTGGGAATACATCAAGTTCTCCATCTACTATACTCAATAAATCTTTTCTTGAAACATATTTTTTGTCAAGCTCAAAAAAAGAATCTGTTAACTTAAGTTTATCTTCATCATCTAATTCTTTTCCCAATTCTTTTGCTAGTTTAAGAGCATATTTTCCAAATCTCTCTGTTCTATCTTCTGCAATTGCAACAGAACTTGCTTCTTCAGGAACATCGAATTTTAATAAATTTCTTTCCTTTAAGGAGTTTGATATAACTGGACTTTGAACATGAAGAAGAGCAATAGCATACAGTGAGTCGCTAATAGCAGGAGTTCCAACAGCAGCCTCCCATTTTATTCCTCCAGTCTTCAACTGTTCTTCTGCAATCTGTTCTAAATTTTTTTCATTCAAGAATTCTCTTATTATAACTCTGTCATCATCACATTCTAAAACATCTTTGCTATAAAGCTTAGGATAAATTCTAATTCTTTCTCCTTCTCCATTGAGATGTATATCTAAATCTAATACTGCTTTTTCTTTTCTAAACTCAAAGTCTGTAATGTCCTCATCATCAGATGTCCCCATAATTCCTGGGATATATTCTTTTATAATAACTTTTGAAGGAATATTCACTGAACCACTATCAGTATCTTTAGCCTCAACATTTGCTTTAAAAATATAAGATTTAGTTATAAATACCTCGGGCAATGGAAAGGGTTCTAATTCTACATCTACTCTTGAACCTGCCATTCTTGAAAATGCTTTAGAGCATAATTCATTATATTTTATTAATTCTTCTTTTGTTGGTAATCTTTGTTTTGCCATTTTAAAATTCATAAAATACCATTTTTGCGACATTATGTATATTTATATTTATCTGTTGGAATTTTTCAACAATCGCCCCAGAACTTTGGATATCAGAAAGTTTGTTAAACCTCTCTATCATTTTTTCTTTTTCTAATATAATCTCTTTTGAGAAATTTTTTTTATTCTCAAAAAAAGATTTCATTAATTTATGATAGTTCTCCACAATAATACTAAATATATTCTTAACACACTCCCTATTTTCTTTGTTAATTTTTTTGGCTATTGTTTTTATTTCATCACCTATTTGTTCAATATTATAGGACACCCAAAAATAATCAAAAAAAGAATTTGGGGATATTTTTAAACTAGATTGTATGCTTGGATTATCAATACCAATTCTCATAAATCTCCATATTAGAAAATAGAATTTTGTTATGTCCTCGTCTATTTCATAAAGTTCTTTTATTCTTTTTTTCTGATTTTTTTCACTATTGAGAATTTCTGATAATATCTCAAACATTTCTTTGATATTATTGTCAATTCTTTTGATAAAGTTTTTAATATCAATTTGTTCTAAATCCAGCAAGTCCTCAAAAATAGCAAAACCTTCTTTTTCATCTATAAGTTCAAGATTCAAAAATTTCTTAGATACATTCTTGACTGTTTTAATCTCTCTCTTTTCTCCTTTGAATATAATTTTTTTATTCCCACAAATATAAGCAGAAATAACTTCTCGTGCTATTTCTTCTTCTTCTTTCCCTTTAACATCAATTGTTATCTCCTTGTTATTTCCGCTCTTCTTAAATTCAGGGCTTACAATAATTTCTCCATTTCCATTTCTTTCTAAAAATACTTTGTCACCCTTATTTAACTTTGACTTGGTAACCCATTCTTTTGGAAGAGCTATTGCAAAACTAGAATTCCCCAGTCTAATTAATTTTCTTTCTTCCATTTTGGCTAGATCCTTTTGAAAACTATGAATTAAAACATTTAAAACCTATATGATATTATAAAGTATATATTTGAGTATATATATTAGTATATATTATTTTTGTTTTGTTCAGGTGTTTTAGTATATATCTTATATATTGTATGTCCAACAAAAATATATAATTTTTATAATTAATATAATCACAGCGAGGCTCGGCTGGATCCCTCGCTGTATTTTTTTCTATACTTTTTATTATATATAATGTAAAATATATATTAGAGTGTTATATTATTTAAATAATGTTTTGTCTTTAATAAAATATGAAAATAGGAATAAAAGTTGGTGACATAATGACTCGCGATTTCATAAGTGTGAAGCCAGAAACAAACTTAGAAGAATGTGCAAAAAAAATGATGAAAAAAAGAGTTGGAAGTTTAATTCTGACAGAAAATAAAAAATTAAAAGGAATTCTTACAGAGAGAGATATAATCTGGGCAATAACAAAAAAATCATCAGGAGAGCTAAAAAAAATACAAGCAAAAGACCTTGTCAGAAAAAAGATAGTAACAATCAGTCCATCTTCAGATTTGTATGATG
Source organism: Nanobdellota archaeon (assembly GCA_018818285.1). Taxonomy (GTDB): domain Archaea; phylum Nanobdellota; class Nanobdellia; order Pacearchaeales; family GW2011-AR1; genus JAHIRT01. The sequence goes on from JAHIRT010000027.1 coordinate 4,337, forward strand.
CTTTGAGAAAAATGAAAAAATCAAATTACAGATGGCTTCCTGTTTTAGTAAATGGAAAGATTATCGGATTTCTTACATTAAAAGATATTTTAAAAATTGAGCCAAGTTTATTTGAAATAGTTTATTCGCACAAGGATTTTGAAATAAGAGAAGAAGGACAAAAATTAAAAAGAAAAAATTTAAGAACAAGTGAAAAACCAAAATTTATAAAAGAAGATTTGTGCGAAGAATGCGGAAGCTTTGATTTTTTGTATAAATTAGATGGGCGTTTGATTTGTGGAGAGTGTAGGGATAGGATGTGAAAGGAGAAAATTTACACCCTTTTCTTATTAAATTAATATCCTCTATGTAATCCAAGCATTCATTAATCCATACACCTTGATCTACAAAAAAAGGAGAATTTATGGATTAAACACAAAAAGGATAATTTTAGATCTCCCTATTTCATGGTTTCTCAAAAAGTAACCTTAAGATTTATTAAAGCGTATTGGCATGAGTAATAATGGCATGGAAAGGAGTTATTCTTAAAAATAGTTTAGAAGAAAAATCACTTTTAGAATTAGTTAAAGTAATTGAAATAAAAAACGATAGGTACTATATAGAAGTAGATGATAAAAATAAGGAAGAATTTGTACAAAAAGCATGTAAGAGTATTAAACCTAAATTTTACATTCATTTAGTTAAAGATAAAGTTATGTATGTAATGTTTATAAATCACATGTTTAAATTTAGTAGAGGGTATCCTGAATTAGAAACTGCAAGAGAGTTTGGAAAATCAATTGGTATTCCAGAAGAACAAATGCCTTTTGAAAAATTATTGGAGAATCCTTTTTATTAGAGATTTTTATTTTACCTTAAACCAAGGAAACACGCCCATTTATTTCTTACAGGCGTTTAACAAAATCAATAAAAATTTACACATAAAAAATTATACAAACACGCCGAGCAGATAGAAAAAGTTTTGTCCCCTTCCGAAAAAGAGAACACTAAACCTTTTCCAGACGCCCACACCGGGAATCGAACCCGGAGCTGGACCGCGACAGGGTCCTGTGTTAGCCACTACACCATGCGGGCGTATAAACTTTAAAATTTCTTTATTTTTAAATATATCTTTGTAATGTTCCAAAACATAAATTTATAAATTTAAAATTCCTTAAAAAATAAAGGAGGTGATTAAATGACATTCACAGCAATGCAAACAATGGCTCTGATTATTGTGGCATTATCTGCAATAAAAATAATTGTCTTGTTAACAAAACCAAAAGCTTGGGTAAGTGTGTTTAAGGCAGTTTATAGAAAACCTTCTGTAACAACAATAGTTTTCTTAGTGCTATCAGTTATTGTCCTTAACTATTTGCTTAAAGAAATAACAATTGTACAGATTTTCGCAGTAATGTTGTTCTTTGCTCTTTTAACTGGTTTGACTGTTGCATCAGCATATTCAAAAGATGTGGTGCAAATGGCTACAAAATTATTAAAAGACAAAAACATGATTAAAAAAGCATGGTTAGCAATTTTAATCTGGACAGTCTTAATAATCTGGGCACTTAAAGAATTGTTTATGTAATTTTTATTTTTTTTATTTTTTTTATAGTTTATACTATTTAATCACAATAATCTTTTTATAGTAATTTTATTTTTTATAAACATGGCAAAAAAAACTCAATCTGAAAAACCAAGAACAACAGGGGTAAAATATAAACGTGCTGTTAATTCAATTAAAGATAAATATACTACAATTTCATTAGTTCCATATATTAATACAACAGGAGTAATTATGAGAAAAGCTGGAAATTCAACATTTGTTGATTTTTGTGAAGAAAATCCTCTTGAAGTTTTGAAAATTGCTTTTCCTGATTATCATGTTACAAGATTTAATGGTTATGAATTATTTAGTAGTGGAGATTTTGAAAAAACAACCCCCATGTTAGGATTAAGCATTAGTGGATTTGGGCCTGTTTCTGGGATTAAAGGAGGAATTGAAGAACTTCTTAAATTAGATGAAATCCTTAAAGTAAAAAGAGATAAACCTATTTCTAATGAAGATATTCAAAGAATAATTACTCATCTTAAACTATTTAAATTTTAGCAAGAAATCTGTCTGCTTTAGCTGACAGATGAATTGCGTTCTTTTTTACGAAACTATTTATTTCTTTAATGATTATGAACAATGAGCTGGTTGTAGCTCATTGTAATCAACAATAGCTATAGCTATGCTTCTAACTAAATAAATCTTTCGGAGGAAAAATGAAAAACCAAATAACAATAAATCAATACAAATCTTATGGGAGTTCTGTAGGAAATAATTTGAAATAAATTCAGATAACAACCAAATATAGATATCAGATGCTAAAACAAGATAAGCTGAAAGTTTATTGCAAGGTAGCTATAGAAGAAGCATGCAAAAGACATAAAATAGAAATTATTATTTTGAAAGTTTTGAATGAACACTCACACCTTATTGTTGATTGCCCGAGGACAATTAGCGATGCGATGTTGATGCAGATAATAAAAGGGCTTTCTTCTTTTATTCTTTTTAGATTATGCCCTGATTTTAGAAAAAGATATCCTCGAGGGCATTTTTGGAATGCAGGATATTTTTGTGCAGGTTGTGGAAGTGATTTTGAGAGGGCTTTGAGTTATATTCAAAATCAAGAGCAGCATCATTATGGATTTTAATTAGGATGCCTCGCTTCGAGCCGAAGGCGAGAAGTTGCCCGAAGGGCAACCCTTTAGGGCGAGGAGGATGTCACAGAAGAAGGACAAGATGATTTTTTAAATCAAGAATATAGGCAAATAAAATATGATAAAAGACAGATAATTGAAGTTATTAAAAGATGTGGATGATAAATTATTAGTTCTTATTAAAATAAAATCCCTGTGCCCAG
>JAHIRT010000028.1 GCA_018818285.1 Nanobdellota archaeon
TGATTCAGGAAAATCTGCTTGCAAATATTCATTTATAGAAAATGCAACTTACATAATGTTTTATGATAGTTTCTCATCAACTCACAAACAAATATTTGACAGAATGCTAAAAGGAAATTATGAGATTTTTGTAAAATGCGAGGATATTGCAGAAAATACAGCAGAACAAAAAACAGAATTCAAGCTTGAAATTGACATAACCCCTCCAGAAATAATAAGAATATACAGCACAGGTTCTTTAAATGTAATAACAGACGAAGATTCAGAATGTGTTTATACTAATTCAAATTGTCTTTTTCCTTGGAGCAATTCAACAAAAATGGCAGGAATCCAAAAATCCCATACAACAGACTTACAGCAAGGAAAAACTTATTATATAAAATGCATGGATATTTGGGGAAATAAGCCAGATTCATGTTCAATAATTTTAAAGACTTCTTGATTTTAATGGAAAGATTTATAAACAAGTGTAAATATAAGTTTCCATATGGAAATAAAATTAACCATCTTGAAAACATTTTTTGAATATCCGAATAGAAAAATAAGCATCAGAGAGCTTTCCAGGATTTTAAAGATTAATCATACTACAATCAGACAATATTTGAATAAATTTGTTAAAGAAGGATTTTTATCCTCAAAAAAAGAAGGAGTATATTCTTTTTACCAAATGGTTTTAAATAAAAAAACCTTAAATCTTAAATTATATTATAATTTGGAAAAGATTAGAGAATCTAATATTATTGAGAATTTAGAAAAAAATTATGATTTGCCTGTTATTGTTTTATTTGGTGGTTATTCTTCTGCAATGGATGATGCAACTAGTGATGTGGACTTGTGCTTAATATCAAATATTAAAAAAGAATTTTCAACTGAAAAGTACGAGAAGAAATTAAATAGAAAAGTAAGCATTCATAAATTTAACAAAACATCTTGGAAAAAAACAAAAAAATCAAATCCTAATTTGATAAATAATATTTGTAATGGGATTGTTTTATCTGGAGAATTGGAGGTTTTATAATGAATTTTGAAATTAGTTTAAATAGTGGCAAAGCAAAAAAAGTCATGCCTAATAAAATAAGAGCTTTAAGTTTGTTCAAATCTTCTATTCAAGCTATTGAAACTGCAAAAGAAATCCCATTAACTACAAATACTTCCAAAACAATTTTCAGAGAACTTTATGAAGGATTAAGAGAATATTGTGAAGCAATAGGTTATTTAAGAGGATATAAATTTTTGGATCATGAATCAATAGGATTCTTTTTAAGAGATATTCTAAAAGAACAACCTCTTTTTAAAAAATTTGATAGATATAGAAAATTAAGAAATGGAATCAACTATTATGGCAATGATATTGAAGTTGAGACTATTAAAGAAGTTATTTCTGAGATTCCTAAGTTAGTAAAAGAATTGGAAAATTATTCAAAGGAATAAATCTTCTGTTAAACTAGAAATATTTTTATAGTAATATTTTACTTTAAATATACAAATAGGCTTTGTTGAAAATCTCTTTTTCTGTCAATTTTGTTTAATCCTAACTCAAACTTTGACTTCAAATCAAGAACAAGATAGTAAAGTCAAAATTTTCGCCCTCCCACCCAAAACTTGCCTTCTGCAAGTTTAAGATAATTACTTACAAAATTGACTTTTTCAACAGAGCCATACAAATAAATAAATTTTTAAACAGCAATTCCTTATTTTAATTATGAATAAAAGAGGAACTCGTGCCTTGACTTCATATAAAAATAATTTTGTAAAGTCAAAACACTCGCAGATTACAATTTACATAATAATAGCAATAGTTATCTTGTCTGTTTTAATTTTCTTTTTGTTTCCAAAAATAAAAACAATTTTTGTTGCGCAAACACCTTCTTTAAAATTAAAAGGATGTTTTGATGAAAAACTCAAAGAGGCGATTAGTATTGTGAGTAAAAATGGGGGGAGTATAAATCCTGTTAATGCAATTATGTACAAAGGGGACAGAATAGAATATTTATGCTACACAAATCAGTATTATAAAACATGCGTGATGCAGCAGCCATTATTAAAACAACATATAGAAAGAGAAATTCTTGATTATATAAAAACAGATGCAAAATCATGCATTGAAGAAATAAAAAATAATTTAAAAAAACAAGGATATGAAATCAGCTCAGAAAGCCAAGATTTTTCAGTAAGTATAATTCCAGAAAAAATCAGGATAACAATTCCTGGAATGGAAATTTCAAAACAAGAGACAAGTGAAAAATATGGAGACTTTGAATTTGATTACAATTCAAAATTTTATGACTTGATTATGCTTACAACTTCAATCTTAAATTGGGAAGCAAGATTCGGAGATTCTGATATAACAACTTACATGATTTATTATCCTTATATAAAAGTTGAAAAATACAAACAAAGCGATGGAAGCAAAATTTATATTTTAACTCACACAACTTTTGGAGATAAATTTAGTTTTGCAACAAGAAGTTTAAGTTGGCCTGCTGGATATGGACTTCAAGAAACTTACAAACCAGTTTAAAATGAAAACAGGAAATTTTCAAAAATCAAAAATGCGCCACCCCCATTTAGGAAGTGTCCTTAGCAAGAGCATTTTTGATATCCAAAAATTAGGAAAATTTTTGGCTCTAAAAAACAGGAAATTTTTAAGAAAATGAAATCAAAAATAAATTTAATTTTTACAGGGATTTTTTTAATAGCATTTATTTTATTATTTTCAGCGATAGTGTTTGCACAGGGAGTAAATTATTGCTGTGAAAAAACAAGTTATGGGGCGTGGTGTCAGGAAGACTCTCAAGAAGAATGTGATTCTGCATATCGAAATGCTCCAACATCATGTGAATCAACAAGTTTTTGCAAATTAGGATGTTGTTATGATTCTTCTGAAGGGACTTGCATGGAGAGTACACCACAAAAAGTCTGTCAAGATAGCAAAGGAACATGGACAGAATCAAAAGAATGTGAAATTCCCCAATGCAATTTAGGATGCTGTGTTCTTGGAACTCAAGCTTCTTTTGTAACATTAACAAGATGCAAAAAATTAAGCAGTCTTTATGGATTGACAACTGATTTTAGAACTGCTATTGGAAGTGAATTAGAATGTATTTCTCTTGCTTCATTATCAGATGAAGGTGCTTGTGTACTTGAAATAGATTATGAAAGAACATGCACATTTACATCAAGACAAGGATGCAAATCAATGCAAGAAGGTTCTCAATTAAAAAATGGAACAATCACAGGAAATATAACATTTTATAAAAACCTGCTTTGTTCAGATGAAGAACTTGGAACAAATTGTGGACCAACAGAACAAACAACATGTGTAGAAGGAAAAGATGAGGTTTATTTTGTTGATTCTTGCGGGAATACAGCAAATGTATATGACTCTGAAAAAGTAAAAGACAAATCTTATTGGAAGGAAAAAATCCCAAAATCAGAATCTTGTGGTGTTGGTTCGGCAAATACAAATTCAAGAGACTGTGGAAATTGCAATTATTTTGATGGGAGTATATGCAAAGATTATAAAAAAATAAGTTCAAGAAGACCAACTTATGGGAATTTTATTTGTTCTGACTTAAATTGTGATGCTTCTGAAACCTCAGATAAAAAACCACATAAACATGGAGAAAGCTGGTGTTCAACAGATGCTTATCCAGATGCTCCTGGGAGCAGATATTTTAGGCATTTGTGCATGAATGGAGATGAAATAATAGAACCATGTGCGGATTTCAGGCAGGAAATATGCATTCAAGATGCAATACAAACAGCAAAAGGAGATTTCTCACAAGCAGCATGTAGAGTAAATAGATGGCAGGATTGTTATTCGCAGGGGAGTTCAAAAGATTGTATAAATACAGATAAAAGAGATTGCAAATGGGCAGGTGATAAATGTGTTCCGGAACATCCTCCTGGATTTAAATTTTGGGATGAAGGTGAAACAGAAGGAATTTGCAGTCAAGCAAATGCACAATGCATTGTTGATTTTTTGAAAGAAGGTTATTTTGAGTTTCTTGGGGGAGATAAAGAACCTCAATGTGAGAAAAACTGCAACTGTCTTCAAGATTCTTGGCAAGGTGCTCAAATAGGAAAATGTAATGCAATCGGAGATTGTGGAGTAAAAGTAAATTTCATAGGGCAAGGTGGAAGCGGAGCAGGATATTCAAAGAACATAGAAGGAGTTAAAGATACTGGAGATGAAGATTGAGGGATGTTTTAAATGAAAAATAAA
>JAHIRT010000029.1 GCA_018818285.1 Nanobdellota archaeon
AAATCGGGCTTATTAGTTATGTTGCTTTGCCTTTCAAATATTGCTTTGTTGGTTTGCTTGTTAATAAGTTCAGCAAGTTCAAGAAATATATTTACGCAGCATATATTGTGGGTTTGTCTGCTGGCATAGTTTTATTTTCAATAGCTGGTTTTCATAATTTGGGGGTTTTTTGGGGATAGGAGAAGGGGGGAAGAGGGGGATAGTGAGGAGTGGAGGGAGGGGGAAGTTGGAGGGGTGGCTTGGTTGAGGAGGGGAAGAATTAAAAAGATGAGAAGATTTGGAAGAAAGCAATTAAATTATTAAACTCTGATTGTCCTGAGAAGGTGTGTGAGTGGTGTGATAAAGTATAGAAATTATTAAAAACCCTGAAATTCTATAGTTTTTAGACTTTGTTGTTAAAGTTCGAGAACTCCTGCATGTTAATTGATCTTTTAGGCGGTTGAGGTCCTCTTGATTCTAAGAGTTTTAAATAAATTTAAGGAGGAGTTGGAGAAATGAAAACCTTAGAAAAAGCTTGTTATATAGTAGGAGTTTTGATAATAATTATTTTAATTTGGTTGATTATTTCTAATCTTAACTTTGATAGAGAAATAACTTCTTCTCATGTTTGTGAAGTAACTCCAATATTAGAAGATGAAAATTATATATGTAATAATACAGGGAAAGGTTCTATATGCGAGAGTGATTTTGAGATTTGTGCCTGTCTAAGTGATGGAGCCTGTATTTGTGATTCAAAACCAAAGTCAATTTAAAATGAAAGAAAAACAAATAAAGAAAACAACAAATACATGGACAAGTGCATCAGTAATCTTATTTGCACTTTTAGTTCCGATTTTGGTTTTAGGGATTGAGCCTTAAAAACTATAATTTTAAAAAGAAAAGAATTCTCTCGGGTTTTATGAAAGAAGTATTACAAAAGTTTAAGGAAGATTTTGAAGAGATTAGAAAGAAGGGTTTTGTTGAATCCCATAGAATCCACAATACAGGTATAGGGAAAACATTTGAAGATCTAGTCAATGTTAAAGAAAATAACAAGCAAGAGGTAGATTATTTAGAAAAACTTGAGTTAAAATCTTCAAGGGAACTTTCTGGAAGTATGGTAACTTTGTTTACAAAAAGTCCTTCATATCCACCCAAAGCCAATACTCAATTAAGATTAAAATTTGGTAAAGATGAAAATGGGTTGAAGATCTTACATACAACTATTTCTGGAAACAAGTTTAACACTTTTTTAGGAAGATATGGGTTTAAACTAGAAATTGATGAAAAAGAAAAACGAATCTATATCTTAGTTAAGGATCTAAAAAGTGAAACTTCATTGAATTTTGATTGCTATTATGCTTTCGAAGATATAAAAAAGATTGTTGAAGGTAAGTGTAGAAACATCGCGTTTATTACTGCTAAACACAAAGAAGAGAATGGTCAAGAATTTTTTCATTTTGAAAAAGCGATTTTATTAACGGGATTAACTTTTAATAAATTTTTAGAAGGAATAAAAAATGGAGATATCCTCTATGACATAAGAATTGGAGTTTATAAGAGAGGGAAAAATATGGGGAAAACTCACGATCACGGCTCAGGATTTAGAATCAAAAAGAATCAAATAAAAAATGTTTTTAACATTACACTAATTTAAACCTATTATCTTTTAGGAGGTCTCCAGAAGTCTAGTATATATTCAAATGTTGTTCCTAAAGTTATATAATTACTTGGCCATCCAAATATTCCCGCACCATTAACTAAATTTCTCCTATCCCATATTATTATATTTCTTAATTCATAACCAACCTTTTCTAAAACTTCTGTTACATAAATATGAAGAGGGTATCTTTTATTTTCCCACCATAAATCAGTGATGTTGATGATGCAATGAGCCTTAGGTTTTAACAGAGGCAAAATTTTTTCATAGATCTTCCCCAATTCTTCTGCAAATTTTTGTGATTCCATTGTTCCTAAATCTCTTGGATTATTGGAATATTGCTGAATTTTTTTGTATTGTCCATTCTTCCTTTGGTTTCCTCTGAGACTTTTATTTAATCTTGCACGATTTAACATATTCGCATAAGGGGGAGAAGCTATACATAAAGAAATTGTTTCTTCATCTAGATAATCTGGAATATTAATCGAATCTTCGCAGATCGTTATCTGTTTTGTTTTGTTTTGTGATTTTATTTTGGACAATCTTTTATTTGCAAATGCAATGTATTCTTTCTTCAAATCAAACCCCACAGCATTTCTTTCTAAATCTTTTGCAGCAACAAGGGTGGTTCCAATCCCTGCAAATGGATCTAACACTAATTCTCCTTTATGAGTAAATAATTCTATACACTTAGCAGGAAGTGCAATTGGGAAAACTGCAGGGTGGATGTTTCTATCACGAATATCTCTCTCTTCATAAAAAAATTCCCATAATGCAACTTGGCTTTTCATCCATTCTTTAGCAGTTAAGCAATTTATATGGGTTGGTCCACATTCCTTACATATCCTATTATGTTGAATATTTAGTTTTTTATTTTCCTCTTTTTTCATAGTATTCTTTATTTTCCTCCTTTTAAATTATTTTGTATGCTTTATTTAATTGCTACAATTAGTAGGCACCTATTCTTTATAAACTTTTCGGTGCCTATAAATTTATAAAGTTTAGAAAACTTATTTGATTATGAAACTTCAAAAAAGATTTATGAGAGAAATTAATGGTAAAAAATATTATAAGTTTATGGTTAATATTCCTCCAAAGATAATAGAGAAAGCAAAACTAAAAGAAGGAGATGAGCTTGAAGGAGAGGCAAAAGAAGGAGAGGTGAGGTTGAGGAGAAAATGAAAAAGGAGAGATCGAGATGAGAATATTTTGGAAATTAATAGGAGAATATTTTTTTATAAGTGGCTTAAGTTTATTCATAGCAGGAATGATATTAAAGTTCAATAATCCTCTTGGTCTAATAATTTCTGGAATTCTTTTATTCTTTATTGGAGTTATAACTAAAATAATTATTGGGGTGAATGAAGAAGTGGAATCTGGAATCCCTATTTATTTATTACAAGAAATAAAAAAATATCTAGAAAGAATCAATAACAAAAGAAAATAATTAAGGAGAGATTGAAATCATAGATAATTTTAAAAACTAAAAATTACTATATTTATTATGGGAATATTCAATATTGCCGCTTCTATTTTGTCTGTAATCTCTGGTGGGGGCACCATTTATTTTACAATCAATGGATTAATTAATACTGCTTTGATCTTCTTTTTAATGATGATTTTATTCCAAATTTTTTCTACTTTGCCTTTAAAAAATTAAAATGGGGCACATATTAAATATAATTTTTTTCTTTTTTTGGTTTGCTATTTTTCTTGTTTCAACAATAAAATTTTCCACTTCTTGGGTCTCTGGGTTATTTACTTACCATAACTATGAAGGATATAGACAAATCAAGAACATATCTTCTTTTAAAATGTTTATGTTAAGATTTTGGAAAGTCTTTGCAATATATATTTATTTAGGAACTTCTTTAGGTCTAGTTGTATATGTATTTGGAATAAATTATCCACCCCTCAGTTTAATCAGCGATTCAGATAGTTGGATTATTGCATTGGCTCCCTTTATTATTTCATTTTCTTCAATTATGATTTTTAGATTTGTCATCTTATTGGATAAAACAAAAATTTGTAAAAAAATTGGATTAGAATTTGTTGAAAAGATTAATAGAAGGTTCCCTTATGACAAACAAAAATCTTATATAGAATCTTTTTTATTTTCAATAATTTTTCTTTCAGTTTTTAGTTCTTTAATGTATTTGGGAATACAAATAATAACCACTCAAAACAAAAATATTATTAAGACTATTTCTTTAGTTTTGCCCTCTTTTTTTCAATTAAGTTTTTTCATTTTCATTTTCTTGATCATCTTAACAATTTTGACTTTTATTTCAGAAATAATTCTATATACGGTGGGAGTTCATTATGAAAAATCATATGAAGAAAATCTTCTATAAATTAATATAACAAAACTTCTCAGTTTCTTCACACCATAACTTCTCCAATCCCTACTTTCTCTCCCCACCCAAACCAAAACCCTTAAATATCTCTATTACTTTGTTTCTTAATTATGAATGAAATATTAATCTTTATTCTTCTATCTCAAAAAATATCCCCCCCTACTTTCTCTCTCCCCACCACCCCAACCAAACCTCCTCAACCTCTCCCTCGGCCTTCCCTCTTTAGGCATCTCTTTTATTTTCATTATAATCAAAAGAATACAGGTTATTTAATTATTACTTAATACAAGCTTCCCAAATAATCCGACTCCAAAAATTCCCACCATTATTTAAATAAACCTACAATAATTGTTATAAATCCAAATATTCCAATTAGCTTTAGAATTGCAAGAACAACAATTAAAGATTTCAAATCACCAGCTATGTTTCTAATAATTGATTCTCCAAGATTTGTAGCTGTTAAAAAAGGTATTACTAACATAATTATTCCAGCTAAAATATATTTCCAATTGACCATAAATTTCTTAAGATTTCAATACTTAAAAATCTTCCCAACAAAAAACCTTAAATATCCTTTTCTTTATTTCTTCTCATGAAAAAAATAAATATTAAAGTGATTGTATTTTCATTAATTGCTCTTGGATTTCTTGCTCTGAGTTTTTTAGTTGATTGGATGTTTATTATAGGTGCTGTTGTGCTGATGTTTTTGAATCAGAGAGAATTGATGAAGAGATGAATGAAAAAACACAACAGAAAACAAAGATTTAAATAATCTACAATACTAATAAAATTAATTAACTCCCTTCCTTTACTAATCTGTAAGGATTGGTAACGGAAGGTTTCATATTCTATTAAATGAAAAATAAAAAGAGGGTATATGCTTATTATGATGGAAGCAATTTTTACCATCTACTTAAATTAAATTATAAAATTACCAGTATTTTCTTTCATCATGTAACAAATCAGCTAATGGACTTAGAAAATGAAAGATTAATCAAAATAAAATATTTTAATTCTCCAGTCAGCCAACAAGAAGAGCCAGAAAATTATAAAAGACAATTGAAATTTTTTGAAAAACTTAAGAAAACTCCTTTTTTAGAATTATCTTTAGGAAGATTAGTAAAAAGACCCTTAAATAAAATAAATATCAAATGTCAGAATTGTGGACTACAAAAAGCAGATACAATAAATTGTCCTAAGTGTAAAAATCAAATAAAGATAACAGAAACATATAAAATTACTGAAAAGGGTATAGATGTTCAATTAACAATTAGTCTTTTGTTAGATGCATTAAATAACAAATATGATACTGCATTATTATTTAGTGGAGATGCTGATTTTGTTCCTGCAATTAAGTATATTATCAAAAATCTCAAAAAAGAAGTTATTTTTTGTTATTTTCCAAAACCAAAAACCAATGAATTAATTCAATCTTGTTCTGATAAAAGACTGATTACAAAAGAGATAATAAAAAATTCCCAGATAAATTCATAACTTCTCACTTCTTCCCTTCTTCCTTTTTCTCTTCTTTCTTTTCTTCTTCCTTTTTCTCTTCTTTCTTCTTCTCAACAGGTTTCTTCTTTTTCATATCTTCTTTTTTTACTAAAGGCCCTGTAACCTTAACTAACAAACCAGGCAAACCTGTTCCTAATGGAACTGGCTGGTTTAAAATTATATTCTCAATAACACTTGCAAGCTCATCTTTGCTTCCTTTAACAGTTGCATTAACAAACTGCTTTATTGGAGTTTCAAAACTTGCTCTTGCTAAAATACTTGTCTTATCTGAAATAATTCCCATTCTTGTTGAACCTTTCACATTCCCATTATACGTCATTGAATCTGCAATAAGTTTAATATGCCTTTTATTAATATCAAAACCCTGCTGTTCTATAACTTTATTTACCTCATTCATTATTGAGTTTCTCGCAGCTTCAATTCCAAGAACACCTGATATTTCAGCTAAATTATTAGTTGTTGTTTTTTCTGCATTAACTCCTTTGAAATCTAAAATATCTTTTAAATTAGAACCTGCTGTTAGAATAACATAATTTCTCTCTCTTTTCACAACAAGAACCTGTGCTATATCCTTAACACCTGAAATAGTTGCTTCTCTTATTTTTTCTTTTAACTTGTATAATTCTTTAAAATCAAGCTCAGGATTTACAGTATAAATAAAATTTCCTTTTGCTTTAACATTGAATTTTTTTTCATTAAGTTTCTCAGCAATTTTTTCAACAGATGTATGTATTGACTTAACAGAAGAAGCATCAAGCTCAGCACTGATTTTTTTATCAGAAAAATTAATTTTTATTTCTGAAATAACATCATTTAATTTAACTTCCTTGATTTTTTCTGCAATTATTTTTGCATCTTTTTCATTATTAGATTCTTGCTGAAGATAAATTTCCATAAGTGGTGTTGATGGATTTTTTCTTGCATCAAATATTTCAATTAATCTCGGCAATCCCTGAGTAATCTGCATCTCTTGGACACCTGAGAAATGAAATACATTTAATGCCATTTGAGTTGAAGATTCTCCAAATGACTGTGCTGTTATAATTCCAACAGCTTCTCCAGGACAAACTTTTTCATTTTTATGCTCACCAGAAACATCTATTCCATCATCTCCATATTTGAACTGAACAATATTTTCAGAAGCATCTCTAACTGTTTCATCATACTCTAATTTTAAATCCTGCAAAGCATTAGCAAGTCTTCTGTATAAATATCCTGACTTAGGAGTTCTCAATGCAGTGTCCATCATAGCATCTCTTCCAGTCATTCCTCCAAAAAAGAATTCATATGGCTTTAATCCTCTAAGATAATTTGAATAAATAAAACCTCTTGCTATTGGAGACAAATCATTTTGCTTGAAAAATGAAAGTGTCCTATTTGTATAACCAACACTTATTCTTTTTGCCCATAAAGCCTGCTGTCCAATAGAGCATGCAATTTGGGTGATGTTCAAAATACTTCCCCCTGCACCAGACATAATCATTATATTCGCAGAACTGTCTTTGTCAAATTCTTCCTTGACAACTTTTCCTATCTTGCTTCTTGTTTCATTTAATGCCTGAAGAATTTTTATTTCCCTGCTGTCTTCTCTTGTTTTTCCAGGTATAACCTCAAGGCTCTTATCATAATATGAATCAATAATTTTCTGAGTTTTTTCTTCAGCACTTTTAACTATCTTATCTGTTTCATCAAGTGTTTTTTTATTTACATCCAAGTCTGATATTGCAACAGTAAATCCGTTTTCAGTCAGATAATTTGTTCCCAATAAAAAAACTTTTTTCAAAACATCAAATGTTTTTTCTCTTCCAGCATCTCTGTCAAGAATTTTTATAAGCATTCCATCTTCAACACCAAATGCATTTTTATCAACAATCCCTGAAATAAATTTTCCATCTTTAACACTTAAATAAGCATTATGAGGGCATTTTTCTTTTTTGCAATTTGAATAATTAGAACAGCCCTCTCCAAGGCATGATTTTGTTTTAGTTGAAAAATTTACTTTTGGGAGAATTTCAGAGAGCACTTCTTTTCCGTCAATATTCTTTTTAATTATTTCAGATTCAACACCAATGCCATAAAGAATCTGGGAAACTCTTTCCTTTGTAAGGTTGTCTTTGCTTAAAAGATAATTTCCTGTAATTGAATCTGCAATGCATCCAAGAAGATTAGTGTTGTTTTTAGAGCTCATAAGATTTTGCTTGACATCTAAAAGAATTTTTGCCTCACTTCTTGCTTCTTCTGTCTGCGGACTGTGTATGTTCATTTCATCTCCATCAAAGTCAGCATTATAAGGAGCTGCTGCGATAGGATGAACTCTGAATGTTTTTGATGGAAGAACTTTTACATAATGAGACATTAAACTTTGTTTATGAAGTGATGGGTGCCTGTTGAACAAAACAATGTCTCCATCCTGCAAATGCCTCTCAACAATATAACCCGGGATTAATTCATCTAATATTTCTTTTTTTAAATCTGGAGTAATTCTTTTTCTTTTTCCATCAAGTCTTATAATATAATTAGCAGCAGGATATTTTTCAGATAAAATCAGTTTTTTCATTTTTTCAATATTCATAGTGTTTACTTTTTCTCCGACAGTTATGATTTTTGCAATTTCAAAAGGAACACCAACCTCATTAATTTCAATAAAAGGGTCAGGACTGACAACACTTCTGCTTGAATAATTAACTCTTTTTCCAGCAAGATTATGCCGTATTCTTCCTTCTTTTCCTTTTATTCTTTCTGTGATTGTTTTTAATGGCTGTCCTGAACGATGTCTTGCTGGAGGAATTCTTGAAATATTATTGTCAAAAAAAGTTGTTATATGATACTGCAATAAGTCCCATAAATCTTCAATAATAACTTCGGGTGCTCCAGCATTCAGGTTTTCCCATAATCTTTGATTGGATCTTATTATGTCTCCTAATTTATGAGTCAAATCATCTTCACTTCTTTCTCCAGACTCAAGTGTGATTGAAGGCCTTACAGTAACAGGGGGAACTAACAGAAAAGTCAAGACACCCCATTCAGGACGGCATGTTTTTGGATTAATTCCAACAAGTTTTACTTGTTCATCATTTATCCTCACTAATCTCTCGCGAATCTCAGTAGGAAACAATCTTCTTTTCTCAGCAAGAAATGTTGTTGGTTTTTCAAGTTTTATTTTTTCCTGCATAACACCACAATAAGGACATTTTTTCACATCTTTTGCTTTTTTTAATCTGTCTTTGATTTTGTATTTTTGAATATTTTCTTCATTTAATAATAATTTTCCACATGCTTCGCAGAATCTTCTTAAAAATAATTCAATAACAGGAACATACTTAACATGAAGAATTTGCCTTGCAAGTTCAATGCTCCCTGGATGTCCGAGGCATTCTTTAAGAGTTCCTCCGCATGTTCTGCATCTCATTCCTGGCTCAACAACACCCATTCTTAAATCCATTAAACCACCATCAACAGGATAACCATCTACATCATAAAGTTCAGGTGTGATTATTTTTGCAACTGAAAGTCTTTTTATATCTTCATGACTAAGAAGATTAAATGCTAATGCTTTAACTTGCTTTCTTACTATTTCTTCCATTTTTTTAAAAATTTCCTGTTTTTATTCTATGTTCTGTTGATTTATTTCTAAGAATATCATAACGCCTGCAAATCGTATAAACTCCTGAACAAACATTATAAAATTGGGCAGGATCTTTCCATTTATCACAAACACCCTCCAGAGTAAATCTGCAAATATCTGCCCATGCAACATCAGATTGTCTTGCTATTTTAATCATATTTATTTTTCAGCTCAAATTTAGTTTGAATATGCATGCCTTGCAGTTCTTCTATTAAAAGTTTGAAAGCATAAGAAACTTCTATTGGGTCTGTTCCAGTATTCTTGCAAATAGGGCATGTTATTTTTTCTTTTATATGCTCTTTAATTGCCAAGCTTCCGCATTTATTGCATACATGAATAACAACTTTATCAGAATCATATCTTTCTTTTAAAAGAAGACTTGAGCCGTGGGCAACAAGTGCTTGCTGTTCCATTTCTCCTAATCTTAATGCTCCGCCTCTTGACCTTCCTTCAATTGGCTGTCTTGTTAAAAGCTGGACTTTCCCACTTGCTCTTGCATGAATTTTATTGCTTACCATGTATTTAAGTTTCAAATAATACATACTGCCAATGAATATTTTTGCTTTCATAATTTTCCCAGAAATAGGGTCATACATTGTTTCTTTTCCATCAAATCTAAATCCATTATCTTTAAGTTCTTTTTCTAATTTTTCAACAGGCTCTCCTGAAAAAGGAGTTCCATCAATATATCTTCCAGAAATACTTCCGACTTTTCCAGCTAACAACTCAATTAAATAACCAACAGACATTCTGCTTGGAATTCCATGAGGATTAAATATCAAATCAGGTTTAATTCCTCTTGCTGTAAAAGGAATATCATCTTCAGGAACTATCATTCCAAGAACACCTTTTTGCCCATGAGGAGCAGAGAACTTATCACCTAACTCTGGATTTCTTGCATCCCTTGTTCTAACCTGGACTATTTTATCTCCTTCTCTATTAACAGTAACAACCACCATATCAATTACACCTTTTTCTTCCTGTCTTATAGAAGAGCTTGCTTCTTTTCTTGTTTTAATTGAAATATCTCTTGCTTCTGAAAGAAATTTTGGGGGTGTTGTTTTTCCAATAACAACTTCTCCTGAATTTAAACTAGCTTCAGGATAAACAATCCCATCATCTTCCAAATATCTGTAACTTTCTTCTGTTTTATATCCAGAAACATCTTTTTCAGGAACGCAGATTTCATCTTTTAAATTTCCTGCATAATGAAGTTCATTAGAAACATAAGGCCTGAAATATGTGCTTCTTCCCATTCCCCTGTCAACACTTGCTTTGTTCAAAACAAGGGCATCTTCTAAATTATACCCATGATAAGTCATTATTGCAACAACAAGATTTTGTCCTGCAGGATAAATATTCATTGTATCATAAATAAAACTTTTTACAATTGGTTTTTGAGGATAGTGTAAAATAGAAACATCAGTGTCAATTCTCACAGGATAATTCGCAGAATAAATTCCTAATGCTTGTTTAAGTGTTTTGCTTCCTTTTAAAAGTCTCGGAGGATGGTCATGATTAGAATAAGGAACAAAAGAAGTTATAATTCCAAGGCATGCAATTGAATCTATTTCCATATGCGTATGCTCTGGTGTGACATCTGATTTTTCCAAAGCAGTAAGAACATTTTCTTCTTCATTTGCATCAACATATTCAATAATTCCCTGATTCAATAAATCATTCCATTTTAATTTTCCATTTTCCAAAAGTTTTTCATGCTCTTCATTTAATTTGCTAATTCCATTTTCAACAACTATTAAAGGCCTTAAAACTCTTCCAACTTCAGTTGATATGGAAACTGTTGAAGTTAATTCATCTGTTCTTATGTTTAATTCTATTGGCAATGCAGATTTTCTTCTTTCATTTCTTACTTTGTCTGCAAAATCCATGCCATTGTCAACACTTCCAATAAATCTTCCATTTAAAAATACATCAAAATCTTTTGAGTCTACAATATTTTTTTCCATTCCAAATTCCTCTAATCTGCCTATAAAAGATTTGTCATCTAATGAAACTGCAGTGGAAATTCTTGCAAGCAAAGCAAGATTTTTTCTTAATCCAATTTCTGTTCCTTCAGGAGTTTCTATTGGGCAGAATCTTCCATAATGTGTTGGGTGCAAAGTTCTTGCAAGAAAGTTTTCCCTTTCTCCTGGAAGAATGCTTGAAACTTTCTGAAGCTGGGATAATGTTGAAAGATAATTTGTTTTTTCCATGTTTTGAGTAACTCCTTTTCTCTCACCAATCCAACTTCCAGTAGCAATTGCAGATTCAACCCTATGAGAAAACAAAGTTGATTTGGCAATTGTTTTAAGACTATAAAATTTTCTTCTCTTAATTGTTTTAGAAAGTGAATATTGAATATCTCTTACAAGAATATTAAGATTAACTCTGAATAAATCTGAAAGCATGTCTCCTGAAAGTTTTATTCTCTTGTTTGCATAATGGTCCTTGTCAGTAATCTTGTCAGGGTTTTCTTTTGCTATTAAAAACTGCTTAATGAATTTGCATATTGTTATTGCTTTTTCAATTCTGTCTTCTTTTGTCACGCCAATATGAGGCATAAGATAATTGTCAATTCTTTGTTTTGTTCTGTCCAAAATTTCTTTTTTTGTTCCCTGAAGATAAGTTTTTTCAGCTATCCAAAGCATTGCATCCTCACTTGTAGCAAGTTCAGTGAACTCATACAAATTAACAATCATACTGTCTGTTTCTTTTCCAACATATTTTGCAATATCAGATTCTTTCAGCATTCCCAATGATTTTAAAATAACAATAACAGGAATGTTTTTGAATCTTGAAAAAGAAATATCTATTATTCCTTCATTAGTATCTGTTATTGATGTAGGAATTCTGTAAGCTCCTCTTTGGCTGAAAAGTCTCAGCATAACTCTTTTCTTATCTTTTGCTTTTTCAATAAATATCTGGTTTGCAGCAAGGTCCTCACTTAAAACCATAACTCTTTCATTTCCATTAATTAAAAAATATCCTCCTGTGTCTTTTGGGTCAATATGAGTTTCTTCCATTTCCTCTCTTGACATGCCACATGTATTGCAAATCTTGCTCTTAACCATAATTGGAATTCTTCCTATTTCAACATCATGGCTTTCTATTTGCTGTCCTTGTTTAACACTTATTTCTAAAAATAAAGGAGCAGAATAAGTCAGGTTTCTTAATCTTGATTCTGCAGGAGTTATCAAACTTATTGAACCATCAGCCTCAATAACATTTGGGTTTTCAATGCGAATTCTTCCAAGCTTTACTTCCATTTCCTCTTCTTCTTTGCTCATTAAACTTTCATTTAATTCATTTACAATTTCCTGCATTTTGTTTTCAATAAAATGATTAAAAGAAACTATGTTTGATTCTACAAGTGAATGTTGTTTAAGATATTTTTTAACTACTATATGTTTATTCATTTTAAATTTTTTCCTGAAATTTAAAAGCCAAAAATCTTCTTGATTTTTGAAAATTTCCTGTTTTCATTTTATTAAAAATGCTCTTACTAAGGGAACATTCTTGGTTGGAGGGTTGCATTTTTGATTTTTGAAAATTTCCTGTTTTCATTTTATTAAAAATGCTCTTACTAAGGGAACATTCTTGGTTGGAGGGTTGCATTTTTGATTTTTGAAAATTTCCTGTTTTCATTTAAACAACCACCCTGTAATAAACCATAATTTCTTCTCCTTCTTTTCTTTCAATTTTTACCACCTCTCCGATATTACAGCCTTCTGGCAATCCAGGATCAGAAGAATTTATTTTAGGTAGTTGAGAAATAGAAATATTGTAATCAGCGAGGAGTTTTTCAACTTCTCGAGAGTTTAATTTAGTGTGTTTGGGTTGGAGAATGTGCATCTTTTCTATTTAATAGCAAGGAATTTTTGTTTAATTATCTTTAACATATTTACCATTACAACTTAACAATACTAAAAGAAATCAAAATTAGGTTTATAAAGGTTTTGGTGAGAATTTATTTTTAAAGATTAAAGTAATTTAAACCCTCTACTCAGTTTCAAATCCCAAGTGGACTCTGAGTGGACTCGGAGGGATTTGAACCCTCGGCACCTGGCTTAAAAGGCCAGTGCTCTAACCAGGCTGAGCTACGAGTCCGATAATAATGCATTAAATAATTCACAGTTTAAAAGTTTAATGCCTTTAAAATTTTATGCGAAGACTGGTTAACCAGACCGAGAGTTTACATGAGTCTAATCCATAAAAACGAGTGTGGGCTCGAGTTGAGCTACGAGTCCGATGTTTTAAAAGAAATCTGATATTTAAAAATCTTTAGAATTGCCTTTAATTTTTTTAACAAGCAAAGAATTTTTTAATGCTCCTGCAAAACTCGTAATTGTGTCATAAATTTCAATAAATAACATTTCATATAATTTTGCTTCAGGCGGGCGACATAAATCATCATACAAATAAAAAACTTTTTCTTTTTCATTCATTTTATTAAACTCC
>JAHIRT010000030.1 GCA_018818285.1 Nanobdellota archaeon
CAACTAAAGAATTCTTTTCAAGAATCTCTTTAAATTTCCCATCTGAAACTTCTTCAACTCCATCTTTCTTTGCCATTTTATTCTTTTACCATATAAGAACATAAAAACTTTGAGAAATTTAAGTTAATAAATGTTTCTAAAAAAGACTTTATAAATTTAGTGGGAGGTTAGGGTTTTGAAGAAAATTTATTTATTTTTAATAAAGATATATTGCAACTTTGCTTTTGGATAAAGTTTTCTTAATCTTTTTAATTCTATTATGCTATAGTTAACAGGATTTAATTTATAAGAAGTAGTTGTTGATTAAAACACAACAACAAGAGAAAGAATTAAAAAGAGGAGGCTCTTTTATTTTTTATGAATTTAAAAAAAAGGCTGAAAGAAGAAAAGAAAGTTATTATTGGGATGATACATGTTCCAGCTCTTCCTGGAACACCTAAAAATACCTTATCAAAAAAAGAGATAATTAATAAATGTATAAAAGAAGCCAAAATATATAAGAAACATGGATTGAAGGTAGTAATGATAGAGAACATGCATGATATTCCTTATACAAAGAACATAAGTCATGAAATAACTAAAATAATGGCTGTAATAGGAAAAGAAGTTAAAAAATTAGGACTTTACTGTGGAATACAAATATTAGCAGCAGCAAATAAACAGGCAATGGAAGCTGCAAAAATAGCAGGATTAGATTTTATTAGAGCAGAAGGATTTGTTTATGCTCATATAGCAGATGAAGGTTATATAGAATCTTGTGCAGGGGATTTATTAAGATATAGAAAAGCAATTGATGCTGAAGATGTTCTTGTGTTTACAGACATCAAAAAGAAACATTCTTCCCATGCCATAACTTCAGATGTAAACATAGCTGAAACAGCCCGTACAGCAGAATTCTTCTTATCTGATGGAGTTATAGTTACAGGTACATCAACAGGAATAGAAGCAAATCTAGAAGAAGTTAAACAAGTTAAGAAAGCAGTAAAAATTCCAGTACTAATCGGTTCAGGAATCACAGATAAAAATTTGAAAAATTACTTTCCTTACGCAGATATATTTATTGTTGGTTCATTCATTAAAAAAGATAAAGATTGGAAAAATGAATTAGATGAAAATAATATTAAAGCTTTAATTAAAGAGTTTGATAAATTAAATAACAAATGAAACAAAAAATAATTTTAGCAACAACATCTCCGCGAAGACATGGGATTGCTCAGATAATGGGGTTGGAGTTTGATATTGTTCCTTCTAATTATGATGAAGACATGACATTAAATCTTTCTCCAAAAGAACTTGTTAAAAAATTTGCATATGGAAAGGCATTAGATGTTGCTAAAAGATTTAAGAAAGGAATTGTAATTGGTGTCGATACAATTGCAGTTTTCAGGGGAAGAAATTTAGGAAAACCAAAAAACAAAGCAAATGCAATTAGGATGTTAAAAAGTTTTTCAAATAAAAAGCAACAAGTTTATTCTGGAGTTGCATTAATTGATTGTGCAACTGGAAAGGCAATAAAAGACTATGAGATGACTGAGCTTCAGTTTAGGAAATTAAGTGATTTTGAAATAAAAAAATATGTTGCTACAGGAAAACCTTTAGATAAAGCAGGAGCTTATGGGATTCAGGATTTAGCTTCAATTTTTATTAAGAAAATTAATGGATGTTATTTTAATGTAATGGGATTTCCTGTTTATAATATTTATAAGAATCTAAAGAAGATGAAAGTGAATATTTTCCAGTATGAAGGGTGGAGGGGGCGGAACTAGAGATTATTAATCTCCCCTAGTTTGATACCTATATTCCTCGCTTTCTTTAAATCCTCTTGCTATTTCTTCAACTAAATCTTGAGCAGATCCATTTTCTCCCCGATTTAAGGTGAGTTCAAGTTCTTCTCTTTTTTCATAATACCAAGTGTCTGCTCTTCTTTTAAGCTCTTCCAATCTTTTTACTTCTTTAGGCACAACTGATCTAGCGATTTCAAGTGCCCTTTCTAATGTTCCTACTTTTTCTGTATACTCTAGTAGTTTATCAAATCTCCTATATTTTTTTGCAAGGTATAGGATCATTTCAACATCTTTACTTTCTTCTGCAATTTCAATTGCCCTATCAGAATCTCCGCTTAAATCTGCAATTTCACAAGCAGTTCTTAGCATTCTTCTCTTTTGGTAGTCTAAGATTGTTGATTCAATAAATTCTGGGAGGATGTCTTTTTCTCCTTCTTTCAGCAATTCATAAACTATTTCGCTTCTTGATTCTGGCCTTAGGTGTTTTAGTAATTTGTTTGATTCCATCTTTAATTTCCTCCTCTTGTTTCCGGATAATTCTCCGGCTCTGTGTGAAGCCCTGAGTAGCTCAGGTCTGTGTGAGTTTTCATTTTAATTTTTAATAAAAATAAGGTTATAATAATATGTTGTAGACTTTACCACAACAATAATTTATATGATTAAATTTGAATATTATTATAGCGACTTAATCGCAGGAGCACGACGCAATGAAGCAACTCAGAAAACAAAACTTGGAAGGATATACAAGAGCAAGAGAAATCATCGATAGATTGTTTACTCCAGAACATTTTCCAATAGTGTCTCAAAGAAATCTAGAAAAAGGTGAAGTATATACTACTTGTGAGAATATCTATGTCCTAGTTAATAAAAAGACAGGACAGAAAACAAGATACAGGCTTGTAGCAAAAGATTTTACCTGCACTTGTGGTTGTAAAATAACAGGAGAAGCAGAAACAATAGTGAGAGTAGAGCCAGAATACAACATCATCCTTCTATGGAGGAACGATAAAATTTGGGGAAGTAAAAATAACAAGAGAGATGGTGGAGAAAGACAAGTTCACCCCGAATTTTGGAATTTAGTTGATGGCGCCATCAATGAAGACTTCAGAATAGGATTTAATTTATAAGAAGTAGTTGTTGACTAAAAACCAACAACAAAAGAAAGAATTAAAAAGAGGGAACTCTTTTGTTTTTTATTATGATACTAACAAAACCTGAAATCTTGAAATTAATAAAAAAAGGAAAAATTAAGATAACCCATTTTAATCAGTCTGCAATAGGACCTGCGTCAATTGATTTAACTCTTGATAATAAAATAAGAATCTTCTCATTGAAATCTCCTCAAATCGTCGAGGAAAATGTAAACTATCACAAAATAACCAGAATAAAGGACATTTCTAAAGGTTATATGCTAAAACCTGGGGAGTTGGTGCTAGGAATAACAAAAGAAAAAATAACTCTTCCTGAAAATATTTGTGGTTGGCTTAATTCAAGGTCGAGATTTGCAAGAATCGGTTTAATGTCTCATATCACTGCTCCGTTTGTCTGTCCGGGAGTTTCAAATAATCAGATATTAGAAATATTTAATTCATCAAAACATAAAATAAAATTAATTCCTAACACAAGAATTTGCCAGTTGGTTTTACAAGAATGCAAAGGAAAGGCAAAATATGAAGGAATCTTCAAAAATCAGAAATTATAAAATGAACTTTGAAACAACTCGAGAGACATTAAAAAGAATTGGCCTTGGGCATAATGAATCTAAGATTTATCTGACTTTGCTGAAACTTGGACCTTCGATGGCAGGCAGGATTGCAAAAGAGTCGAACATAGACAGAAGTGCGTGCTATGATTCCTTGAAAGCTCTTTTGAAAAAAGGTATTATTAAATATGCAATTGAGGCAAACAGAAAAAAGTTTTCTGCAGAACCTCCAAGGACATTGCTTAATTTTCTCGACGAGAAAAGAGATTTAATTAGTAACATTCTTCCTGATTTGGAAAAATCATACAATAAAGAAGCAGAAAAATCTAACCTCACGATGTATAAAGGATTCAAGGGTTTGAAATCTGTTTTTGAAGATTTATTACAAAATGCAAAGGAAAACCTTGTTATTGATTCTTCTGGAAAATTCGTGGAAAAAATGCCTTATTATGCTCCGCATTTTATCAGGGGTCTTGAGAAAAATAGAATTAAAGTTAAACATTTGGTAAGAAGAGATAAGAAATTACATCCTTCTAAAACCACAGAGATAAGGTATCTTCCAAAAAAAATGAAAGAGACTGTGATTACAACAAACATTTATTCTGGAAAAATTGCGCTTATTCTCTGGACAGATGTCCCAGAGGCAATCATCATTAGAAATAAAGAAGCTTACGAATCATTTAAAGATTATTTTGAAATTTTATGGAAGCAGGGAAGAAAGAAATAGAGTTAATTTTTAGACGATAATTAATTTTATAAAGCGTTCTAAAAATGAAATTAGATGAAAGAAAGCCAGAAAACAATTCAACACCCAATTGAAATTAGGTCTGGAATAGAACTTTATGGGGAAATTGGGTAAAGTTCTCTTCAATTCCAGGAGAAATTAATCGAGGAGGGTGTTTTATACTCTAAGAGGAAAAATTAGTAGATGTTGGGGGTTTTTTAATACTTAAATCTTCTTTCATAATCTTTATGGCTCATCCATTCAAGAATAATGGACAAAATACATATTTGCCCATTTGCAACAGAATAAATAAGTCTCCATCCTTTTGGTAGATCATATTTCCAAAGATTGTCAATATGATATTTCTCTATGTAAATGTTTGGGATTAATTTCTTTTGTATCCTTATTCCACAAAAAGCATTTTCTTTTAAATCTTCGAATGCCCTGCATATCCATTTGTAAAGTAGTTTATCTTCAGATTTTTAATCTTTTAATTCTTCAAAATTTTTCTTTACTTTTTCATCTGCAAAATTTATTTCTGAGTTCATTTTTTCCATTTTAAATGTGGCTTAGATAAATATTTTTTTACTAATTCTGGATTCCAAATCCAAACAATATGCCCTTCTGCATCTTGAGCAATTTTTCCAGATTCTGAAAGATAATCAAAAATTACACAAAAGGTTTGGTAAATCATTTTTTTAGGTAAATTTTCCCATAAAGATTTTTTCTTGTATTCCCCAGAGTTTTCTCTAATAAAATCTTCCATTCTTAGAATAGTATCTAATTGGGGGTAATGCAAAATATTTTTCTCTAACATTGCTTGTGGCATGGTTATACATACTTGTATAACTACTTAAATCTTTTGATTAAGTTTTTCTTTTTCCTATTATCAAAATCTAAAAATTGACCTTAACATCTGGGATAAGGAAAGTTTTCTAAAACAAGAGAATGTAATATCCCTGAAAAAATCTTAATTTTTGAGATGTGTGATTTTCGCAAACATCAATAAAGAATATAAAGTCTTCTTTGGATAATTTATAATCATGGCAAAAAGAAAGTTTGAAAAAGAAAATAATTATGTTCCTTTAGATAAAGATGATTTAAAGAGGGCATTGGAAATTCCTGTGAAAAATGTAGATGAATCTACTTTGATAAAAATTGATAAAAAAGGAAAGAAAACAAAAATTGGAAAACTTAAAACAAGGAATATTGAAGAGGAAGTTGAAACAATTGATAAACTTCCAATTATTAAGGGAGATTATGAAATTATTATTTCTGAGAAACCACAAGCATCTGAAAAAATAGCTTGTGCATTAGGAAGTCCAAAAAAAAGGTCTGAACGAGGTGTTAGTTATTATGAACTTGAAAGAGGTGGCAGGAAAATAATAGTTGCGTGTGCTGTTGGGCATTTGTTTAATCTTAAGTCAGAAGAAAAAGGCTGGCCTATTTTTAAAATAGATTGGGAGCCAAGTTTTAAATTAAAGAATAATACTTGGAGCAAGAAATATTATGATTTGCTGAAAAAACTTTGCAAAAATGCAAAAGAGTTTGTTGTTGCTACAGATTATGATATTGAAGGAGAGGTTATTGGACTAAACATCCTTAGATTTTTATGCAAGAAGAAAGATGCAAAAAGAATGAAGTTTTCAACTCTTACAAAAGCAGAACTTGAAGAATCATATAAAAATCTTGAAAAGACAATAAATTGGGGAAATGCAATTGCAGGAGAAACAAGGCATTTTCTTGACTGGATGTATGGTATAAATCTTTCAAGGGCTTTAATGGAGTCAATAAAAAAAGTAGGTTCTTTTAAAATAATGTCTTCAGGAAGAGTTCAGGGACCTTCACTTGATTTAATTGTTAATAGAGAATTAGAAATAAAAAAATTCAAACCAAAACCATATTGGCAGATTTTTATAAAATTAAAAGGGCACGACATATTACTGAAATATATAAGAGATATTAAAGACAAGAAAGAGCTTGAAAAATTCAAAGATTTAAAAAATAAAGAAGGCATAGCAGAAACAAAAAAAGAAAAAAGAAATCTTGCTCCTCCTGTTCCATTTGATTTAACAAGTTTGCAAAGAGAAGCTTACAGACTTTACAAAATAACTCCTTCAAGAACTTTGCAAGTAGCTCAGAGTCTTTACTTGGATGGACTCATATCTTATCCAAGAACATCAAGCCAGAAAATTCCTGAAGCAATTAACCCAAAGAAAATTCTTGAAAAATTAAAGAGTGTTTTCAAAGAAGTAAAATATGCTGTAAGAAGCAGTCCAATAGAAGGAGGAAAGTCAGACCCTGCGCATCCTTCAATATATCCTACAGGAGAAATAGGAAAATTAAGCGGGGAAAAAGAAAAAATGTACAATATAATTAGAAGGAGATTTATCTCGTGTTTTTGCGAAGACTTAGAATTAGAGGATAAAAAGATTTTATTTGTTGTAGACAATTTAAAGTTTAATGCAAAGGGTTTGGAAATTCTAAATAAAGGATGGCTTAATGTTTATCCTGCAATTATTGAAGAAAAAGAAATTGAAGATATTAATGGAAAGAAAAAAATAGAGAAATTAAATATTGAAGAAAAAGAAACGCGTCCTCCAAAAAGATTTACTCCAGCGTCAATAATTACAGAGCTTGAAAAAAGAAATCTTGGAACAAAGGCAACGCGTGCAGGGATAATTGAAACTCTTTACAGCAGGAATTATATAAAAGAGCAATCAATCAGAGCAACATCTCTTGGAATAAGTCTTATATCAATTTTGAAAAAATATTCTCCAATAATAATTGATGAAAAATTAACAAGGCATTTTGAAAAAGAAATGCAGGCAATACAAGATGCTAAGAAAAATATTTTAAATTTGCAGGACCAAACCATAAAAGAAGCTAAAAAAACTTTAATAAAAATATCAGAAGATTTTAAGAAAAATGAAGAAAAAATTGGGAAAGGATTAGTAAAAGCAACTAAGGAAGGTTATAAGGAAGAGAGAAAAGAGAACACTCTTGAAAAATGCGGTGTGTGCAAAAAAGGCAATTTGAGAATTATATATAATCCGAGATTTAAAAGAAGTTTTATAGGTTGTTCAGGTTATCCAGAATGCAGGACAACTTATCCTCTTCCTCCAGGAGCAATAAAAAAAACAGACAAGGTTTGTGACAAATGTGGTTTTCCTTTGTTAATGAGACTTATGAAAGGAAAGCGTCCATGGATTTTTTGTTTTAATAAAGAATGTGAAAGCAGGAAAGAAGAGGATAAGGAAAAAGCAGGATATAAAAAAAATTATAAACATAAAAAACTTTTGAAATAAAATGCTAATAAAAAACTTGAGAGATGTTATAGGTGTTGATTTACCAGAA
The DNA here is from genome assembly GCA_018818285.1 of Nanobdellota archaeon. GTDB lineage: Archaea > Nanobdellota > Nanobdellia > Pacearchaeales > GW2011-AR1 > JAHIRT01. The sequence continues at coordinate 7,568 of JAHIRT010000030.1, forward strand.
GATATAGAAATCACAGAAAGAACAAAACAAACAATGGTTGAATGTGCTCAATCAGGGAGATATCTTATAGATAATGTAAGAATAGCAACAGGAAGAATTTTTACAGATAAAGAATATGAAGAAAGAAGAGAAAGAATATTATCTACTCCACTTCCTTAATCTATTTATCCTATAATCTAGGAACCATCGCAGGTTTCTCTATCAAATCTTTTTGAACTGCGCCTAATTAAATCATTAAAGGCTTTCCTATATAATTCTCCTTTCAAATTATTTGTAGATAATAATTTTTTTTCAATTGCACTTTGTAAAACTTTTTGATAAAAAGAATTAAAATAAACTCTCTCGTCTTAATAATTTTTGGGACTTCTGTTTTCTCCTCCATCTTGTCTGTAAGTTATATAATAATAAACATTTGGAGATTTTCCAACTTCAAATTCCGGATTATCTATTAAATCAGGGACTATAATTCCTACTAATTTATTTAATGAAGTTTTAAATTTAAACTTTTTTGATAATGGAGAAGCTATGCACTCTGGGATATTATGATTTAATAAATAACTCATTAAATCATCATTTGTCATATCATTAACAGATTTTTCAGGAGTAAATACGAGAGTATATTTTTACTTTTTTCTAAACATTTTTTAAAATTTTGTTCCAGCAACGTATATAAAATAATAATAAATTGTTTAAATAATTTATTATTGCGGAGTATAAGTATTTATTTTAAAATAATCTAAATGATTTTTTTATCCCCTCATTTGTTATAAAAAAACTTAATTCTTTTTCAGGCAGACTTCTATGTTTTTTTATTATTATTTTTCTTTTTCCTTTGTTGTTCTGCATTTCAATTATGCACTTGCTCCAGTATTTTAAAATATCACCTCCAACCATTTGAAACTCTTTTTGCTTTCCTTTTTCAAAATCTTCTTTTGATAAAAATTCAGAATAACCTTGGTTTGTTACAATTACTGGAATATTCATATTTCTTGAAATTTCTGCAAGAATTCTCATTTGTTTTGCAAGCTCTTGATTTACTTCCTGAACTTTATTGCCTTCTTTGATTTTGCCTGCTTCAGCAAGTTCAAGCCGATACAACATAGCCATGCCATCAACTACAATCAAACCAATTTTTCCTTTTGATTTTATTTCTTTGAGCAATTTAGAAAAAATCTTTTTTTGCTCTTCAAATTTAACTGCTTTTAACAAGATTATATTTTTGAGAAATTTTTCATAATCTTCTCCAGCAAGTTGCTTAAATCTTTCAATTGAAAATCCTCCTTCTGTATCTATGAATATAACTTTGCTTTCTTTTTTTGCCTGGCTTACAGCAGCCATTAAACAAAAATTTGTTTTTCCTGTTCCTGCAGGCCCGTAAATAGTTGTAATAATATCAACATCATATCCACCATAAAGAAACTTATTCAAATCATAATTTCCTGAAGATATTTTTCTGAATTTTAAATTTTGCATAGAATTAAGAGAAGTTAAAGATTAATAAGGATTTTGGTGTTAAGGGTCCAAATAAGCATCACGATAAGCGCAAAGTTTTTCAAGAGAATCTTCTTCAAAAGAATCTTCTTCTAAACATCTATCACATAATATTCTTGGTTTTCCTCCTTGGTGAAGTTCTAAATAAGGCACCGGACAAACTTTTTTTTGAACTGCTTGAGCAAGAATTTCTTGGTATCCAGATTCTTCTGGAGCATAAATAGACTGAAAATGTTCTGTTAAACCTCCATGGAATTTTGGAGAATTAAGTTCTCTTGCTATTTGATTATCTGTTTTTAAATAAGCTCCACTTAGAACTCTGGAAGACATATCTCCCTCATAACCTTCCATTAACAAATGCGAACTTTCAGGCTTGCTTAGCTCTGAATTCTGTACAGCTGGATCAAAATCATTCATTTTAAGTAAGATTTATAGAAATTTTGAATTTATAAAGATTTTTGTTTTACAGTGTTATGTTTCTCAGAAAAAATCTGGCAGGAAAATTTGTAAAGTTTAAAATCTTTTTCTTTCCATGTATTTTTAGATAAACCAGCTTTTTCACAAACAGTTTCTAAAAATTCTTTTGAATTCATATTGTGCTCTATTGCAACTTGGGGAAGAAGCAAACCAGAATATCCTTTATATTCACATATTAAACCATGTTTTCCAATTTCTAAGTTCTTTGGAGATGACTGAATTTCTTTAGGAATATCTAAAACTGAGATTTCTATTTTAATATCATTTAATTCTTTTTCTTCTAATGGCAGGAATCTTGAGTCAGAAAATGCAGATAATTTTGCAGCTTTAATCACAGCTTCTTTAATCTTCATTAAAGGATAAACAAAACCAATGCATCCTCTCAAGTCATTATTTTTAGTTAAAGTTACAAAAACTCCTTTTTTCTCATTAAATTTATCTTCTTCTAAATTATCAATTTTTTTTGAACTAAATTCTTCTTCTATTGATTGCCTTGCTAATTTCAAAAGTTTTTTTTCATCCTGCTTGGAATATTTTTCATCCATAATAAATCAAAGAAATAGTTATTTATATTGTTTTTGATTTTTTGTTAAATCAAACATCTATGTAGCTATTAAGTTATTATGCTAAGAAAGAAAAAGCACTGATGGTTTTGTCTTTAGTATTTCTAAATCACTTTATTCAGTTTTTGAATTTTTAAAATCAGCAACTAATTTATCAAGGTGTTTTTCTATCTGGCTAACAGCATCTGAAATTGCTTTTTTAACTGTCTTTGTTTTTGTCTTTGTTTTTAGCACAGGATTTTTGCTTGGATGTTCTCTTTTCCATGCAGCAAAACTCACAGAATCATCTTCATTTAAATATGTTCTAAGCAATTCAGCTATTGTAAGATTATCTAATTCAATCTCAGCTTCATTTTTTTCATCCTTAATATAGTTGATTTCCATTTTGTATACAAAAAAAATAGATTTTTAAATGTTATGTTTGATAGTTCTTTCTCTAACAAGAAATTTAAATCTTGTTATCCATCTTCAGTCATCTCAATTTCATCACCTAACATTTCTTCTTCTTTTTCAGCTTGTTTTTTTTCCCTAATTTCTTTGCCTCTTTTCCATATTAAATCAAAGAGACTTTTACCTGAATTTTCAATTTTAGTTTTATTATTATCTTCTTTTAGTCCTTGTAATTTTTTTAAATCTCCTATTGTTAAGTTTTTTATAGATTTTTTATTAACAATTAAATCTTTTTTAATATCCTGCCCATTAATTAAAGGTTCTTGCTTAGGTTCTTCTTGCTGTAAATTAAAAGAGGATTTTTTAAATATTGAATTCTTTATTTCTGGAGATTCTAAATTTTTTTCAGGGGTTTCATGTTCAAAAAATTCCTGTGTTTTACCCCAACTTGAAAACGCAGGTTTGTTTGGAGTCTCTTTTTGCTTTTCAATAATTTCTTGTTTTTTGAGTTTTATTCCAAAAAACTGTTCAAGTTTGTTTATTAGTTTTGGAGCATCATCAGGAAACTCCTTGTTTTCAATCATTTTAATTGCAGTTTCACTTTCTCCTAAAAATTCAGCTAATTGATTTCTTGAGAGTTTTTTCTTTTTTCTAGCCATAAGAATATGCCAATTAAAATTATCAATCAGATGAAGTGGTTTGTTTTTAGATTTTGCAAGAATTGATTTTCTTTCAAAGTCATCTTTTTTTTCTTCAAAAACTGAGATATTTTTTTGAGTTATTTCATGAGCTATTTTAGATATTTTTGATTTATTGCTGTCTGTTTCTGATATTCTTTCAAGTCTGACATGGACATTTTTGTTTCCTTCTTCACTTGATTTTAATTGAAATGTTGAAGGTCTTCTTATAACTGGAATATCTTCAAGCAAAGAACACTCTTCGCAAATTTTAGTAATCTGGTTGAAAGTTATTGCATCAAGGAGTTTTACTTCATCTTCGTTTCTTCCACATTTAAAACATTTTAAAATCATGAAATTAAAAAGAAAACTTTGTTTTTATTTATTTCTGCACTGGATTATAGTGTTTCAATCAATATTTCAATCAATATACAACTCAATATTTTCTAAATCTTCTATTTCTGTGATTTTTATTTTTTCATCAATTAGAACAACTGGGAGTTCTTGCTCTGTGATATTGTAGTTATTCATTAATATTCTTATTGCTCCAAAATCAGCATCACCTGAAATAGGAATTAAAAGTATTCTTTCTCCTTTTTCATTTTTTAAATCCCCGAGTTTTCTTGAGAAGGTACTTTGTTTTGCTTTTGTTTCAATTGGAGGGTTGTTATTTGAGTATTTGTAAAAGTAAACTACATTATGATAAGAGATTTTGCATTTTTCTTTTAGTTTTATACTATTTATCCATAATTGTGTTCTTAAAATATCATATTTTTTATGCCTTAAAATAAGTGCATCACTAATTCTGCTTGCTCCTTCATAATCATCTAAGAGTTTAGCTTCTTCATAAATTCTGTCAGCAAACAAGATATTTTCTTTTATGAGATTATCACAATTAATATTATTAAAAGTATAAATATCATTCTGTGCCCTTATATCCAATAACTCCAGTTCTGAACTAATATACAATTGGTCTATTTTTTCAACCCGGTTTTTCTCAAGTGAATAACCAAAATAAATTCCTATGTTAAAAACTATTAAAGTCAAAATAAGAGCCTGCCAAAATGCATGTTTATTATTCATTTTATCTCCAAATGTTTTTCCCTCTGATTGCATGATACATTGAGTTTAGCATAATAAAAGGATATGCTGTTAAATAGATTATCATATAAAAAAAGATATTAAAAAGGTTTTGTTTTTTAAGAACTTCCTGTTTCATTAAGTACAGAACTGAAAAAGTAAATATCACTCCAAAAACAAACAAAACAATCCCAAGATAATTCAAGAAACTTGGTGTGATAAAAAAGTCTTCTAAAGTCAATAGCTCTGTTCCAGCAATTAATGTATATTTTGTGATAAGATATCTTGATATTAAATTCCGAGTTATGAGATAGGAAAATATGCTTAACCCAAGCAAACCAAGAAATGTCTGAAGAATAAAAAAAGGAAGAATAAAAAATCCGAGCATTCCTTTTTTGAAAAAATTACTTTTGTATTTCCATATACATTGCAAGCCTCCAATATTCCATCTTCTTCTTTGCTTAAACCATTCTTTGAATTTAGAAGGAACTGTTGTTGTAACATTTGTTGAAAGGCACATTCTTCTTTGCCATTCATTATGAGTTAAGTGCCATGTTGCTTCAATATCTTCTGTCATGTTCGAAGTATCAAAACCATGAATATCATCTAATGCAGATTTTCTGTAAATTGCAAGTGTTCCAGGAGTTACATAAATTGCATCAACAAAATCAAGGAGTTTTCTTGTAAAAGCAATTATATTATATTCAATTGCCTGAAGTTTTTCTATGAATCTTGTTTTATTTCTTGCTTGACAAGGACAGGTTACTGCTCCAACTTTTTCATCATTAAAAAAACCAATCATTTTTTTTATAGCATCTTTTTTAGGATAAGAATCAGCATCAACCACTGCAATTAATTCTGTGTTTACTCCTTTCAAACCATAATTCACTGCAAAAGCCTTGTTCCCCTGATTTTCCTTGTCAAATAATTTCAAATTACTATATTTCCCGAGAAGTTTTCTAACTATCTCAGATGTTTTATCTTTGCTTCCATCATTAACTACAATTATTTGTTTAATAGGGTATTCAGACTCAGCAACATATTTTATAGTGTCTTTGATTGTTTTTTCTTCATTATAAGCAGGAATTATAACACTTAAAGAATAATCTTTTTTTGGTTTTGGATAATCATGAATTTTTTTTCTGTTTTTAAAAAATAGAATTAGAAAAAAGGATAAGAAATACAAAGAGACAAACATATAGCTTAAATAAATATAAGGAAGGAATTTCATTTTTTCAAATCAGATTTTTTTTCAATATTTAGGGAATTATCAGAACTCTCTTTATTTTGAACATGAAAATAATCATAAAATTCTTCAGATAAATTTAATTCTTTTGTGCGTCCTAATTTTTTTGATTTAAGCAAGCCGAGCTGGACGAATTTTCTTATGTGCTCATAAGATTTGTTTCCCCTGATTTTGACAATGACTGATTGTTTTATTGGCTGTTTATATGCAATAACAGCAAGTGTTTCCTGCTCTGCTTTTGTGAACTCACTTGAACCTGTTGCAAATTTATTAATCATGTCTGTATGCTCTGATTTAACATCCATTTTCCAAGAATTTTCTTTTGATAAAATATCAAGAGCAGTATTCATATTTGAATATTTATTATTTAATTTTTCAAGCAATTGTTTTAAAAGTATTGGATTAATGTCTGTGAGCATAATAAGCTCTTGGAGACTTAGCCATCTCCCAGAAATAAACAGGGCCGCCTCAATTTTATTCAAATTATGATTTTCTCTTTCTTTTTCTATTTCTAGTTCAGTTTGTGAATTTATTTCTGGACTCATGGATATTTTAAGAAGAATAGAGTTTTAAAGGTTATTATCTGTGGCTAAAAACCAATTTTTTATTTATAAAAAATTTTACTGGAGCAAAACCAAGGCTTATCAGGACTTGGGCAAAAAAATACCAAATATTAAAAAATTCTACAAGAACATAAAGAAACACCAAGTTCAAAATAAAAACTCCTGCATTAAGAATAGAAAATTCATAATATAATCTTGAAATTGTCTTTGGATTAAATAAATTAAAGGTGTAATATTTGTTTAAGATAAAGTTTATTGAGGCTGCAATAAAATAAGCAATCATAAAAGAGATTAAATAATGTATCTTAAACAAGGATTTTAAAATAAAAAGAAGCAAAAGCAAGATTAGGGTTGTGGCGATAGCAAAATAACAATATTTTTTAAATTGTTTAAAATGAAGGTTTATTCTTTGTTTTAATGTCAAGTCATAAACTTTAACCCTCATATAAAACTAAAAATTAGAATATTTAAAAACTTTTCTTAAATATCAAATCTCAACAAAGCACCCACTCCCCCAAGATTATAAAACTGCTCCCCTTCTTCTGTTTCAGTAGAAACAATCTCAATTTCAGTTGATGTGGTTTCTGCTTTTTTCTTAAAATCTAAAATATCTTGTTTTTTTAATTTTTTGCTTAAGATAAGAGTTTTAACTGCTCCATATTTAAGAGCTTTTTCAATATCTGGTTTTTTATATGCAACTTTGTTGTTTTTTCCTAATTTTTCAAAAAAGTTTTCAAGAATCTTTTTTTCATATATAATTTCCTGCTCAGCTAAAAGGTCTTGGCTTGCCTGAACCAAATCAGTTAAACCAGACTCATCTGTGTTTCCTATGTCTTTCATTCCAATTATCTTATCTTTTAATGAAGCAGTTATTTGTCCTTCTTTGACAAACTCCTCTTTAGTTGGAATAGGACCTCCGATAATTATTCCTTTTAAATTTTTCAAATTAAAATAAAGCTCTTTCATCGAGCCCGCAATTCTTCTGTAAAATTCTTTTGCTGCCTGGTCCCTCAATCTGCTAAATCGTGCTGCACTCTGCCCACCGGTTTTATATTTCCCAGGAACACCAGAAGTCATTTTTCTCAAAACCTTAATTTGCTTTCCCTCTAACAATCCAAGAGTTGCTTCTTTTCTATCCATTACAACCAAACCATAAACTTCATCAACTTCCATCATTTCTTTTAATGGCTCTAAAACAAAAACTTGGTCACATCTGTAAAGTCTTGTTTTTAATGGTTTTGGAGGTTCAATAATCCAGGTTTTCAAATCTGGCTGCCCTTCTTTTTCAGAAACATTCCCGCAAAAAATAGCCATTCCATTTTCTGGAGTGTTTTTATATAATTTTAATTCTCTTGAAATTGTTTCTAAAGCATCAACAACATTTTTCATAGTTGTCTTGCTTTTAATATTAGAGGCTGTTCCTTTTTCAGATTCAATTTGTTTTGAAACAACATTTTTATTCAAGCCTGCAGGAACATAAACACTAACAAGTTCAGTGTGCCTTCCTTTAATTTTTTCAAGTTCTTCAATTAATTCTTCTAGTTCATCTTTTGATATCATTAACAGAATAAGAAGAAGATGTTTATAAATTTAAGTGGAATAATAAGTGAATTAATAACCAAAATGTGCTTTGAGAATGTTATCAAATATTGTTTGGGTTTCATAATATGATTGCTCTATTTCATCACAGGCATTTCGATGACTTTCTCTCATATTAACTTCAAACTTTGGAAAAAATCTCATCGTATCTCCATTAAACTGGATAATTTCTCCTTTAGAATCATATAAATAAGAGTTATAAGAACATCCTCCATCGCTTTTTGAAAATCTTGTTTGGAGTGTTAATCTGTGATATCCTCTTCCATTTAAATCCCTTATTGCTGTTGGAAAAGTCATATTATCAGTAAGAATAGTTTCTTCAATTGTTTCTGTTCTTGGTTTTAAATCTTCAATTTTTTTAGGCCCTTTATCTGAAATTACTTCTCCTTGAATATCAACAATTTCCATAGTTTTATAGAAAATATTTTATTTAAAAAGAAATGTATAAAAGAAAATATATTTCAAAATTTAAGGAAAATAAATTAAATATAAATCAAGCTATTTCACGAAGACATATGGTGTTACTTTTCTTGTGGCAGATATATAGGTATAGGTTTTCTCTGTCTATATTCTAATGCTCTTTCTCCTTCTCTTTGTCTTCTATCTGCTTCCATTGCTAATTGAACTGCTCTCGCTCTAATTGCTCCAACTGCTTTTTTATCTTCTTCAGTCAATATAAGAGGTTTTCTTACTAATGCCATTTTATTTTTAATATGAAATAGAGTGTTACTTGATTTATAAATTTATCTTCAGATAAACTCAATCCTAAATTTCCCTTGTTTAATTTCCCTTGCATTTATAACAGCTTTTAAATCATCTAAAACATTTTTTAATTTTTCAGTATCTTTTTTTTCAAGAGTTAAAACAATTTCTGCTTTTACTGATTTTTGCTTTTTTGCTTTTTCATGTCTTACTTTTTCAAGAACTTTAATAAATAAGTTTCCTGTGTCTGAAATTTCTTTATTTTCTTTATTTTCAAATTCTGGCCATTTGCTTATATGAATGCTTTTGCATTTTTCATCTTTTGCAAATCTTTCTTGATAAATTTCTTCAGTAATAAATGAAGTTATTGGAGCAATTAATTTAAGAATTGTCAATAAAGAATAATATAAAACATATTGTGCGGACTTTTTTTTATTGCTTTTGGAATTATAAATTCTGTCTTTGACAATCTCAAGATAATTATCAGAGAAATCATGCCAGAAGAAATTTTCAATTTTTTTCTTTCCTTCAGCTATGTTGTAGTTCAGATAAAGTTCCTTAACTTCTTTTGAGAGCTTTGCAATTTTTTGAAGCATCCATTCATCAATAAGCATTAGTTTTGGTTTTTTTCCATTATAATTCTTTAAATTCATAAATACAAATCTTGAAGCATTCCAGAGTTTTTTTAAAAATCTTTGTCCTGCAACAAGTTCTTGTTCATTAAAAGGCAAATCACTTCCAATAGAAGCAGTTCCAACCCAATATCTGAATGTATCAACTCCATATTTTTCTATGATTTCATCTGCCCAAATTGCATTTCCTTTGCTTTTGTGCATTCCTCTTCTTTTAGAATCAAGAACAAAAGTGCTTATTACCAAGTCTTTCCAAGGAATTCTATTGAAAAGCAAATGGCTCTTTAAAATAGTGTAAAATGCCCATGTTCTGATAATATCATGCCCCTGAGGTCTTAAAGACATTGGAGTTATTTTTTCATATGTTTCTGGATTTTTCAGCCATTGACATGCAACCTCTGGGCTGTTTGAAGAAGTCATCCATGTGTCAAAAACATCTGTGTCAGGTTTTGCTTGTTTTTTGCATTTAGGGCATTTTTTCTTAATTTGCATTGGGTCAATAGGAAGTTCTCTTTCTTCTGGCAGAATTATTTTGTTGCAATCATTGCAGTACCAAACAGGAATAGGAATCCCAAAATATCTCTGCCTTGAGATAACCCAATCCCATCCAAGATTTTTAACCCAGTTTTCATATCTTACTCTCATAAAATCAGGATACCATTTGACTTGTTTTCCTCTTTTAATTAAATCTTTTTTATGCTCCAATGTTTTAATAAACCACTGTTTTGCTGTGATATATTCAACAGGACTTGAGCATCTCCAACAACTTCCAACTGTTTGTTTCAGTGGCTCTTGTTTTTTTAATCTTCCTTGTTTTTTTAATTCCTGGATAATTTTTTCTTTAGCTTCCTCAATCTTCATTCCTTTGTACTTTCCAGCAATTTCTTTTAATGTTCCATCAGGATTCAAAAGATTTTTCAGTTCAAGACAATGTTTTTTCCACCATTCTATGTCAGTATTATCCCCAAAAGTGCATACCATAACAACACCAGTCCCAAAATCTTTGTCAACTTTTTCATCTGTCATAACTCTGACCGGAAAATTAAAAATAGGAACAATTAATTCTTTTCCAATTAAATCTTTAAATCTGCTGTCATTTGGATTGACAAATATTCCAACACAAGCAGGAAGAAATTCTGGACGGGTTGTTGCAATAGTTACTTTCTTTTTCTCGCCTTTAATATCAAAATCAATATAATTAAGCTTTGTAGTTCTCTCTAAATCTTCAACTTCTGCTTGAGCTAAAGCTGTTTCATGATAAGGGCACCATATAACAGGCTCTTGTTTTCTGTAGCAGTTCTTATTTTTAATAAGTTTAAGAAATACTGTTTGGGATATTTTTTGGGCTTCTGGAGAAATTGTTTGATAAACCAAGTCCCAATCATAACTATGCCCTAATTTTTTAAATACTCTTTCAGAATATTCCTCTTCAACTCTTTTTGTTTCTTTTAAGCATAGTTTTCTAAACTCTGCTCTGTCTGTGGTTTTTTTATTAATTCCAAGTTTTTCTTCAACATATTTTTCAGTAGGCAAACCATTGTCATCAAATCCTGGAGGAAAATAAACATTAAAATCAAGCTGTCTCATTATTCTCGCAATAATTTCAAACTGCGTGTAATGAAGAGCATGCCCTACATGCAAGTGTCCTGAAGATGCATAGGGGGGAGGAGTGTCAATAGAATAAATTTTCTTTTTTGATTTTAAATCAAATTTGTAGATTTTTTCTTTTTCCCAAAAATCTTTGTATTTTTTTTCTATTTCTTTTGCATTATAAGTTTTGTCCATATTAAGTATACTTACAGAAGATTTAAAAAAGTTTATATAGTCTTGCTTTTTTTAAGAATCATGGCAGAAAAAATAAATATGCCAGCAGGATTTGGCGGTTTGATGAGATATAATGAGGAGTATCCATCAAAATTAAAATTAGACCCAAAACACGTAATTATTTTTATAATCTTGCTGCTTGTTTTTTCAGTATTTTTAAGAATTTTCTGGCCTATTGGTGGTTAAAAAATGTTTCCTTCAATTGACCCAAGAAAAATGAAATCAATGATGTCTAAGATGGGCATTAAGCAAGATGAAATTCCAGCTAAAAGAGTTATAATTGAGCAAGAAGACAAAGATATAATTATAGAAAATCCTCAGATACTTAAGATAGATATGCAGGGAAATGAAAGCTTTCAGATTACAGGAGAAGTAAGTGAGGAAGAAAAAGGAATAAGTGAAGAAGATATAAAGCAAGTTATGGAAAAAACAGGGAAATGCGAAGAAGAGGCAAGAAATGCTTTGGAAAAAAATAATGGGGATTTGGCTGAAGCAATTTTGGAACTGAGCCAATAGAAAATTATAATAATCTCCTAAATATTGTTTCTCTATGGTTTTTCAGGAAAAATATGCATTAAGTTTGGAAAAAGCAAAAAAGCAATTAGAGACAGCAGACCATTTGACTTATATAACAATTAAGATTGTGCAGGAAAAAAAACTTTTATTAAAGATATTAGAGAACATCTCAACTTCTGCCATACATCTTATAAATTCTGTTTTGCAGTATGAATATCTTTACAAAAGAATTGAATTATATAAGGACCCGCGAGAAAATTTCAGGACATTTGAAAGAATTGCTGAAAGATATGGTTTGTCTCAGGAACAAGTGAAAAAAATAAAAGAAATTCTAGATATTGCTAAAAAGCACAAAGAAAGCCCTTTTGAATTTGTGAAAAATGATAAAGTAGTGATAATGTCAAATGACTCAAAAATTGATACATTAACAATTGAAACAATTAAAGGGTTTTTATTAGAAACAAAGGATTTTTTTAGAAAAGTAAATTTAAAAATCAAGGCAAATTAGAGAAAAGTATAAATACAAGCTTTTTAGAGAAAAGTATAAATACCTGCTTTTACTTATAATTCTTATGCCTTCTGAAAAAGAGGGTTTCTCACAATGGATAGATTAATTCAAGAAAAAATAAGTGCTGACCATTTACTTCATGTAAGTATGAAATATACAAAAACAACAGGAGTTATGCTTAATTTAATTGAAAGATGGAGAAGTATGATAGAGATTTCTATAGATTTATTATTAGAAAGAGCTAAGAAAAAGAAATCAATAAAAATAATTCCTTTAGTTCCTAAATTAAAAGTAGAAAAAATAAAAGAAATTCACAAAAAAAATCCATTTATTCTTGAAGGAATTGGGTTGTATGATTTTTTTAAGAGAATAGATAAAATGGAAAAAACAAGTGAAGGAGAATTCAGAAAAAACGTGGCATTAAAAGTTTTGGATAAAGGCAAGTGGGTGAATATTAATATGGAGCAGTTAAAAGAATATAGTGAAATTGTAGAGAGATATATGATTAATGTAAAGCAAGTTCTAAACTAAAGATTTAAAAAGAGAAACAAATAAAGTTTAAATATTAGAAATCCATAAAATAATTTATTAAGTATTTTATTAAGAAAAATTTTAAAAAACAAATATGGCAAAAGTTTATACAATAACATCTGGAAAAGGGGGGGTTGGAAAAACCACAACAGCTGTAAATTTAGGGGCTGCTTTGAATAAGTTTAATGAAGACGTTGTTATTGTTGACGCTAACTTGACTACACCAAATATCGGATTATATTTTGGTGCTCCTTTGGTTCCTGTAAGTTTTAATCATGTTCTTCAGAACAAAGCAAAAATAGAAGAAGCAATATACGAGCATGGTTCTGGAACAAAAATTATTCCTTGTTCATTATCATTAAAAGATTTAAAGAAAATTGATACAAAATTAATTAAGGGTGCAACAAAAGAATTAAGAGGAATCTCAAAGAATATTATTTTTGATTCTGCAGCAGGACTTGGAGATGAAGCAAAACTTTCTATGGATGTTGCTGATGAAGTAATTGTGGTTACAAATCCTAATATACTATCTGTGACAGATTCTTTGAAAGCAATAAAACTTGCTGAAGAAATGAAAAAAAATGTTAAGGGTGTTATTGTTACAAGAGTAAAGGGAGACAAGACTGAAATGAGCCTCCAGAGCATTAAAGACATGCTTGAAGTTCCAATACTTGGAGTTGTTCCTGAAGATATTCATATTTCTGAATCACTTGTAAAAAAAGATGCTGTTATTCACACAAAACCAAGAAGCAAGTCTTCAGAAGCTTATATGGATATTGCAGCAAAACTTCTTGGAAAGAAAAAAATACCCTTGTCTTTAGGTGAGAGATTTTTGAGAGCTTTGGGTTTGAGATAATTTGGTTAGTTAAATTTCGATTTTATAGAATTGGATAGGGGTATAACATATATTATCTCTATTTAATTTTTCTCCTTCAAGATAAGAATCTGGAATTTCAGATGTTGCCACAGTTTGAGCAAAACCCCGCATAATATAATGAAATCTAATTTCATCTCTTTCTTTTTCACCTTTTGGATGCCATAATACTTTCGATTTTCCTATTGGTTTCCCTATTACAAGTTGCCCTTTGTAAACCAATTTTCCTTCTAAATTTAATTTTAATTTTTTCATCATTCTAACTAACCTTCATCCCTTCTTTCACATCTTTTTCAGGACTCAATAAAACAACTTCTTTTTTATCATCAGAAACAGCAGCTAACAGCATTCCTTTGCTTTCAATTTCTTTTATTTCTCTTGGTTCTAAATTTACTATTACAATTATTTTTTTTCCATCTAATTCTTTTTTAGAATAATGTTCTTTAATTCCAGCACAAATTGTTCTTTTTCCTAATTCCCCACCTAAATCTATTTCTAATTTGTAAAGTTTGTCAGCTCCTTCAATATCTTCTGCTTTTAAGATTTTTCCAACTCTTAAATCAGTTTTTAGCCATTCTTTGAAATTTATATTTGCCATCTTAAATCTTCTCAAACAAAATCCCCTCTTTCTTAATTTTCTCAACTTTTAAAGGTTTCTCAATCTCATTATAATCAATTTTAAAATTAAATTGCTTAGCAATCTTCTCACTTGTTTCTGGAATAAATGCCCAAAGCAAAATCGCAATTGCTTTAATTGAATCAACTAACTCATAAAGAACTTTTTTATCATGAGTTTCCCATGGTTTCTTGCTTTGAACATATTCATTGCAGACATCAATAAAAGCAAAGATTTCATTTAGGATTTTATCTAATTCATAGTTTTCAAAATAGTTTTCTATTTTTTTTAGTTTTAATTTTTTAATTAGTTTGTTCTTTGTTTTTTCAATGCCATATTTTTCAGCAAGACTTGTAACTCTTGAAACCAAGTTTCCTAATTTGTTTGCAAGTTCATTATTATGCCTGTCAATTAAAGCTTGTTCTGAAAAATCTCCATCTTGTCCAAAAACAAAATTTCTGCAAACAAAATATCTTATAGAATCTGCCCCATATTTTTCTTCTAATGCAATAGGAGAAATTACATTTCCTAAAGATTTGGATATTTTCTGTGAATTAAAAGTTAAAAATCCATTTATTAAAATTGTATTTGCTGTTTTTATTCCCACAGACATTAGCATTGCAGGCCAAATCACACAATGAAACCAACTATTATCAATTCCAAGAAGTTGAACATCTGCAGGCCAGAATTTTTTGAATTTTTTAGAAGGCCAATCAATTCCAGTTATATAATTTAAAAGAGCTTCATACCATACATAAGTCACATGTTTTTTATCTAATGGAAAAGGAATTCCCCAGGAAAAATTTGTTCTTGTTATATTTAAATCTTTAAGTCCTTCTTTTACTCTGTTAATTATTTCCTGTCTTCTGAATTTTGGAAGAATGTATTTTTTATTTTTTTCATATAATTCAAGGAGTTTATTTTGATATTTACTTAGTTTAAAAAAATAAGCTTCTTCACTTAATTCAGTTAGTTCTTTATTAGGATGAAATGGGCATTTGCCTCCAACTAAATCTTTTTCTGTGACATAAGCTTCGCAATCAACACAATAAAGTCCAGAGTATTTTCCTTTATGAATATCGCCTTTTTTATTCATCAACTTAATAAATTCTTGGACTTTTTCTTCATGGTCCTTGTCTGTTGTTCTTATAAATCTGTCATAATCAAGGTTTAAAGATTTCCATGCTTGTTTAAATTTTTTTGATAATTCATCTACAAATTCTTTTTCTGATTTTCCTGCTTTTTCTGCTGCTTTTGAAATTTTTTGCCCGTGTTCATCTGTTCCAGTTAAGAAAAATACATCTTTTCCCTGAATCTTGTTCCATCTAGCTAAAACATCAGCTATAATTTTTTGATATGCATGGCCAACATGTGGCTCTCCAGATACATAATCTATTGCAGTTGTAACATAAAATTTTTTATTTGTCATAATATAGAGATTAGAAAATAGAAGTTTAAAAAATTATCTAAAACTTCCATTTATATTGTGATAACAACCCATCTCTATCTGCTCTCGAATAAAAAGTTTTATCATGTCCTAAATCTCTTACTAAAGCCCACAAACCAATTTCCTTATCTGCCCTATTAGGTTTTCTTAATTTATCTTTTGTTTTTAAATTATCATCTCTAACTAAAACATTATTTTCCCATCTCAAATAATAATCTACTGCTTCTTGAGAAGGAATTGCAAACTGAGACATTTGCAAAGGGATTATGTTCTTTTTTTCATTCCAAAAATAATCTATAGTTGCAAGATAAGCAGCAATTTCATGCGAACACATATTAACTATGCCTGAACTTTCTTTATCATCTGCATATTTGTATCTTATATTAAATCTTTTAGTTGGACAAGAGTGGTCAGAACCTATGCCCATACCGATGATATATTTTTCAGAACTATCTACAACTGGAACAGATATTAATTTTAATTGGATTCTTCTTTCTCCTTCTGTTCTTGAAGGCAAATCTACAACTATTTCTGCTCCATCTCTTCTCACTATTTTTGAATCAGCATAAGGCTTAACTCCAATCTCTGTTCCAGGAACTTGGTGAGAATATGCATAAATTCTAGCTCCTTCTGAACAATCTGTTAAAGAGACTTTTCTTTTTCTTTGGTCTCTTCCTAAAGGCATGAATGTATAACCACAAAACTCAAAACCTTTAAGATTATCAAATGCCTTTTCTCTAATTTGGATTGGTGTTCTTCCATCTTCTAAAGCTTGTTTAAGTGAGTAAAATCTTTTTGGCCTTACTTCTCTGCCATGTTTCATAAATTTTCTTGCAGATTCAAAACCCTTAGGAACTAAAGGAGAAATAATTACAAATTGATTTTCTTCTAAATTTCTAATATCAGATAATGAAGCTACATCTACTAAATCTTTTTTTTTAATTTCAGATTTTGTTGCTTCTCTAAAAAATGATTTTTTCTTTTCCATACCCACCAAAAAATTATAGGATATTTAAACCTTTCTATATCTTACTCTAAAATAGTAACAAATAGTAAGATTTATAAGTTATATGTTTTTTTTAAAAACTATGGAATTAATAGGACTACTTAAAAATAAATTTGGAAGCATATCAAAAGCAGCTGAAGCTATAGGGATATCTGAGAGTAATTTAAGGAAACATCTAAAAAATCCAGATATGCGCTTTTATGGAAGAACAGGAGAAAGACTATCTAAAGCCTTAGGAATAAGTCCAAATGAAATAAAAATCATGGGAATGACTCCCGACCAGAGAGAATACTGGAGAGGAGAAATTAATGCGGCTATTGATTTACTCACAGAAAGAGATGGTAAGTTAGTAGAAGGAGATGAAATAATTGATGCTATTCATGTAACACGCAGACCTACAAGAGTCTATTTAGTTCCATTAATTAATGAGATACAAAAAGAAAGACCCGGCATGATAATAACCCCCCCAACCCACCACCACAGATTAACTATGGAAAGAACTAATGAAGGAAATAATGGAAGAGAAAGAATTTTAGATGATAGATTGAAAGATCTAAGAATAGAATATAGAGTCAAACCTCAAAAAAAAGCAAGAATAGCAAAAATCCATTCACAAAATCCTTATTTATTGTTAGGGGATGCTTACCAAAATTTTGTAGAATCTATACTTTCTATTGTACACTTAGATTGTAAAAAATACAGAGAAGTAGCTCTAACATACCACAAGGAGAATGGAAAACTAACTGAAACAAGAGATATAGTTGATTTTCTTACACTAGAAGAGCCTGCTTTAAATAGAAAAACAAGAAGAATAACTCTATATGAAATTAAATTAGGAAGACAAAGAGAAAAACTTCTTGCACAATTAAGGAGCCAAGTTGAAGCAGCTAGAAGAAACTGGGGAAGCCAAGTGCAAATTCAAGCACAGATAATATCAGGAAATCCATTAGATACAGTTTCCTCATTTCAATTTGAAAAAGCAGATGGAAAGAAACTAGAGTTTAATGAAGATCAAGTAAGAAAAATTTCAAGAGAAATGCAAGAACTACAAGAAAAAGAAGAAAAATTAACATCTCTTGAGAATATGGTTTCAGAAGAAGACAAAACAAGAGGAATTTCTGTTATTCCGCTTCCCCTATTGATAAAAAAAGGATTACAAGTAGTAGAAAATAGAACAGATGGATTAAGAAAAGGAAATATGAGATATAATTTAACAGCACTTCAAAAAACAATTAAAAAAAATCCAGAAATATCTGCTAAAATAGGAATTGATGTAAGAAAAATAGAAGAACTAGCAAAAAATGTAGGGCAATCTAATAAGGACATATTAACACAATCTATGAAGTCACTTGGAATAGCTTCAATTAGTCTTGCAATTAATGACATAAACAAAATTTTACAATCAAGAGCTTTAACTTTGGGACAAATAAGAAGATACGAAGAAAACCTATATTTATTAAGCCACTACTTAAGAAGCAGAAGATTTAGAAAATTAATGAAAACAAGTAAATTAAGAAAAAAGAGTATGATGGCTGAAGAAACACCAATAAATCAGTTAGAAGGATTATTTAATGGGATAATTTATATAAGCCATAACTATAAAGGAGAATTAGAAGAAAATTTTTCTGAAAAAACTACTAGAAAAATATTAGGAATTAAAAGTTTTTTTAGAAGACTTACTGGAAGAAGTCCTATTGATATTGATGAATCAGTAAGAGGAATATATGGAATGTCACAAGAAGAATTCTGGAAAAAATACCTCCCCAACTTTAAAGAAATATTAAAAAATAGAAGAAGAACAAAAATAAGATATGAAGAAAAAGGATTATACCAAGATTTTTCACAAGGAACACGTGTTTTTAGTAGGAGAGACTCTGAAACCAAACATAATTGGATTTTAGAAGCACTATTTACTATTGGAGTAAATCCAGATGACTTTAATTTATCTGATACTTCTCAATTAGAAGAAGTTGTAGGACTTTTAGAAAAATACAGAGAAAATTCAAAAGAAGAAACAAGTAAGATTCTAGAAATACAAAGAACAAGAATAAATGAGCTAGAAGCTCAAATAGAAAATCTAGAAAATGTTTTAGATTCAAAAAAGTACAGTAGAAGATCAAATACTGATTTACATAGATATCTTGAAATTTTAAAAGACTTTGGTTTAGAAACTCAGTTAGATTCAATACCAGAATTAAGGTCAACTAGAAGAAAAGATAAACTAAGAAAAGGTTTAGTATATTTAGCTCATGTTTCAAGTAGAACTATCTCAAAATTACCAGGAGTTCCAGATTTTTTGAAAGAGTCTCCATTAATTCAAATAGTAAGAGAACAAGAACAAAAGAAAAAACTTATAAAAACAAGTGTAAAAGGAAGATCAGGAAGATTAAAACCATACATTGAAAGAGTAACAAGAGGAATAAGAGCTAATAATGTATGGAATACATATAAAGAATTTACTAATCCTAAAACACAAATTACTCAGGAATATTTATCAGATGTTGAAATGAGAATTAAGAGTTACTTAGAATCTGATGAAGATAAAATTATGATAGATAGAGCAAGATATGCCCCACCTATTGATGGTGTTATATTTAATGATGCAAGATTACTTAAAAAAGCAAGATCTATTATTAGAAATCACCTTTTCGATGAAACCAAATTACTCGAAAGATATACAGCTACAAGAATGTTGCAGACAATTGAAATGGCAAGAGTTATTGGACAATATGATGAAAAAATTGGACAGCAATATTTAGAATTAGCTAGAGAAGAATTGAGGATAGGGTATAGAAAAAGAAGTGAAAAACTTGTAAGCCATATTTTAGAAAGAATCAAAAGAGAATATGAAGAAGGAAAGCGAGATTTAAAAGAGCTTGAAGAACAAAAAACTTCAACAGCTTAAAATGGCACGAGTATTTAGAGTAAAAAACAAGAACATATAAAAATTTATCAAGTGTGAAATATATATTAAATTAAGCGCTAGTAGTATAGTGGCAGTATATTGCCTTCCCAATAAACCCTTTTTAAAAAAAGGTTCCCAAAAATTTGTGCAAGGAAAAAGGCAATGACCTGGGTTCGAATCCCGGCTGGCGCATTTTTATAATTTTTCTTCTCCCCATAATTCCAAACCATCATCTAAAAGCATAGTAGCTGAAGAAGGTAATTCAACATAATAATCATACTCTCTTGTGAAATTAGTTTCTTCAAGTTCATAATATTGATAAATTCTATAACCATCTATTTTATTTATGTTATCTATGGTTTGCCACCGCCATCTCATATTATACCAGATGCCTTGTTCAGAAAGATTTACTTGAGGATAGTTTTTACATACATTGTTTATTTTTTTACTTTCTGTAAATTCTTCTGATAATATCTTAATCCCTCCTATGATTTTATAAGTGTATAATCTTGCTCCATGTTTAGGATTTGAAGAATCATTGCAAAAATATCCTCCATCTTCTTGTCTTAAATCTATTCCAGATATTTCTGAAGGAGTGGGTATTGCTTCAGGTTCATCTTGAGTTTTATTTGAGATTATAGATTCATTTTGATTTTCATTATAAGTTTGATTTAGTTCTGTGTCTTGAGATTGATTTGTTGAAATATCTTCAGAAGGTCTTAAACTAAAAAAAAGAATAATTCCTATTACAAGTAAAATTAAAATAATTAAGATTATTAATCTATTCTCTTTTTTCATCTTTTCATAAAATCACAAGTATTTAAAAACATTCACAAAAACTGATAATTTTAAATAATCTAAGATAGTAAATTAAACATGAAAAAGAGACAGATAAAACTTATAATGCTCTTGATGGTGATACTAATAATAACACAAATAGGTTTCGGAATTTTCTTTTATTTCAAAACAACAGAAATAACTAATGAGATAAATTGGACAAAAGAGGTTCTTGATAATAAGATTAATACAAATAATGCAGAACTTCAAAGTAAAATAAATGAATTAAGTGATAGTTTAATGCAAACTGAAATGAATCTTACAAGAGAATTAAGCAGTATAAAAGCAAAAACAAGTGCGGATTTTTCTGGGATAATTGACTCTGCTGTTGAATCTGTTGTCAGCATAAAGACAAATATTGCACAAGGAACTGGTTTTATAATAACAGAAGATGGTTTTGTTGTAACAAATGCTCATGTGCTTGAAGGAGCAAAATATGCAAATGCAATTACTGCAGAACAAATTTCAAAATCAATGTCTTTAGTAGGATATAATTCTGAGCTGGATTTAGCATTATTAAAAATAAAAGGAAGTTATAATTTTTTGAAGTTTGGGGATTCAAATAGAATAAGGGTTGGAGAAAAAGTCATTGCAATAGGAAACCCATTAGGCTTGTCATTTTCTGTATCAGAAGGAATTGTTTCTGCTGTGAACAGGGTTGGAAGCAACAGATTGCCAGCATATATACAAACAGATGCTGCATTAAATCCTGGGAATTCAGGAGGGCCTTTGATAAATACAGATGGAGAAGTTATAGGAATAAATAATTTTAAAATTACAGGGGAGAATCTTGGGTTTGCTTTGGAAAGCAATTATATTATCGAAGAAGTTAATAATATTGCTATGCAAGAAATGAATATGACTATTTTAAATTAGTTTTTTCAACCACTGCATAAACCTCGTCGTTTTTTCTGCAATAAGGAAGGGCAATTCCAACTTCTTGGCTTTTTTTTACTTCTTTGATTTTTTTATTTTCAATTTCCATGCTTTTGATTTTTGTTCTAAAAAATGTGCTATTGCCAATAACTAAAATTTCATCTCCCAATTTTAATTCTCCTGCACAGATTTTTATTCCAGCAACCCCTGATTTTTTCCAATAATGAAAAACTTTTCCAATGAATTTTTTAGTTTTTTGCTGAGAGCCATGCTCTGAATTTGTGAAATCATCGGCAGTTGGAGTTTTAAAATAAAATCCATTTGAAAAATCTCTATTATAAACTTGTTTTAATTCTTTAATTGATTGTTGAATTTCTTTTTTATTTATTTTTTTATCAAGGGCTTTTCTGTAAATTAATGTTACTTGATAAACATATTCTGGTTCTCTGTTTCTGCCCTCAATTTTAAATGAGGATATTCCAGAAGCTTTTAATTTTTCTATAAAAGGCAGAGTGCATAAATCCTTGGCAGACATAACTTTATTGTTTTCAAGTTTTAATTCATTTCCTTCGCTGTCAATTATTTTATAAGATTTTCTGCAAGGATGCCTGCATTTTCCTCTGTTCGCACTTTTATTATGAAGGAACTGAGAAGTAAAGCATCTTCCTGAAACAGCAACACACATTGCTCCATGAATAAATATTTCTACAGGAATGATTTTTGAAATTTCTTTAATTTGTTTTAAGTTTAATTCTCTTGCAAGAATAATTCTTTTTGCTCCTAATTTTTTATAAAATTTTGCTGCTTCTGAATTTGAAACACTTGCCTGAGTTGAAATATGAAATGGAACTTTGTATTTTCTGCACAATTCAATAACACTTAAATCCCAGCAAATCACAGCATCAACCTTGCCCCTAATTTTTTTTATTATTTTTTCAAGATTTTTTAGTTCATTGTCAAAAATAATTGTATTCAAGGTTAAATATTTTTTAATTTTTTCCCCGCAAATCTTGTTTATTTCATCTAAATCCTTAATTGAGAAATTTTTAGCAGAGTCTCTCATATTAAATTCTTTCAAGCCAAAATAAACTGCATCTGCTCCTGCTTTTATTGCAGAGTTCAAACTTCGAAAATCTCCTGCAGGTGATAAGAGTTCTATTTTTGACATAGAAAAAAGAGAGATGAGGATTATTTAAAGATTGGCAAGATTGTATGTTTATGGTTGGTGGGAAATGAAAATGCATAAATTTATAAAAAAGAAACACATAACTTTATCGATAAAAGAGGATTGATAATTTAAAGATGATAACCAATACATTAGCTATGGAGTTAAAATCTTTTGAAACAGATTTTATTTTTTTTCAGAATAAAAAATCAGATTTAAGAAAAGATTTTTTGAACAAATTTGTTGCAATTAAAAGAGGGGAAATTATTGCCTCTGGGAATTCTATAGAAGAAGTTAATAAAATATTAGAAAGTAAAAACATAGACCCTGCGAAAACAGTTATAGAGTTTGTTCCTGAAGAAGAAGGCATAATGGTTCTATAAGATGTTTAAAATTCCATTATTTAGTGGAAAAAGTTTAGGTTTTGATAGGGATATGGTAACTTTTTCTGTTAAGTATGGAAACCTGCCAAACTTTTTTTGTAAGGGCATTGTTGATACTGGTTGCCCTTTTACGATAATTAATGAGAGTTCTATAAAAAGAACAAGAATACCTTATAACTCTAAACCTTCTAAATATAATGTCCAGCTTGGAAATATTAATATGGATTTAATAGAATTAGGTATTTGTGAAATAAATTTTAGAGATGAAAATGGAGAGATTAAAAAATTTGAACAAGAAATTTATGTTGGTATTCCAAGAGTAAAGGGTTATCTTGCACAAGAATTACCAAGTTTTATTGGAAAAGATTTTCTTAATAATCACTCATTATCAATCATAAATAAAAAAGATGGGAAGAGCTATTTGATGGGGGAGGATTGAAGTGGGACAGGGGGTGGGGAAGAAAAAACAATAAAACACTTAAATAAATTCTTTAATTATTAAACAAACAATTCTCATTAATGTTAATATAAACAAAAGAATGGATAGATTATACATAGATTTACTTAATAGGGATTTATAAACAGGAGTGGTTATGATTATATGCCTCTTTCCATCGTATCTTTCATTCTGATTTACTTTTAAGGACATAAAATAAATTATGGAAGTAAATCCCACTAGTAGTATAAGTATAGAGTCGGGAAAGAAAATTTTCACAGAACTTATCTCTATATTGGGCAGAAGTCCCCCAAAAATTATGATTGCTGAAATTATTATTCCTTTATTTGCATAGTTTTCTTCATTAGATAATTCTCTTAATTTTTCATTCATTTTTAGCCCTCTTCAATAATTTCTTTTTCTTTATCTGTTATTCCATACAAATCATAAACAATATTATCTATTTGCTTTTCTAATGCCTCGATCTGCTTTTTAATAATTTCTTTTTCTCTATTAAGATTAATGGATTCTAACTTTTTGTTTAATTCTATTATCAAGTCCACATTTTTTATAATCTGGTCATCTTCTTTATTAATTAATGGAATTTCCAATATTGGGGATTTGTCTATTTGTAATTGTTCGCCTTGTTTTTTTCCTTTATGATAAAGCCAAAAATTAATCAGCTTAGAATTTAGTAATCCTGTTAAATATTTTAAGTTTATGTTCTTTGGTTTTACTATTAAAAAAGCTCTTGAAACATAGCAAGGAAAATTTGTATAAGTAAAAGAAACTGCTTTGGTTTTCCTTAAAGAAAATATCTTATCTCCCTCAAAAAATCTTTGCTCTCTTGGTCTGTGCAATCCATAGGGTTTGAATGCAGAAGTTAATATTTTCTTAAATTTATCTAAATGATTTTTTATATTTGGATATTCTTTAATATTTTGTCTTACTTCAGCATCAGCATAAATAAGATAATATTTATTCTTAGAATTTCCAGAATATTTTCCTAATTGTTCCGAAGCATAATAAGGTTTTATTTTTTCTAATTCTTTTTTACTAAATTTTATTTTTTCTAATTCCCTTTGATTTAATACAAATACTCCTTCCCCCTTATTTACACTATCATCTTTTAATTTGATTAAATGCTTTTCTGTAATAAAATCTTGCAAAACATCTATCCCATTTCCAATATCCTCATTTTTTAAATGATAATCTCCTGCCGATTCAATTTTATTTAATACCTTTGATGTTTCTGAATTAGCAAAGGTTATAGGTTTATCTTTTAATTCAGCAGGGTTAATTTTAGCTTTAAACTTCTCTATCTTGTTGCCACCTTTTTTAGTTAAAAGATAATTTAATAATTCTTCTTTAGAAATATTTTTATTAATAATTTTATAATAATCAATAGAATAATTTTTATTTGCTCTTTTTTTTTCTAATACAAAAACCATAGTTTGTATTCCTGCTTGTTTGAAAACCTTAAAATCATTAAAATCAAAGAAGGAGATTATTTTAGAATCTGATAATATTTTATTCCTTAAAATAGAAGCCCCTGCATTTGTAATCCAATTATTTTGAGCAATATAGCTATGTAATCCATTTTCTTTTAACAAATCTAATGCCTTGCAAGTGAAAAAATACCATAAGTCCATCTTTCCTTGATAATATTTTTTCATATCTGTATTTTTAACAATCTCAAAAGATTCCCTATTAACATCTTCTTTTACATAGGGAGGGTTTCCTATTATCACATCAAAACCCCCATTATCTAAAATTTTTCCAAATCCTTTTTCTTTATCTTCCCAATCAAAAGGATTAATTTTATCCAATTCTTCTGACGAAGAAGTTAATGTTCTTTGAGCAAAATAAGAAGAATTAACTAATGAATTCCCGCATCTAATATTTTTATCAATATCTGGTAATATTCTTTCTTTGAATAATTTTAATTGTTGGTTAACACTTGCTTTAGTTTCGTTTTCTAAAACCTTTAATAATAAACTTAATTTTGTTACTTCTACTGCCTGTGCGTCAATATCAACTCCATAGATATTATTTAACAAAACGTTCTTTCTTATATCTGTAGTCAAAAACCAATTTCCTTTTTTAGATTGATAAATTTCATTTTTATATTTGGTTGGATTTTGTTTATAATACCCTAAAAGATAATCTAAAATGTAAGTATATGCCCTAACTAAAAAAGTTCCAGAGCCACAAGCGGAATCTAAAATTTTAATCTTTTCTATTTGTTTAGGTATTTTGCCTTTGATTAGTTTTCCTATTGTATTCTCTGTTATATAATCTACAATATATTCAGGAGTATAATAAACTCCCCCTGCTTTTCTAACTTCTGGTTTTTCCTCTACTTTTGCCTGATGAGAAGAAGTTAATCTTATTGTTTTCCCTAAAAATCTTTCATATACTTTGCCTAAAATCTCAATAGGTAAAACTGAAAAATCATAAGGAGATTTTGGATAATAAAGATTAATTATAATCTCTTTCAGAATTTTATCATCAACTAATAAGTTGGGGGTTATGCTGTCTTCAGCAAAATCAAAAATTCCACTATTATATTTATCATCAGATTCTTTAAAATAAGGCATTAAGTTTTTGTATATGTTGTCTTTTTCTGCAATTTCTTTTAATGTTCCATATTTCTCAATGTTTTTGTATTCACAAATTATTAAAAATAAAATTCTGTCTATAATCTTTTGAACAGAATAATTTAATTCAGATATTTTTAATTCAGAATTTCTTAAAGCTAAATTCTTTGCTAAACTATCTCTCCATTTTTCAATCTCTCTTAAAAAAGAATTATCTACTTCTGTTGTTCCCTTCATTCCTTTTTTAGATTCAACAAATTTATCAAAACTTCCTTTCCATACAGAGTCATGTGAGAAAATATCTTCTATTTTATCAAACTCTTCTATATAAGATTCATAAGTGATTGCTGGCATAATCCTCGCTACGCTTGAATCATCATTAATATTTGGTTTAACTCTGCAATCATAAACTACAAACTCTTCAAAATCTGTTAATATAGAGATAGGTATTCCCATATTCCAAGCATAACGCCTTAATTGATAAGCAGATTTTGAATTTTCTTTAAGATTTATTGATGGCTTTTTAGCTTCAACGAAAAATATTCTTTGGTTACCAACTCTAAAAGCATAATCTGGAGCCTTAGTTTTTCCTTCAATTTTTATAGAATCTTCACTTATTACTTCTTTAAATTGTTCAGGTAACCCTTTTTCATTATCAACATCCCATCCCAATAACTTAAAGAATTTGTCAATAAATTCCTTCCTAACTTGTGCTTCTTTGTATGTAGGTAATTTATACTGATTTATATTATCTCTAAAAGTTTTTACTAATTTTTCTATTTCTTGTTTTGCTGTTTCCTTATCCATAAACCATTTAGAAAATACACTTATTTAAATCCTACTTTTAAACCTTGCCACCAACCGATAATTTAACAAAACCAACATTCACAAAGCTTTTTTATATTGTGGTTTTGTCTTTATTGCATGCAAAAAAAAGAGAAAATCAGGCAGAGGGATTTAGCAGAAGAATTAAGGAGAGCTGATATTTCAAAAGAGAAAAGAAAACAGATTTTGGAAAATGTAAGGGATAAATTAGAAAAAGATAATTCAATGAAGCTCTCGATAAAAGAAGGTGGTTTTGCTTCTATTATGAGTGGTTTAGGTGATTCATACATCATACCATTTGCTCTTGCTCTTAATTCAAGTAATTTTCAAATAGGATTATTAAAAAGTTTTTCAAGTTTATTTCCTCCTTTGTCTCAGATTTTTGGCTCAAAACTTATTGAGAAATATCCAAGGAAAAAAATAATTGTGTTTTATGTTGCTCTTCAAGCTTTAATGTGGATTCCAATACTATTGCTTTCATTTCTGTTCATGAAAAATATTTTTTTTGATTATCTCCCATATTTCTTAATTTTATTTTATACTTTTAATGTAATTTTTGGGGCTATTGCTGGACCTGCATGGTTTTCGCTGCTTGGAGATATTGTTCCTGAAAATATAAGGGGAAGGTATTTTGGAAAAAGAAACAGGATTACCGGAACAATTGCATTAATATCAACTCTTATTGGAGCATTTTTACTTGATTTTTTCAAAACAAAAGGAATTATATTAATTGGTTTTTCAATTTTGTTTTCAATAGCAGGAATAGCAAGATTAATCTCTGTTTATTTTTTTGAGAAGCACTATGAGCCAAAATTTAAATTAGATGGCAAGTATTATTTTTCTTTTTTGAGTTTTTTAAAGGGAATAAAAAAATATAATTTCTCAAGGTTTTCATTATTTGTTGCTATAATGCATTTCTCTGTTGTAATTGCAGGCCCGTTTTTTTCAGTTTATATGCTAAAAGAATTGAATTTTAGTTATGTAACTTTTATGGGTGTTAGTCTTTCTGCGTCATTATTTTCATTAATTATGATGCCTATATGGGGGAAGTTCTCTGATAAATATGGAAGAAAAGAAGTTTTGATTATTTCCTCTGTTTTGATTTCAATAATGCCCTTGCTTTGGTTTTATTCTTCTTCTCCATATTATTTAATTTTTCCTATGGCAATTTCAGGGATTGGCTGGGCAGGTTTTAATCTTTCTGCATTTAATTTTATTTATGATTCAGTGAGTATAAGAAGAAGGGGGTTGTGTGTTGCTTATTATAATCTTTTGATTGGAATTGGATTATTTTTAGGTGCTGGTTTAGGTGGAATAATTTTGAAATTCCTTCCTTTGTTAAATTTAAACATTAATAGTTTTCTTATTTTGTTTCTTGTTTCTGGAGTTTTAAGAGGATTAAGTGCAATAATATTTTTGCCTCAAATCAAAGAAGTGAGAAAAGTCCGGAAATTTCATCCGGTTTTATTATTCAAAAAAATGAGAATAACTCATGGAATAACTCATGAATTAATGCATGATTTTGGAATAGAAAAGTGATTAAGCATTAAACAATTCTTTTCTCACATTTTTTCCATATTTTCTTGCTAATGTTAATGGTTCAGGAATTTTATGTGGTGGTATTGTAAATCTTTTTACTAAATTAACAGCAGAATTTAAAGAAATAAAATTTCCAGGGCTTACATAAATTGGCCTTGCTCCTTGTTTTGTCTGGATAACTTTTCCTGCAATTTTGTTATTTAACAAAATATCTTCTCCTTTTATTTCTCCTGCTAATAAAGAATCTGTAATTCCAATTGTTGGAACATTAACTGAAAGAGAAAAATGAGATGCAATTCCAATTCCTCTTGGATGAAGAACGCCATTGCCTCTTATAAAAACAAAGTCTGGTTTTTCATCTAATTTATTAAAAGCTTCAATCATTGTTGGAAGTTCTCTGTAAGCTCTAAAACAAGAAAGATAAGGGAACCTTATTTTGTCTTCTGAATATTCCTGTTCAAGAATTTCTCCTTCAGAAAAAACAACAACAGCAGAGATTATTCTGTTCTTGAAAAAAATATTATCAATTCCTGCAATTCTTTGGGATAAATCAAAATTAATTGAATCTTTAATATTAATGCTTTTTGATAATTTAATCTGTTCTTTCTTGAGTTTATCTAAGTCTATGTTGTATTTCTTGACAAGAGATTCTATTTCCTCTTTTTTATGCATAGATTTTTAAACATATTGGGATATTAAAATTTTATGTTTAGTAAAAAATGCAATAAATGTAATGGAAAAATAAGCAAAGACTTTGATTTTTGCCCTTGCTGTGGAAATAATTTAAGAAAACAGCATGAAGAAGAGGATTATGGTTTGTTAGGAAAAGATGATGTTTTGCCTGATTTTGGATTAAAAATGCCTTTTGGATTAAATAAAATTTTTAACACACTTTTAAGCCAGCTTGATAATCAATTTGGTGAATTGGATAATAGAGTTAAACAAGAGAGAAAAATAAAAAAAGAAAAAAAGAATCCATTTTCAAATCAAGGAGGGTTGAGTATAAAAATTTCTTCATCAACTGGAGAAAGGCCTGAAATTCAAATCAGAGGATTTGGTCCTGGATTTAAAGAAATAAAAACAGAAGCACAAAAACCAGTGAAAATTAAGCAACCTAAAATTTCAGAAGAAAAATTAAGAGAATTTTCAAAACTGCCAAAAAAAGAAGCTGAAACCAATGTTAGGAGATTAAGCAATAAAATTATTTATGAACTAAATGTGATTGGAGTAAAATCTATTTCAGATGTAATAATCAACAAATTAGAGAATAGCATAGAAATAAAAGCATTTTCAAATAAAATTGCATATTCTAAAATCATACCTATAAATCTTCCTCTTCTAAAGTCTTATCTTGAAAAACAAAAACTTATTCTTGAATTTAAAATTAAATGAGCCTGCGAGGATTTGAACCTCGGACCCCCAGCTTTCTTAGCTTTATGCTAAATTAGCTTTGAATCAAAATGATTCAGTGTCTTATAAGACTGGTGCTCTAACCAGGCTGAGCTACAGGCTCATAATTCATTGAGTTTTTTAGGATATTTAAATTTTTACATTGGAAAATTCTCGTGTGTTTTTTCTTCAATATATCCTCACATACAAAAGCTTTTTAAAGGGAGTTTATTTAATAATTTTACAATGGAAAACGAAACAGAAAAAATTGAAGAAGCTGAAGAAGCAGTAGAAGAAGCAGAAGAAAAAGTTGATGAAGCTGCTGAAGATGCTGAAGGCGAAACAAAAGAAAAGTTAGATGAAGCTTCAGATGATCTTAAAGAAGCTGAAGAAGCTGTTGAAGACGCTAAAGAATCTGAAGAAGATTCTGAATAAATCTAATCTAATTTTATTTTTTTTATTTTTTATTTAAGATAGATTTTTATATGTTTGTTATTTAAAAGAATTATGTTAATAGGACTTGTAGGAAAACCTAATGTAGGAAAATCAACATTTTTCAAAGCTGCGACACTGGCAAATGTTTTAATTGCAAATTATCCTTTTGCAACTATAAAACCAAATCATGGAGTTGGCTATGTTAAAATAGACTGCATTGACAAGGATTTTGGAGTTCAGTGCAATCCTCGTGAAGGTTTTTGCATAAAGCACAAAAGATTTGTCCCTGTTGAAATAATGGATGTTGCAGGTTTAGTTCCAGGAGCAAGTGAAGGAAAAGGGCTCGGAAACCAGTTTCTTGATGATTTAAGGCAAGCAGATATTTTTATTCATATTGTTGATTTAAGCGGAAAAACAAATGAAGAAGGAAAGCCAGCAAATGATTATTATCCTGGAAAAGACATTGAATTTTTAGAGAAAGAGCTTGATTTGTGGTATTCTGGGATATTAAAAAAAATTTGGAAAACATTTTCAAGAACAATAGAATCAACAAAAGAAAATTTTGCAGAAGCAGTTGTAAAACAATTTTCAGGATTAAAAGTTTCAGAGGAACAAATAAAGAGTGTTATTTTAAAAACAGACTTGGATGTAGAAAAACCTGCATCATGGAGTGAAAAAGAAATAACAAAGTTTGCATCTGAATTAAGAAAAAAAAGCAAGCCAATGATTATTGCTGCTAATCAAATAGATACTGAAAAAGCTGAAGAAAATTATAAAAAAATAAAATTAGAATTCCCTGAATTAATTATAATGCCTTGCTCTGCCGAAGCAGAACTTGCTTTGAAAGAAGCATCAAAAGAAGGAATTATTGATTATCTTCCAGGAGAATCTGATTTCAAAATTTTAAAAGAAGAAAAAATAAATCATACAGAAAACAAGAAGTTTTCTGTCTCTGAAAGTTCAAAAAAGAAACAAGAACTTTCAGAAAAGCAAAAACAAGCTCTTGAGTTTATTAAGAAGCAAGTTCTTGACAAAAATAAATCAACCGGAGTCCAGGATATTTTAAACTATGCTGTTTTTGAGATTTTGGAATATATAGCTGTTTTTCCTGCAGGTTCAAGCAAGCTTCAGGACAGTGAGGGCAGATTTATTCCTGATTGCTTTTTAGTGCCCCCTGGTTCAACTGCACTTGATTTTGCATTTATGCTTCATACAGACATAGGAAATAATTTTATTAAAGCAATTAATTCTAAAACAAAGCAAGTTATTGGCAAGGATTACAAATTAAAAAACAGAGATGCTATAGAAATAATAATAAGATAAAAATAAATAAAAATAAAATAAAAGATATGTATTTCTATCTTTCCATTGGTTTTGCTTCAGCAACTTTAAGAGCTCTTCCTTGAATTTCTTTTCCATCCATTTCTTCAACTGCTTTTTTTGAAGCTGATTCTTCTGCAAAAGTAACAAATCCAAATCCCTTTGATCTTCCTGAAAATTTGTCTGAGATTACTACTGCTTCAGTTATTTCTCCGAATGTAGCAAATGTTTCTTTTAGATCTTTTTCTGTCATATTAAAAGCCAAATTTCCAACATAGATTTTTGTAGTCATATTTCCTCCTGAACGATTTAATTCCTAAACATAGTTGTTTAGTATAAAAAGTTATTAAAAATCCTTTATAAATGTGTCTATTTCAACCACAAATCACCCTTTTTCAAATATCTTATTCTTTATCAAAAACAGCATAAATTTATTTGAAAGAGGTTTTCCAAGAAGCTGTTTTTTATTATGGTTTTTATTAAAATCATCTGAATCTAAAACATGAACCACATTATTGTTTTCCTTGGATATTTCTCTTTTTGATTTATTTTTTTTATTGCTCAAACTGAGTCTTGTACTTCCTATCTTGCTATGATTGAGATTTTTATTTGCCATCTTCTACTATATTCTTAACTTTATGCGATATTAAAAACATTATGAACATAAAAAAACTGAATAAAAGAAATACAAATTTAAAAGGAAGGAATATTAAAAAAATCGAAGGAATTAATTTTCCTATTAGATTGTTTAATTCTATTGTTGTGTTATACGGCCCATAAAATCGTTGTTCTTCTTTATCTTTGGTTATGTCAAAAAAATATGCTTCTGTTGTTGCTTCTAACATTGAAAGTCCAATGCTTGCAATAACAAGGAGTGCAAGTATTATATAAACACTGTTAATAAAAAAACATGCAAATGCAAGAAGGCACGGAATCAAGAATCCTATTTTGAAAATTTTTCTAAATCCTATTTTTCCAGCTAATTTTGAAAAAAAGTAGCCCAAAAAAATTAATGGAACTGCAACTGCAAATAAAAAATAACCAATCCAGATTTTATCCAACTCATTTCTAATTATGTACAATGGCATAAATAAATAAATTAAAACCCACCACAAGTTTACTCCTCCACCCAACATGTAGGCAGTAACTCTTTGTTTATTTTTAAAAAAATCAAAAAAATTCTTCATTATGTTTGTGTCTGCTTTTTTCTTTATGTTTGCATCTTTAATTCCTGAAATTTTGAAAATCAGAATAGAAAGAAAAATAAAAACAGAAGCAAAAAGAAATACTTTTCCTAATCCATATTTGCTTGCTATAAATCCAGCTATTAGTGGACCAATAACAAAAGATAAATTTGCAAATGTGTAGACAAGTCCCTCATTTCTTGAGAGCTTGGTTTTTGGAGATTTATCTTTTACCATAATCCCAAAACTAGTCATTCTAACTGTCCCGATTATAGCTGTTATAATTGCAAGGATTGCAAAGAGATATATGGAAATATTAAAAGAAAAAATTAAATAAGTTATCCCAAAAAGAAATAAAGAGAAAACATAGAGCTTGGATTTATTTGTTTTTTCTATTATTGGAATCAATAAGAAAAATGAAGTAACAGAGATGAAAGTTAATAATGCTGAAAAAAATCCTACATAAACTATGCTATGAATAAAACTGTCCATGTAAAGAGCCCATATAGTTATCACAAAAGAAGATGCCAGAGAAACTATCAAACTTATAATTGATAACTTTGCTATTCCAGTTAATCCAAAAAACTCTTTTTGCTTTCTTATCATAATTCCCATAAAAATTTTAATTGAAATGAGTTTAAAAAATCTGCGGTTTCACTAAATAAGTTCAAAACCAAATAGCAGATTTTTTAAGGTTTAATGCAATTGCTATGAGGAAAATTTTATAAATTAAAGAATTATCTAACTATCATGAATGCCACCAAATTATATCAATATCTTGAGAAAGATTTTATCACTTCCAAAATGGGTGATGAATGGGCGCAGTATATGGATTCTGTTGCTGATTTTCTTAGTAAGAACTTTAAAAAAAGATCAATGGGTTTAGTCTGTGATTTTGCAAAAAAAATAAATAAAGTATATACTGCTGTTTTTCCATCAAGAAAAGTTATGCAAAGAATATTGGATGATGGGGCTCAAGATACAATGCTTTTTGTTCACCATCCATCAATTTGGGATATTAGAAAAGCTCCAGAAGTTTTTCAGCAAATGGATAGAGAATTGCTAAAACAATTCAAAGATAAAAGAATTTCAATTTACAATCTTCATGTTCCTTTAGATAATTTTGGCGAATATTCAACAAGTGTAAATTTAGCAAAAGCATTAGGCATTAAACCTCAAAAATCCTTTGCTCCTTACTTTGGTTCTTTATGTGGTGTATTTGGAAAAACTACCTCAGCAACAATCCAAGATTTAAGAAAGAAATTTCAAAATGTAGTTGGACACAAAGTTAGTTTGTATAATTATGGAGATAATAAAATCAAAGATAGAACTGTTGCTGTTATTGCTGGTGGTGGGAATGATGTTGATATGTTGGAAGATATTGCCAAAGCAGGAGTTAATACTTTTGTAACTGGAATTACTGTAAAAAATAAACATTCGAAAAAGGCACATGATTTTGCTGAAAAACATAGAATAAATGTCCTTGGTGGAACTCATTATTCTACTGAAAGGTTTGCTTGCATATCAATGGTTAATTATTTTAAGAAAATTGGGTTGCCTTCTGAATTTGTTGAAGATAAACCTGTAATAGAAGATATGTAGATTTACCTTTCACAACCACCAAAAAAGACAATATAAAAATTTATTAGAGAATTAAAGATATCATGCTTTTTTATTAATTTATCTATCTCATAAACTCATCTTCCCATCCTCTTATATCCGGTTCAGGAATTTTTATGTTTCTTGTATATGTTTTATGTTCTTGAATTTGTTTTTTTGTTCTTATTAAAACTCCAATTATCAAACCAATAGCAAGCCCTGATAAATGTGCAAGATTTGCTGTATTGCTTGGAATAAAGACTCCAAGAACATCTCCAATTAACCAAATAATTGAAGCAACAAACAAAGGCATAGGTAAACTAAATGCCCAAACAGTCATTAATGGTTTTAAAATAGTTAATGTCCCAATAATCCCAAAAATAGCTCCACTTGCCCCTAAACTTTTTTCATAAAAGAAAACAGAAATAAGATTTGCGAATATTCCAGTTAAGAAAAATACAATCAAAAATTTCCTGCTTGATATAAGACTTTCAAGAATTAATCCAAATAAAAGCAGAGCGAATAAATTATAAACTAAATGTATTGATGAGCCATGCAGAAAAATTGAAGTTACAAATCTCCATATTTCAAATGATTTTGAAGAATTCAGCAAAAATAATTCTGTGAATCCGGGGATGATGCTCTGAATTATGAAAACAATAATGCAAATTAATGAAAGCCATATTGAGTAGAATTTTATTTGTTTCATAAAACTTTTATAATTTTTAAGTATATAAATTTTTAAAAAATCTGATTACTGTAAATAATAATGAAAACCATTGGTTTTGATTTTGAATATATAAAAAGCCCTTTAGAAATATATTTTGAGAATTCCTTAAAAAAAGAGGGTTATGTTTTAGGAAGTTTTGAGCCTATTTTAATTGATGAAAAATGGAAAAAAGATGAAATAGTTTTTGAATTAAAAGAAATAAAAGAAAGTCCTCTTATTTTTAGGATATTGGAAATAGATAGGCTTCATGGATTTGAAGCTGGGTATGGCAGATGGATAAAATCAAGTTTTCTTGAAGGAATTTTTGAACATGAAGTTAGAAAAAAAGATGCAATAAAATGGATAAGTGAGCCTTCAAAATATTCTGAGGTTATTTATATAGATTTTCTTTGTGAATATCTTAAAACCCAAGAAAGAGTGGGAATCACTCTTAATTATGAAAATAACAAGATGTCTGGATTTAATATTGATTTTAATGAAAAAATGATTGATGTGTTCACAGGACTTTTAAAACAACAATTTGGTTTGAGTCTTATGACAAAAGATGCAACTCAAGAAAAAATAACAGAATTATACAACTCAGGAAAAATAAATCTTGAAGGTATTGTTAAGATGATGTTATTGGGCTATAAAGCTACAAAACCAGACTAAATAAGATTTTTGATTTTGAAATATTATTTTAAGAGACTCTTTCTGTATGTTCTTTTTGTATGTAATTCAGAAAGTTCTACTACATCATCTAAGAAATCAGGATCAATCTTTTCAAGTTCTTCATGAAAATAATTTCCACCCAATAATCTTGCCCATATTGGCATATCTCCAAAACTCGCCCACCAAAATTCATCTTCAGTTTTATCATCAAACTCACAACCTTTATCATGCACTTCTTGTAAATATTTCTGAATAGTTTGATAACCATCCCTGATTATATTACCTGCCACTCTTCTTTCTCTTCCTGAGAGCCAAGTGTAATAACTAACATCTCCACAATTATCTAAGAAAGCGTATGGTTTAGATACATCTCTTCTACTAACAAATTGAATTCTTCTATCATTATGTTTTTTCATTTCTTGTTCTGATAAAAGAAATTTTGCTAATACACAATCTGTATACCCTTTTATTGGACTTCCATTACCCATAAGCTTCATAATTATTTGGATTTTGGCTCTCAATTTTTTTTGGCTTCTTCCAATATCAAAAACAGTCCTTAATGCCAAATCATTATTAAATTCATAAATCTTCCAATAATTAAATCCATCTTTCTTGATAAAATCATAAATTGCTGGAATCTCCTGATGGTTGATTGCAGTAAAAACAGTATGGTACCCCAATCCAATATCTCTTTTCAATATTGTTGATGTTAAGTGTAAAAGTTTATCAATTGTTGCAAGAAATGGCTTTCCTCTTAATTCTCTTTGAGTATCCCTATCTATACTATCAATGGGAAGTGCAATATCATCAACTTCTAATTCAGATATTAAATTATCATCTAATAATAATCCATTAGTATGAAGACTCACATATTTTCCGCCTTGCTTGAGTATATGTGTAACTTCAGCTAAATTTCTTACTAGGGTTGGTTCTCCCCCCCCAAGTGTTACCTTAGTAATATTACTATTAGCTAAAATATTGGCAAGACTAACATTTCTACTTTTGTTTTCACGATAATGGAATTTTGGCTTAAAACAATAGCCACAATCAAGATTACATCTATCTGTGATATACCAATGTATGTGTTCCCCAATCATAATATAATAAGAATACACTGATATAATAAATCTTACTAATATCAGGCACCCTAGCTTCCTTTAACTTTTTATACTGCACACTTGCCATTTTCTTGACTTTGAATTTTTCTTCTGCTTCATTCCAAAGAGCATAACAGAAGTTAAAAACAAAGTTTTAAAAACTACTAAAATTTTTTTGATTTATGACAGCAAATAAAATCTGGGGTTGTCCCCATATATTATAAAGATTTTTTTAGCTGTTGCTTTCTTAATAAGGTTTTTATATTATGTTTATCTAAATATAAATATGGCGGATGTAGTATAACGGTTAGTACGTTCGGTTGTGGAGCAAAAACGCAAAATCCGAGAAGAGAGGGTTCGACTCCCTCCTTTCGCCCTTGAAAATATGAAATTATTTGATTTTTTAAAAAAAATTATTGGAAGCAATAAAATTGAAGAAATTAAGAAAGAACAATTAGATTTCTATAAGATTAAAAATTGGATTGAAAGCAAAACAAAGCAAAATGAGATTAAAGAAAAAGAAATTTTTGATTTAATTAATAATAAAATCAGCGAGTTTTGTGATGAGCTTAAAGAAAAGACAGAGATTTTAAAAAATGTTGATGTTGAGTCAAAAAAAGTTGAAGAAAAAATTAAGGTGCTTGTAAATGAAAGCAGAAAGAAATATATTGAATCAATAGAAATTTTTATAGATAAATTAAAGAATTTAGAAAACAAAGAACTTGGGGAATTTTTTAATAAGATATCTTTGGTTTTTTCAAATTTTGACAAAAACTCTCATATGAATTATGAAAAAACCACTGTTTTAATTGGAAAAGAGACAGCAGATATAAGAGAGAAAGTAAATATTTTTTCTAAAGAAATAGCAAAAGTTTTTGATGAAAATAAGAATCTTATAGATTCTTCCAAGAGCATTTTTTTTATTAAATCAAAATTAGCTCAGATTACTCAAACAGAAAAAATCACTAAAGAAGTCGGTGAAACAAAAGCACTGCTGAATAAAAAAATAATTAACAAAAAACAAGAAAATGAAAACTTCTTGGAAAAAATTAAAAAAATTAAAAAAAGCTCTGATTATTTGGAGCATTTAAAGAAACAGGAAAAAATTAAATTTCTTAATGAAGAACTGAAAAAAGAGATTTTTGATTTAAAGCAGGTTTTGGATTTTAAAGCACTTGCTAATTTTTTTCATATTAATCAGGAACAAATGGATATTTTAAAAGCCCATAAAGAAGATTTTCAAACAAACTTCCAAAAAGATAATGGAACAGGTATTTTAAGTTTATTAGATGAAGCTAACTTAAATAATAAAGTAATTTTAGAAAAAACAAAACAAATTAAGTTTAAAACAAATGAGATAGCAAAAAACAAACAGGAAATTAAAAAAAATGAGGCGCAAGAATTGTCTTGTGAAATAAAAAAAATAATTTTAGAAATTGAAGATTTAAATATTAAAAAAAATAAAGAAGAAAAAAGATATGAAAAACTTGAAGCAAATAAGGAAAATTCAATTGATTTATTAAAACAGGAATTCAATAAAATAAATGTTGAGTTAATGAGTTGATTTTTTCTAAGCAAATCTCGCCAAATACAATAACTTTAAAAATCAAATATTTTTAATTAAAATATGACTATTAAAATTTGGGGTTCTCCCCATTATTAGATTTAGAAAAGATTTTAATAGCTATGCTTCTATAATTAAATGTAAATTATGTAACTTAAAGAGGTAAAATGACAGAAACAGTAAAAGGATTTAAAGATTACGCAGAAAATGATGCAAAAAAAAGAGAAAAAATAAAAGAAATTCTAATCAGGAATTTTAAATTATATTGTTTTGAACCATCTGAAACTCCATTAATTGAATATGAAAATTTTGTTAGAGGAGAAAATTCAGATGATGAAACTGTTTCAGATATATTTAAATTAAAAGATAAGGGAAACAGAAAACTTGCTTTAAGATATGAATTTACATTTCAGTTGAAAAGACTAATTAAAAATAAAAAGCTTCCATACAAAAGATATCAAATAGGAGAAGTATTCAGAGATGAGCCTGTTTCTGCAAATAGAGTAAGGCAGATAACTCAATGTGATATTGATATCATTGGAAGCAATGCAAAAGATGAGGTAGAAATTCTTTCATTAACTTCAAAGATTTTAAAAGAGCTTAAAATAAATTTTCAAATATATGTGAATAACAGGAAACTTTTAAATGAAATTTTAGATAAAGAAAAAATAAATGAAAAAGACAAAAAGAAAATAATAAAAGAAATTGACAAACTTGACAAATTAACTGAAAAAGAAGTTAATGAAAATTTGAAAAAATATAATGCTGAGAAAATTTTGAATATTTTTAAAAAACCCGAATCTTATTTTAAAAAATATGATTCTTATAAAGAAATAGTGGAATTAAAAAAATACTGCAAAATTTATGGTGTTAAAATTAATTTTCTTTCTTCTTTAGCAAGAGGGCTTAGTTATTATAATGGCTCTGTTTTTGAGATTAAAACCAGAAATATGAAAGAGAGCATATGCGGCGGCGGTAGTTTTCTTGTAAACGGAATTCAATCAACAGGAATAAGTCTTGGCTTGGAAAGATTGTCAAGCTTAGCTGAGATTAAATCAGATGAAAAAAGAATTTTAATAGTTAGCATAGGAGAAGATGAAAAAGCAATTAAATTAGGAGAGAAATTAAGAGCTTCTGGAATTAATTGTGAAATTATGTTTGGAAAAATAAGCAAGTCATTGGAATATGCAAATTCAAAAGATATTAATTATGTTGCTTTTATTGGAAAACAAGAAGTTAAGAAAAAGAAAATCAAAATAAGGGATATGAAAACAGGAAAAGAGAAATTAGTTAGTGAGCAAGAATTGGTTGGAAAAATTATTTAAATAATTAATCTCTTAATTAGTTATGAATAAAAGAGGGCTAAATTTTTAGGATGTTTTAGCTTGGATAGTCTTATTTTTAATTTTAATCTGGCTTATTTTGAAAGTTTTTGGTTTAATTAACATGCCTACTTTTGTAGGGTTATCTCCTTATTTTGGTGAAGTTTATCTTGCAGGATGGGCAATGCATAAACTAGATGGAGTTTCAGAAGATGTTAAAGAATTAAAAAAATTTAATAGAGCTCCTGTTGGGGAGATTAATAACCTCAAATCAAATTGTATTAAAAATCATTTCTTATCAAAAACAACTTGTGTATGAGGAAATGCAAAATCTATTTTCTTTTCTTTCATGATTTCTTTGAAAATTTCCTCAGTTATTCTTGAATTTATTTCCTGTCTTTTTGAAGCAATTGTGTAATATCTTATTCTTACATCAATTCCAGAGGCCTGAAAATTAATCCTTACAAATGGTTTTAATGGAACAATTGTTATAAAATCTTTAGTTGCTTTTTCAGTAACTTTTTTTGCTATGCTTTTTGCTATGTCTATATGACTCTTGTATGTTATTGTAAATCCAACTTCATCTAAGATAAAATCACTTTGAGCTGTATAATTCACAACATTTTGCTCAAATAAAACTGCATTTGGTATTATTATTTCTCTTCCAGAAATCTCGTCTCCTCCAACTGTTCCCCCAAATTCATTTAAGTATATATGAGTCAAAGTAATATTGGAAACATCTCCCTTTACTTGTCCAATAATTATTCTGTCTCCTATTTCAAATGGTTTTGTTAGAATTACCATAATCCATGCAGCAATTCCTGTGATTGGTCTTTGCAATGCCCAACCTAATGCTGCTGTCAATAAACCAGCTGTGATTCCAACACCAACAAATCCTCCTGTGTAAGACATCACAAGAAAAATAATTGAAAGAAAAAGAAAAAGATAACTTACAAGGCTTGTAAACATAATAATATTATGTTTCATTTTTTTTGAAAAAACTTTTTTTATCAAAACCTTTTTTAAAATAGTATTAATGAAAATATATATTGCAATAATTACTGCTAATGAAATAATTCCTCTCAAAAGATCAACTCCAATTTCAGGTGAAAAATTTATCATGCAAAAATACAAGCAACATAGTTTATATTATTTGTGGTGTGTTAATCCAAGTGTAATATTCAATTCGAGTTTTGGCTAATTTGTGGAAAGGGCAAGGACTATTAACTACTGCATAGTTACTATAACCGAAAGATTTAAATACCAGCAGCTATTCTATATTATTACAATGGACTTAGTAAAATTAGCAGTTGATTCAATGAAAGGAACAACACAAAAGTTAATGAATCAACTAGATGAAATTGCACAAGTTACAAGAGAAAGAATAGCTGCTGTAGAAGGCGGTTATATGACTCCTGCTTTAGCCATTGCTTATGAACAAAGATTGGCAAATCTTCAATCAAGAAGTGGGCAGATTTGCGATGAAAGATCTGCATATTTTAGAATTACAATGGAAAATATTAATCCATAATTCTTTTAATAAATTGGACTTCGTCCTTGATACGCCAAAACTCGAACTCTGAATTTTTCCCTTCGGGAACGTTGCACTAAAATTCAGCCCTAACGGGGAATATAACAGCGATTTACCGATTCCGAAACCTTGCGTTTCTCCATCCAAATTCAATTTCTCAGCCCTGTATCGGGGGGATTTGAACTTCTCTTAATCGCGATGTAATATTCTGAAATAGTTTCATTCTTTAAAAAAATATTTTAATAAACTAATTTGTTAATGACTAATTTTAAACCCTTATAGATTAGTTTAACTATTCACTGAGATAAATTTTTACTTAATGATTTTATGTAAAGAACTCTGATAAGTTGAGTTCAAAGTTTTTTATAGCAGGAGTTGAAATAATTAGAGAATATACCATCGTGTTAATTTATTTAGAATATTTTTAAACTGAAATCAAAATTTCTCATTAATAATTTCTGATTGTGTATCAAAAAAATTAGCAAGTGGATTGTCAAATCCTGTTTTATCTGAGATTTCTTCGGTTTCATCGTCTTCTTCTTCTTTAATAGGATTTAGATTTCTATAATGCTTATAAAGCCAAATCCATATTTCATCAAAATGAGATTCTTGCTCTAAGAATATTTTATGCTGGCTGTCTAAATGAAGAACAGGCAGAAAGCATGATAATCTGCTTTCTTTGCTGTTTCCAGCAATAGAAGAATAACTTAATTTTTTCTGTTTTTTCCCAAAATTTGTTAATATTAATGAATAAATTTTTTTTATCTTGTCTTTAAGGCTTATCCTTGATTTTGGAAGAACTATTTCTGTTTCTCTTTCTTGCTGAATTCTCTCAACTCTTTTTTTTATCCTTCTGTTTTCTGTTGACATTGCTTTATTTAAAGAATCTATAAGTTCTTGCAGTGAAACTTTCTTATATCTTGGAAGTGGTGTTTTTGGATAAATCTTAGGCAAATCATCTTCATCTAATTCTATTCTTTCAATAGGCCTTGAAGTTTCCTGTTTTTTTCCAAATAATATTTCATCAATATTTTTAAGATATTTGTGCAAAAGAAAATCTGATTTTAATCTTAAAAGAATTGCAGCTGCAAGAAGAACTTTGCTTGAAACAAAAAAATTTGTTTCTTCTAACTCTCTTATTTTTTCAGTGTATTTTTTTGCAAGCAGAGATATATCAATATCCCATGGGTCAAGCTGTTCTGTATTAATTAAATCATAAATTATTGACTGCCAGTTTACTTCTTTTCCTGTTACTAATTCATAAAACTGGCTATTTCCTATTTTATCTTGAGGACTTATGGATTCTGTTTTGTCCTGAACCTCTTCTTTTATTCCATCCATTATATACTTTCTACAAAAACAAAACTTATAAACTTTGGGCCGAGTATATTTCTGGTGAGCAAGTATCCTAAGAAAATGGAAAGTCATTTCAAAATGGTAACACATAGAAACATTTATAAACCTTAGATACTTGAATTTACTATCACCTCTTTTTCCCCAGGAGAGGCAGTTCAACTCTGTTTACTTTGTTGAATGTGGCCTCTTCTAGGGGTTTGAAATCAAAAAATTCTTATGTATTTTTAAAATCAAAAAATTCCTGATTGTTACCTACATATTTAGGTGTTGGTTTATTGGAATTTTTGGATGCTCAGAAATGCAACCACCCACTTTAGTGTGTGGTTTGTTTTCAGCATTTCTGACATTTATAAACTTCTTTCTATAATTTAATTAATGAAAACAGGAAGTTTTCAAAAATCAAAAATGCACCACTCAACTCGAGCCTTTACTTTAAATAATAAAATCAAGATACTTAAGTCAAAACTCTCGCCAAAAGAGGTTGCCTTATTAAGGGCATTTTTAATATAATGAAAATACTGAGAATATTAATCTATCTTCTTGTGATTGTTAATTTTATTTTAATTGGATTTTTGATTTCTGAATATAAATCCTTTGAAAGTTATAGCATTGAAAAAGCAAACCTCAGCAGAGTGATTGATGGAGATACAATTGAAACTGATTTAGGAAAAGTTAGATTTTTGGGAATAAACACTCCTGAAAA
Source organism: Nanobdellota archaeon (assembly GCA_018818285.1). Lineage (GTDB taxonomy): Archaea > Nanobdellota > Nanobdellia > Pacearchaeales > GW2011-AR1 > JAHIRT01. The sequence continues at coordinate 50,757 of JAHIRT010000030.1, forward strand.
AAATATGGGCGGTTTTGAAGAAGCTAAAAATTATCTTGAGCAATTTATTGGAAAAAAAGTTGAGTTATTGAGAGAAACTGAAGACAAAGATATATATGGAAGATTGTTAAGATATGTTTTTTATAATGATAAGTTGATTAATGAAGATATATTAAAAAGAGGACTTGCTCACTATTATTCTTATTCAGAAGATGATTTTACTAACAGATTAAAAAAAGCAGAAGAAACAGCA
>JAHIRT010000031.1 GCA_018818285.1 Nanobdellota archaeon
AAATATCAAATGCAACATGGCAAAATATGAAAGGTGCTGTTATATCTCAAAATGATTTAAATGACAGAGTTAAATTAGATGTGAAAGGAGAAAATTTAGAAGGCAAAAATATAGAGTTTACGTTATACAAAGATGTGGCGTGGTGGTTTGATGAGAAAATTTCTCAAACTTCTTCACAAGCATGGACAACTTGGAAAACAAATGAATCTGGTGTTTTTTATTTTAAAGCAAAACTTTCAGACAGAACAGAAATTCAATCAGGTGATTTAATTGTTTTAGAATTCCAGAATGATTCTTTTCCAATTTCTAAGATTAAAAAACCAAAAAATAGAGATATTTATTTTTTAAATGAAAATATTGAATTTACTCAAACAAGTTATGATGAAGATGACTTTATTGATTATACTTGGGATTTGGGAGATGGAAATCTAAGGAATGGAAGTGCAGAAAAGAACTATTTGAATTATGATTTTGTTTATTCATATGGTGTTGCTGGACAGAAAAATATAATATTAAATGCAAGAAGTGAGAGAGGATTAGATGTTAAAAATAAAACAAGTGTTCTTGTTATTGATTTATCTGAAAATAAAAAATATGTTTTTGCTGATATTTCTGTTCCATGGATTAAAGATAGTGTTAAAGGAAACATAGTAAAGTTTGACGCATCAGGTAGTTATGCTATAGAGGTTCTTGATGGTGAGATAAAATGCATTGCTGGAAACTGCCCTTCTCAAACTTCAAATGGAACTTTAATTTTAAATTTAAATCAGCTATTAGATGACTTGTCTTTTAACTGGACTTTTGATGATGGCTCTAAAAGAAATGGTGTTGGAATTGGTGGAGCAAAATTTGATAAGGTTTTTATGAATGGAGGAATCAAAAGTGTGAATCTTATTGTGAGCATAAATCCTTTTTCAGAAACTGAAACAGAATTTGTTGTTTTTTTGGAAAATTCTGTTTGTGATATTTCTAGTGGTGGGTGGTGGGAGTCTGGTTCTTTTAGCCTTGGAATGAATGATTGTTATAGGATTAATGGAGTTCCATCAAATTTTTGCTGCCCTCAAGAATATACTTGCAGTGGTTTGGAAGATGGAACTGGGCAGTGTGTTTTTTCTGAAGTTCAAATTTGTTCTGATTATGATAATGAAGAAGATTGCAATAATTATGAATTGCATGTTGCAGAGTTTGATAATCAGGAAAAATCAGGAATAGAAAAATTTTGTTCTAAATCTTATTATAATCAAACTGATGACTGCACTTATTACAGGAATTGCAAATGCAAATGGGAGAATTCTGTTTGCGCGCCTTTATATGAGCTTAATGCTTATTGTTCTGGTGAAGACAAGGGAACTTTGCTGACTTGTTATCGTCCAAATATTGAAACAACTAATTGCACTTCTAGTGGATATAGATATATTACATGGGATGGTTATTATGTTGATAAGACTCAAAATATTTTAAAATGCATTTCTGATTTTAATTGTGGAGATTATTCTAATAATTTTGAAAATCTTTATTGTAATCAAGGAATTTGTGCAAGTGATGTTTGCAGTGGTGGGAAAAAAACAATCCCATGCATTTCAACAGCATTATTAGGTTTTTTTGATATTATAAATTTAATAATCTCATTATTAATAATTGTTATTTTCTATGTGATTGTTTTAAGGAAATCAAGAAGTTTTAAAAAAGATTTGCTCGGTAAGTAATCTTTATAAATAAGTTTTTCATAAATATCTTATGAAAAAAGAGCTTGGTTTTGTTATTTTGTTTTTAGTATTAGTGATGAGTATAAATGTTTGTGCTCTTTTTAATATAAATGCTAATGCTACAAATCTCAATATAATATATGGGTCAAATGAAAAAATAAAAGGCACTATAAATATGAGTTTTGATGATGAGTCAGCTGATTCTTTTTTTACATCAAATTTTAATGGTGGTTTAAATTTAAGGGATTTTTTAGATGCAAATTCCATTTTTTATAATTGTTTTCCTGATGATTGCAGTAATAATTATTTGACAAGCAATTCTGCTGTAACAAAACAATTTTCCTTGGATAATTCTGAGAAAATATTTTCTTTTGTTTTAAATGGAGATGTGAAAAAAATAAAGGAACTGCGTTTTAATGTGTCTGTTTTAAATTCTGATTCTTGTTTTAATCCTCTTAAAATAGATTTATTAAATGATGGAAGTTATGACTGGAAATCAAAAATAACAACTAATGAGATTGGGTGTTTTTATAAAAAAGGAACTGGCTGTTTTGATTCTGATGAAGTTTTATCAGAAGTTTTTATTTCAACTAAGACTTATTGCGAGAGGATAACTTTAGTTGAAGGAGAAAAATTTGAATTAGGTGCTTGGGTGCAAAAACAAACCACTGCTTGGGAAAATGAATTACTTAAAATGGTTCTTTATAAAATTGACGGCGAAGAATTAGCTAATTGCAATCTTCAAGAGCCTGCTGTTTCAGGAGGGGAAATTGGATGCATTGTAAATTATTCAAATAATAATATTCAGGATTATTATGTATGCATAAAAGCTAAGAAAGATACAGATTATAAAATTAAATCAGAAGGCAATAATCCTTGTGGTTTTTTTGCAACTCCAGGAGAAGAAACAACATATCAGGATTATTATATTTTTGCAAAAGCATATAAATTTGGGAATATAGGAAATTTTCAATTTAATCAGCAGGAATATGAAAAACAAAACAGCGGAGGTTATTTAACAAATTATTTAGACAATTATATTTCTGATAAATACAATGGAAACTGCAATCAGGGATGTGTTATACCTATTAGATTTAAAGGTTTTGGAAATATTAAAGTTGCTTTGTCTGAGCTAAAATTAAGTTATGAAACAGAAATTGGAGAGTCAGCACCCGAAGATAAAATTTATGATTCTAAATTAGAGGCACCAGAATTATCAACAGAGATTGTTGAACTTGATTTGAAATTTTTAAATATCACAACTCCTGAATCTTACGGAAAGCAGGATTTTTCTTTGTATTTTGATGAGCAGGAGATACTTGAAGGTAGTATATTTGTTGAGGAAATCCCTGTTATTAAGTCAATTTTCCCTGAATTTGTTTCTGCAGGAGTTTTAACAAAGTTTAGTTTGACTATGGGTTTGCCTTCTAATAGGAGTATAGTTTCTTTTAGTTGGGATTTTGGAGAAGTAATTGTTAAGACAACAACAAATTATATTGAGCATATATATTCTTCTATTGGGATTTTTTATGTTGGTGTTGAAATTGAAGATAATGGAGGATTTAAGTCAAGCGAGACTTTTGAAATCAGTGTTCAATCTCCAAAAGATGTTGCAAATTCTACTATTACTCGGTATAAAAAAAGAATAAGTTCTCTTTCAACACAAATAAATGAAATGCCTTTTTATTATAAAACACTTGTTGAGAATAAAATAGATTTAGAGAATTTAAAGAGCAGACTTAATAATTTAGAAAAAAAATATAATTTTGCTTCTGGAATAGATGATTATGTTGATGTGATGCTTAATCTGACTGAATTAAATATTCCAGAATCTTTAGAAAAAAGCAATGAGAGAAGTTTAATATTTTTTGTTGATTATAATGATATAAATCCAGAATATTTGAAGGAAATGGGTGCAGGAGTTTTTAGTGATTCAAAAGATTATGAAAAGGCAATTGCTTTATGGACTGAACAGAATTTAGAATTAAAAATAAATTTCCAGGATATTTTAGGGCTTTATGATGATTACTCAGAAAGACTGCTTGGAATTTTTGAAGTGAATATTAATCCAATTGAAGAATCAAATGATGAACTGTATTTTTTAATTAAGCACAAAGACATTAAGTTTGATAAAGATTATGAAATAAAAGATTTTTCTGATGCAATTGGAATTGTTTTTCCGAGAACAGAATTAGAAACAATTGGATTTGCGGGGGATATTGATTTTGGGAATCTTGTTTTTTATTTGAGTCCTAAATTTAACAAACTTGTTTTTGAAGAAATAGCTCCATGCAATTTTAATGGTGTGTGTGAAACAGGTGAGGACTGGAAAAATTGCAGAGCTGACTGCAAACCATGGAAATCTGCTTTTGTACTTTTTTTAATAATTATTTTATTAGGCTTGTCTGCATACCTTATATTAAGATGGTGGTATGTAAGAAATTATGAAAATCATTTGTTTAAGGACAGAAATTATGTTTATAATATAATGGGTTTTATTAATAATGCAAGAAGTCAGGGTTTATCTGACAAAGATATAAAAAGCAAACTTAAGAACTCTGGATGGAATTTAGAACAAATAAATTATGTTTTAAGAAAATCATATGGCAAGGGAATAATGCCTTTTGACATTTTGGGGTTGTTTAGGAAAAAAGACAAAAATTTTTAAACTAAAAATTTGTTATAAGTTTAAGGAAAATTTAATATGGTTATAAGAATTGTGAGGAATTTTTTTAGAAGAATATTGCAAGGCATATTCAGGGGAAAGAGAAGTTTGAATTTGGGATTTTATGGGCCGCCGAATGCTGGAAAAACAAGTCTTGCAAATCAAATATGCAAGGATTGGACAGGAGAAGAGCTTGGTATTGTAAGCAAAATTCCTCATGAAACAAGAAATATTCAGTTTAAAGAAAAAGTAGATATAGAATATAAAGGTAAGAAGATGACTTTGAAACTTGTGGATACTCCTGGAATAGCTACAAAAATAGATTATGAGGATTTTCTTAAGTTTGGTGTTAAAAAAAATGCTGCTAAAAAAAGAGCAAAAGAAGCAACACAGGGAATTATTGAATCTATAAAATGGCTTGAAGATATGAATGCAGTTGTTGTTGTTTTGGATTCAACACAAAACCCTTATAGTCAAGTTAATATTACAATTATAGGAAATCTTGTTGCAAGAAAAATACCAGTTCTTATTGTTGGGAATAAAATTGACATGAAAAAATCAGATATAAAAAAAGTTGAGGCGGCATTTCCAGAATATGATGTGATAGGGGTTTCTGCTAAGTATGGTAAAAATATGGAGGAGTTTTATGAAAATTTGTTTAAACTTGCAAAAAAAGCATAAATAAAAAATTCAAATGTCTAAAAATAAAAAAAAGAATAAGTCAAATAAACTGACATTAAGTTTTGTTCCTTATGCAGATATATCAAGATTAGATAGTGTTGGAAGAATTAAGAAAATACTTGACATGGTTTTGAGAAATCAGATTGTTATTCTTCAAGGAAGATTAGACCCAACTGAAGAGGCGAGTTTAATACAAAGCACTATGGCATTAGTTGGGAAAATCAGTGATTTTAAAGGAGTTGAACTTGCCATAATTCAGCAAGATGAAAAAAGAGAGAATATTTTTGATAAAGTTAAATTAAATATTGCAAGAGCATTAATTGGAAGAAGAGATGCTTTGACTGTTGTTGGGCCTGCTTCTATTGTAAAAGAAATTAAAAGAGACCCAAGTAAAATTGATTTGATGCTGAGAAGGTGAGATTTTTTAAAATAACTCCAAGAAATTTAAGTAATTGTTAAAGTTAAAACTCTCTGCTTTTACCTTGTTTTTAATAATTATCA
>JAHIRT010000032.1 GCA_018818285.1 Nanobdellota archaeon
ATAGCTAGTGAGGCTAGTTGCACTACGCCTGCACCAGGAATTGAACCTGGATGTTCCGAAGAACCCAGCTCTCCAAGCTGGTGGAGTACCATTGTCCCATGCAGGCAAATTATTAAACTATCCTTTCATTTCAATTTTTATATTAACAGAACGAGGAATAGGGGTTCTCATAATTGCATGAAGAACTCTGTCATTTGCAGGAAGGTCAATTACTCTTTTATGTATTCTCATTTCAAATCTATCAAAAGTTGCAGTCCCATCACCACAAGGACTTTTTCTTGTAGTAACCTTAAGTTTTTTTGTTGGCAATGGTATTGGGCCAGAAATAGAAATTCCTGAACTTCCAGCTATGTCTTTTATTACTTTGCAGATTTCATTCAAAGCATTAATATCTACACTGCTTAGCTTGATTCTTACTTTTGTCATGTTGAATTTGAGAAAGATTGATTTAAAAAACTTACTGTTGTGGCTAAACCTTGCCTCTTCCAGCCAGAACAAACGAAGCAAGCAGAGCCTCGAGCTGAATGAATTCGTCGCTTCCTTCAACTAACCGAAATTCAATCTCGCCTGTTTTTTCTGTAAGCCTTACTTTTAATTCAGGTTCAATATTTAGTTTCCAAATTTCTTTTTGAATTGACTTGATTAAATCATGCCCAGATATACTTTCTTTTAACATTATATCAAGAAGTTTTTTCCTTGAGTTTAGAAAATCTCCTGATAAAGCATATTCTAAAACTATTTTTACATCAGAAGGCTTTGCACTTGCAACAACAGTGCTTATTAGTTCTAAAGTTATTTTCGGAGATATTGAAGCAGTTGCTTGAAGCAAATTTGTGACTTTTCTTGCATCTCCTTCACTTGCTTCATAAAGAATATCAATAACATCTTCTTCAATCTCAAGATTTTCTCTTTCTGTAATTCTTCTTATTATTTTTTCCATTTCTTTTTTTTCAATCAGCTTAAAACGAAAAATTGCACACCTTGATTGTATTGGGTCAATAATCTTGCTTGAATAATTGCACGACATAACAAATCTGCAGGTTGTAGTGTAATTTTCCATTGTTCTTCTCAAAGCCTGCTGTGCCTCTTTTGTCAAGGCATCTGCTTCATCTAAAAATATGACTTTAAACGGAGCATTCCCAAGAGACTTTGTTCTTGCAAAACTTTTTACTTCTTGTCTTACTACCTCTATGCCCCGAGTATCACTTGCATTTAATTCAAGATAATTTTCTTTCCAATTATCCCCAAATAAACTTTTTACTATAACTAAAGCCATACTACTCTTTCCTGTTCCTGCTGGGCCTGCAAAAAGTAAATGAGGAATATTCATAGAATTAGTAAGATTCTGAACTCTTTTTACAATTTCTTGTTGGCCAACAATTCCTTCAAAATTTGATGGCCTGTATTTTTCTGTCCATATTTCACTATCCATCTTATTTTTAAAAATCCTTAGGTTTTAAAGATTATTGTATTATGAAATATAGAACTAATTAATTTATCTTGTTCTTTCTCTATGCAGTTTTCTTTTCTTCTTTTCTTTTCTCATTCTCTTTCTCTGCCATTTCCATCTCATCTGTCGTTTTTTCTTCCATCTCCTGCTACTTCGTTTCATTTTTCTCCCTGAGTTTTAAAGAAAAGACTGTTCTAAAAAATCTAACAAATTTTTCATATTTCATAGATTTGCTTGTAAAATTTAGTTTAAAAAACTTTCTTTTAGGGTTTTAAGTTTTTAAAAATTCCTAACCGACATAACCTGGCATTTCTCCATATTTTCTTTTACCACCAATAATTTCTTTGAGGATTTGTATTGAATCCTCTGAAAAAGCATGCTCAAGTTTATGAGACTCTTTAATTGCCATGTCTTCGTCATGATTAAGAAATTTTTTCATGAATTTTGTTATTACCCTATGTTTTGTGTATTGGTTTTCTGCTTTTTTTCTTCCTTGTCTTGTTAAGAAAATTTTTGAATATGGTTGGATTTTTATTAGATTTTTAGAATTTAATTTTCTTAACATTTCTGATACACTTGATTTTGATATTCCAAGTCTTTTAGATATATCAACTGCTTTAACACCTGGTTTATGAGGGCACTCTAAATCATAAATTACTCTAAGATAATCTTCCTCTCCTCTTTTTAAATTTTCCATTTTGAATTTTTGGGAATCTTTTTTAGAAAAGTTCTTAAGTTAGGCAAACAGAACTTATTTATAAACTTTTTGTTAATTTATTATTGAATATACTTGCTAAGAATTTCACAGCTACCATACATAATAGTAAGAAATGCAAAACCTATAAGAAGAATTCCAATACCATCAACAAGCATTTCTAATTCAGTCATAGGGGGTCCTGACTCTTCTCTGTCTGCTTTTTCTCTTCTCGTTCATACTCTCCCCAACCTGCGTAACCTCCAGAATCTCTATCTCCCATTTGTCTATTAGTTAGATTTGACATGATAAATTAAAGTTGTTTAACTATTTATTTCTTTCTGAATGTGTGAATTATAGATTCTTTAATTAAGTCATAATTTAAATAATGTTATTCCCAATTAGAATCTGGAGGAATTAATAAGTTTTAAAATGGATTTAGAAAAAATAATTAAAAATGTTTTTATAATCATTGCATTGGGTTTTGTTATATACATATTCGCTATAACTTTTCCAAAATTGGTTTGATTTTTTTATATAAAATATAAACTAAAATAAAAAACATAATCCATGGAAACAAAAGGATTATAAGTATCAAAAGAAGAAAAACTAAAATTGGTAATTTAGCAGAATCTCCAATTTCCCATAAAATAATTATCTTATACCAAATTTCTTTAATTAGAACATCTAAATAAAAAGTGGAATATAATTTATCAATTATAAATTCTTTAATTATATTCATCTTATCATAGATTTTTCTTGTATTTCTGTTTTCTTATCTTTTTTAATAAAAACATACATTTGGATAATCGTAGCTATAGATAAACTTAAAAGATATCTTTTAAAAAATGTATTCAGAAAAAACAAATTGTATAGATTAAAATATATTGCTACTAATGTTAAAAGAAAAAGAATTGGTAATGACAAGATGAAAGGCATAATGAAATCCCAAAAAATAATCCCTACATCCTTGCCTCTAACCCATACATTATCTTTAACTTCCTCTAAAAGTTTTTGTTCATCATTATTAAATGGACGTTTCTCTATCATTTGTTCTAATATCGCTGAAAAAACAGTAAAGATAAGAATAGCAAGAAAAAAACCCAAAATTTTCCACCATCCATGAAAAATTACTATACTTAAAATTATTACTAATATAAAAATTGGAATTTCTATTAAAATTGAAATTCTATCTAATTTTCTAAATTTACTATAGATTCTTAATTTCTTTTTTCTCAATTCTTTATACTTTTTGTCTCCGATTTTTTTTCTCAAAATTTCATTTTTAAGTAAATCATTAAATTCCGAATTATCTAATATTTTAGCTTGTTTCTTCAATACATTTTTAGAAATCTGTTCTAAATCAGATTCTTTTATTTTTTGAAGCCTTTCAATTATATTATTTTTTCTCAAAATTTCATTTTTAAGTAAATCATTAAATTCCGAATTATCTGATATTTTAGCTTTTTGTTTTAAATTCTCTTCAATCTTATTACCGAATTCTGCTTGTTCTATCTTTTTAATTCTTTCTATAATTTCTTTAAATTCTAATGATTCTCCGATAACTCCATATAATTCATTATTATTTTCTATATTATTTAATTCATGAATTTTATCTTCATCCCATAAATGAATGCCCAATTCTTTAGCTAAATAAAAATATTTTTCTGGGATACTTAAACCTGCTATTGCAACCAAAGTTTTGTCTGCATTTGCTTTTCTTCCTTTGCTTTCCCACTGATGTAATAAACTTCCAATGTTCATATAAGATTTATCATATTGTTTAGCTTCAATTAAAATTACAAAACCATTTTTTTCTGCAATAACATCAGCTTCAAATCCAAATTTAGTTGAATTTAAACTTACATTAAACCCAATCCTTTCAAATAAATTTGCAATTGTCCTTTCAAGGAAAGTTCCTTTTCTTCTTGCCATAAAAAACTTAGTAATTTATCAATTTTAAATTTAACTGATAACCAAAAAGATTATAAATATTATTCAAATACGGCTCTTGATGGATCACATACAAAAAATTATCTTATTATTTGCATTAAGTTGTTTAGAGATTTCTTTGTTATTTGGAGTTGTTTATATTTCATTTGCTGTAGCATTAAATAATTTTGATTATATGAAGCTGATTATAATATTAATAATGACGGGTATTTTTATTAGAACATGTCTTAACTATTTCCTTTCTTAATCTTCTTTAAATAAATTTTCTAAAATACTTCCCTTCCTCCCAAGTTCGTTCATTATCTTTTAAATATTTGTTTCGCGAACTTCCCCGCCTCAAACACAACTACTCCTATTAAAGCTAAAGGTACAATATAAAACCATTCTGTTGTTAATGGAACAATTCCAAACAAGCTTCCAAGAGGAGAATACATTAATCCTAAATGCAATACAATAACTAATAAAACAGCATAATTTAACCATTTGTTTGAAAAGATTCCAATTTCTTTTAGTGGCTTATCAGAACGGCAAGTAAAAACAAAAAATGCTTCAAACATGACAATTGTTGTTAATAGAATAGTTCTTGTTCTTGTGATATCTAAATTTTTTAAACCATAATGAAGCAGTCCAATTTCAAGAATCAATCCTATTAAAGTTGCTATTAAAATAAAACCTAAAATTCCTTTTAAAATACTTTTTTCTTTGAGGGGTTTTCTTGACATAACATTATGCCCTTTTTCTTCTGACAATGCAAGAGCAGGAAAAGAATCTGTAATTAGGTTTATCCAAAGAATTTGCAGAGGAAGCAAAGGCAATGGCAATCCCAAGAGTATTGAATAAAAAATCAAAAGAATCTCCTTGAAATTAACTGCAAGAAGATATTTTGTAAATTTTTTTGTGTTGTCATAAACAACTCTTCCTTCTTTCACTCCAAGGACAATTGAGGCAAAGTTATCATCTAAGAGAATTATATCTGAAACATCTCTTGCAACATCTGTTCCACGAATTCCCATTGCAATTCCAACATCTGCTTTTTTCAATGCAAGAATATCATTAACTCCATCGCCTGTTACTGCAACTGTTTCAGTTTCTTTTAAAACAGATATAATTTTGAATTTTTGCTTTGGGTTTATTCTTGCAAATATTTCAGTTTCATTAATTTTTTGTTTTAATTCATTTTCATTTAAGCTATCTAATTCTATTCCAGTCATTAGTTTTCCTTTTAATCCAATTTCATCTGCAACTGCTCTTGCTGTTAAAGCAGCATCTCCTGTGAGCATTTTTATTTTTATTCCTGCTTTTTTGCATAATCTAATTGCATCTTTTACTTCTTTTCTTGGGGGGTCTATCATTCCAATAAATCCGAGGAAAATAAAATCCTCTTCTTTGTAATCTTTTTTTACATATTTGAAAGCAAAGGCTAATGTTCTTAATGCTTTTCCCTGCATTTTTTCTGCTATGTCTGAAAGCTCTTTTTTTCTTGTATCAGTTAAAGCAACAAAATTTCCATTTATTAATTCTTTAGAACATCTTTTAAGAATAACTTCATCACTTCCTTTTGCATAAATTATTTCTCTTCTTTCTTTTCTTATAACTGACATCATTTGTCTATCAGAAGAAAATGCTATTTCTTTTATTTTAGGCTCTTTTTCTGCGAATATTTTTTTATCTATATTCAATTCATAAGCTGACTGAACAAGTGCTGCTTCTGTTGGGTCTCCGATAACTTCAAAATTTTCTTTATTGCCCTCGTATCTTGCATTATTGCACAAAACACTTGTTTTAAGAAGCTGGAATAATGATTTGTTTTCTATTACATTAATTTTTTTATTATTTTTCATTAACTTATCTTCTTTTTTCTTAAAAAAAGAATTATCAGAGAAAATTTCTGTAACTTGCATTTTTTCTTCTGTTATTGTTCCTGTTTTGTCTGAGCATATTACAGTTACTTCTCCAAGTGATTCTGTTGCTGGAATTCTTCTTACAAGAGTTTTTACATCCAACATTTTTCTTGTTGCAAAAACAAGAGATATAGTTATTATTGCAGGCAAGCCCTCTGGAACTGCTGAAACAGCTAAAGCCACAATAGTGAGGAATATTTCATAACCTGCCCCATTTATAAAATATGCTACAACAAATAATACAGCTAAAATTGAAAGAATAAAAATTCCTAATTTTTTAGCAAAGCTGTCTATTTTTTTTTGCATTGGTGTTGGAGAGATTTTGATTTCCTGAACTGTTTCAGCTATTTTTCCAAATTCTGTTTTCATCCCAGTTTCAACAACAACAGCCCTGCAATTTCCATTTAAAACAAGGGTTCCTGCATAAAGCATATTTGAATGCTTGTAAAGTGGTGTTGAGTTTTTTAATACAGAAACTGATTTTTTAACTGGAATTGATTCTCCTGTGAGAACTGCTTCATTTACTTGCAAATCTTCTGATTTAAGTATTCTGCAATCTGATGTTATTTTGCTTCCTTCTCTTAAAATTAAAATATCTCCTGGAACAATTTCACTTGATTCTATTTCTCTTAATCTTCCTTCTCTTATTACTTGAGATTTTGGAATAAAAAATTTTCTTAGATTTTTTATTGCTCTTTCTGCTTTATATTGCTGGTAAAAACCAAGTGAAGCATTAAGAATTATAATCGCAAAAATAACTGAGGCATCTACATAATGTTTTATTATCAAGGAAACAATTGTTGCTGCAAGAAGTATGTAAATTAAAAATGATTTAAATTGGAGAAAAAATATTTTTAAGGGGTTTAATTTATCAGTTTCTTTTAGCTGATTTTTTCCATATTTTTGCAGGCGTTTTTCTGCTTCTTTTTCTGATAAACCTTGTTCTGATGTTTGCAGGAGTTTTAGGAGTTCTTCTTTTTTAAGGGAGTAGTAGTTCATATTAAGAAGAGAAATAAGAACTATAAAAACATTTTTAAACTGCTAAAACAAGCATAATTAAGCGAGTTGGATAGCTGGCTTCGGAAATCACTCATTAAGTTGAGAGGACTTGTTTATATCAAATCTGATTTCTGAGGAAGGTCCGCACACCAATTAATGTGATTGTCGAAATGGCAACTGCCGTGAGGTTAGAGCTCCAGAACAGAAACGACACAGCTCTTGTTGAGTTATGAAACTTGCGTGGAACTAAGAAACAAGAGATATGATGAAACGTTGAAATTCTTTTATGGGATTTCAATGTCCCAAAAATCTGAAAAGATTTTTTAGGACGGCTGTCTTCACTGGTGCAACCACAATGTCGTGGGCAAAGACTGATGTCAGCATAAATCGTTTGTCTATTATATAGAAACAAGATTTAACAGAATGTGGCCTATTTCCAACTCGCTAAACTTTTTTAATATATATTTTCTATTATAATAAATATTTTAAAGAGTGTATTTTTCTAATTTTTATGAATGATAAGATTGTTATCTTGATTGGTGAAACAGATTACATTTGTTTTGTTAATATGGAAGGTTTTACAAAACTTCTCACTGGAGATAAACTTGAAACTATATTGTTAGATTCTAAAACTAAAAAAGAAACTGGTAAGATGGTTAGTTTAAAGGAAGATCGTTTGATTTCAGGAGATGGAGATATTAATATGGTTCCTGAAGATGCAAGTTATGATAAAGCTGAAAAAGTAGAATTGTTGATAGGTTATAATGCTGGTGATATGTTAGCAAGAGAAAAATGGTGTAAAGCCAGATGGGCATATGGAGATATTTTTGTTGAAGTTGTTGATGATTTAAGTCAATATAGATAGTTTTCTAAAGATTTTTAAATTGATTATTCTTAAAATTCTTAAGGGATAGTAGCTCAGTGGGAGAGCACATGACTGAAGCTAATATTAAAAATTAGGAGAAATCATGGGGTCGGGAGTTCAATTCTCCCCTGTCCCATTTTAAAAAGTTTTATAAAAGCGAAAAACTTATAATAAATAATAAAAAGATGGTGAAAAAAGCACAAGCAGATTTAAGAATGATATTGTGTATTTTTGTAATTATGTTTGGAGCTCTTGGCATTGGCAGTTTAGGGATTGGAATTATGTTAAATAATAATAATAATACTGTTACATGGTTTGGCGGTTTATTAACTTCACTTATAGGTATTATTGCATCAACAATACAGGAGTTTATATGATAATGAAAATAATACTTTTGGTTTTAGCAAGTTTTAATTTATTAGCTATAGCAATAGCGATTGTTAAAAGAAAATCATCATTAGCTCTTATGTTATCTATAATTGAAATATTAATTGTCGGAGGATTAATATTAATATGAAAAAATCTATAAAAGTTTTTTGCCTTTTAACTCAGAAATCAAAGATTTCTGAGACATTCAAAATTTACATTTTGAAGTAAACAGGAAATTTTTAAAATGAAAACAAAAAAAGCTGCTTTGGAATTAAGTATTGGAACAATTGTTATAATAGTCTTGGCTATGACTATGCTTATTTTAGGAATTGTTTTTGTAAGAAATATAATGTGCTCTGGAATAATAATCAGTGATAAAATAACAAGTGGTGTTGAGAGTGAAATTATAGGATTATTTGGCTCAAAAGATTATGGGTTGAAATGTATGGGTGAGGGTGGACAAGAAATAAAATTAGGAGATGGTGGAAGAAGGCAAGTTGTGTGTATAACCAATTCTGATTCAGAAACACAATACAGCTTAAAGCTTAAAAACATAGAAAGTCTTAGTGGAGTTTCTACACCAAATGTTGAGAAATGGGTTGTTGACAGTGGGTGGAAAGGAATTGTTTCTCCAGGGCAAAAAACAATTACAGTTGTTGTTTTAGATGTTCCAAAAAAAGTTTCTGATACAAGCTTAAAAATAGAAATAGAAGAAGAAAATTTAAATACTAATGCTAAACAAACACATGTTCTATATATTGATGTGACTCATGTTGGAATTTTATCAAATGCTGTTTGTTAAGTTTTTTAAATAACGATTTCTTAGTTTAAGATGAAGAACTAAAGGGGGCAGGAAAAAAATGCTAAGACTCTACAACACACTAACAAGAAAAAAAGAAATTTTCAAGCCAATTGAAAAAAACAAGATTGGGGTTTATACTTGCGGGCCAACTGTCTACTCCTATCCGCATATAGGAAATCTGAGGAGTTATATTTTCAGTGATATTTTGAAAAGGGTTTTATTATACAATGGATATAAAGTAAAACATGTTATGAATGTTACAGATGTTGGACATTTGATAAGTGATGCAGATATTGGAGAAGATAAAATAGAAAAAGCAGCTGAGAAAGAGGGGAAAAAGGCTGGGGAGATTGCAAATTATTATTTGAAAATTTTTAAAGATGATTTTAAGAAATTAAATATACTTTCTCCTGATATTTGGTGCAAGGCAACAGAACATATTAAAGAGCAGATTGAATTAATTAAAATATTAGAGAAAAAAGGATTTACTTATAAGACTGATGATGGGGTTTATTTTGATACTTCTAAATTAAAAGATTATGGGAAACTCGCCAGATTGAAAATTGAAGATTTAAAAGCAGGGAAGAGAGTTGATATGAGGGATAAGAAAAATAAGACTGATTTTGCTTTATGGAAATTTTCAGAGGAACCAAGGAAAAGGCAACAAGAATGGCAAAGTCCTTGGGGGGTTGGTTTTCCTGGATGGCATATTGAATGTTCTGCTATGTCAATGAAATATCTTGGAGAACATATTGATATACATACAGGAGGAGAAGACCATATTTCTGTTCATCATACAAATGAGATTGCTCAAAGTGAAGCTGCAACAGGAAAAAAATTTGTGAATTACTGGTTGCACGGAGCTTTTCTAACATTTAAAGGAAAGAAAATAAGCAAGAGCAAAGGCGGGTTGTACACAATTTCAAAATTAGAAGAAAAAGGATTTGAGCCACTTGTATACAGATATTTAATCTTAACAGCACATTATAGAAAACAATTAGATTTTAATTTAGATAATTTAGAAAATGCAAAAAATTCTTATCAAAGATTGAAAAATATTATTTCTAAAATTAAAGATGATAAAGAAAATCAAAGACTTCAAGAATCAAAGATTCTTGACAGCCCCGAAAATTCAAAAAGCAGAGAATTTTCACGGTTTTCTGTCTCAAAAATTTCTAAAAGACAGGAAGAAATTTCTGATAAAAAATATTTAGAAGAATTTGAAAAAGCAATTAATGATGATTTAGACATGACTTCTGCTCTTGCTGTTTTGTGGAATTTAATTAGAGATAAAAAAGCTGAAGGAAAAATTAATACAATTAAAAAAATAGATGAGATTTTTGGATTAGATTTGTTGAAGAAAGAGAAAATAAAAATCCCAGAGAAAATAAAAGGACTAATTGTTAAAAGAGAAAAAGCAAGAAAAGAAAAAGATTGGGGCATGGCTGATGAGATAAGAGAAAAGATTAAAAAGCTTGGATATCTTATTAATGATACAAAAGAAGGAGCTAAATTAGAGAGAATATGACATTTAAAATAAAAGATATAATACTTGGTTTGATAATTGCAGTTATATTTGTGATGTTCTTAGCTTATGGAACAAAATTAGTTTATGAGGAGCCAGATTATAGTAATTATTGTGATGAAAAAATAAGGCCCCAACCAATAGAAAAAGTGATAACACAAGAGGAATGTGAAAGTGAAGGTGGAACTTGGAATAATGATTGGTGTGATTATTATGCAGAATGCAATAAAGAATATGAAAAAGTAAATGAGAATTATAGAAGAAATATGTTTTTAATAAGTCTGATTATAGGTGTTATTGTAATTGTAATCTCTGCATTGTTTATTGAAATTGGAAGCATATATGGTGGGTTGATGTTAGGAAGTTTGTTTTTTATTGTATATGGGACAGGTGGTTATTGGCAATATATGAATGATTGGTTAAGGTTTATTATTCTTGGAGTTGCATTATGTATTTTAATTTATTTAGGATATAGGATTTCTAAGAAGTGATGTATGTGGTTACTTATGTTTTCTAAATAGATACGACCGTAGTAAAGTTTTAATAGATAGTTTTTCTTTGTTTTTTATGGTAAGAAAAATATTTGTTTATGTTTTTATTTTGTCTTTGATTTTAGGGATTGTTGGGGTTATAAAAATCACAGGAAATCTTTCTGGAAAAGCTATAATTGAAAATCAGGAAAAATATGGAAATGCTGAAATTATAAAGCATGATAATAAAGAGGGTTGTTGGATTTCTGCAGGAAATGAAGTTTATGATATAACTCTTTTTCTGCAGGTTTATCCTGATAAAACACTTGTTGAAAAATGCGGGAAAAATTTAGAAAGCTTGGATTATTTTTCTGAAGATTTTCAAAGGATATTAAAAGAATATAAGATAGGGATAGTTGGGTAGAGATTATTATCTTGATTAGTAATAAAAACATTTTAATACAACATTTCTTTTATTTCTTAATGGAAAAAAGAGGTTTTGAGTTTAGTTTTGCATGGTTGTTTGCACTTTTAGTTGGCTCTGTGATAATTTTTCTTGCAATTTTTGCAACAATGAATCTCATAAAAATAAACAGAAAAGCCACAGATACATTTTCTGCAAAACAACTGACTATTGTTTTTGAACCAATGGAAGTTGGATTGGCAGAAGGTAAAAGCTCTTATGCTGACCTTGATTCTGAAACAAGAATTTATAATATTTGTTATGACGATGGAGGTTTTGGAGATCAGGAGATTTCTATATCAACTAAATCAGGGCTTGGAAAAGAATGGGAAAACCCAGGCGTTCCTATTTCAATAAAAAACAAGTATATTTTCTCTTCAAAAATTGAGCAAGGAAAAAGAGTTTATTTTTTCTCAAAACCATTTAAAATGCCTTTTAAAGTTTCTGAAATGATATTTCTCACAACAAACAAATATTGTTTTATTAATGCCCCTGAAATTGTAAGAGAAGATATTAGTGGATTAAATTTAAAAAATATTAAACTTGAAAATTGTTCTGAATCTGATATAAATGTTTGTTTTGGAGGACAGGGAAAAGATTGCAAAATTTTAGTTAGTGGAACATGCTTGTCTGATTGTGAATCTAATTTTGATTATGGATATGTTACAAAGGATAATGAAGAAATTTTTTATACTGGAAATTTAATATATTCTGCTATTTTTTCTGATAACGAAGTTTATGAGTGCAATGTAAAACGGCTTGTTAAAAGATTAATTCAGCAGTCATTATTATATTTAGATGAAGCAAATTATTTGTCTGCAAAATGCGGGACAGGTTCTTCTGGTTTGTCTCAGATTGTAAAAACAGGAGCTTCATTTAAAGATTCTAAGGATTTGATTTTAATTAAAAATATTGCAAAAGAAATTGAATATCAAAATGATTTGGCGCAATGTGGATTATGGTAGGACAAAAAATGAAAAATTTTCAAATTTTAAATTGCTTAAATAAAAGAAAAGCGCAGTTTAAAATCCAGCAAATGGCATTTATGATACTTGCAGTGATATTGCTGTTTGTAATAGCTCTTTTGTTTTATCTTTCAATACAACAAAAAAATTTAATTAATCAATCATTAAATCTAAGAGAAAATCAGGCAGTTATAATGTCAAGATTTATATCAGATTCTTCGGAATTTTCCTGCGGTAGTTATTGTGTAGATACTGACAGAATGATTTTTTTACAAAATCGCTCTGTTTATAATAAATTCTGGCCAGTTTCTTATATTAGAATAAGAAAGATTTATCCAGAATATAATAATGAAGAGTGCGGTATAGCAAATTATCCTAATTGTAGTTTTTTCAATATTTATGAAAATAGTAATATAGAAAGCAATGTTTTTGTAGGAAGTTTTGTTGCTTTATGCAGATATGAAAAAATCCAAGACTCTCCAGAAAGAATATGTGAAATAGGAAAAATAACAGTGGGGTATAATACAAATTGAAAAACAGGAAATTTTTCAACAATCAAAAATGTACCACCCAACTCGAGCCTCGACTTCAAATAATAAAGTCAAAATACTTAAGTCAAAACTCTCACCCAAAGAGGTTGCCTTATAAGAGCATTTTTAATAAAATGATTTCAAAAAAGAAAACTCAGGAGGAAATGATAGGTTTTGTTTTAATAGTTGTTTTAGTTGTAGTTATAGGGCTGATTTTTTTAGTTGTTTCACTAAGGCAATCTCCGGTAATTGAAAATAACAAAGAAATTGAGAATTTTTTAGAGTCTGCTCTTCTTTTTACTAGCGAATGCCAATTAAATCAAATTCAAAAATATGAGTTTAAGGATTTGATAAGTGCATGCTATATGAATAAATACTGCATTAATGGAGAAAATGCATGTGATGTTTTAAATAAAACAAGCCATAATTTAATTGAAACAAGCTGGAAAACCGGAAAAGATATGAAGTACAAATCTTATATTTTCAGGATACATAAAGATAATGAGAACTTAATTTACTTGTCAAAAGGAAACAGCACAAAAATAACAAGCAGTGCTGAAGTTTTTATTCCTGTTTCTGGGGAAATCTTTTATATTGAGATGAAGATTTCTTATTAAAAGTATTTATTTAGCTAAAAAAAGCAACAAGCAAATTAAAAGCTTATATTTATCTGCAAGTTATCAATATCTATAACTGGGTGAAGTTTTTTTCTTTTTCCTTTTATTTCAGATTTCAGCTCAATAAATCCAAATTTTTCTAAAAGAGCTATATCATGTCTTACTGATTTAAAATCTCTTCCCAATATTTTTGATAGCTTGTAAATAGACTCTGGATTTTTATTTTTTATTATATTTAATATCTTAGCTTTTTCATTGCTTAATAACTGCCTTAAGTCTGTTAATCCTGAGAAATCATAGTTTGACCTGTCACCTCTTAAACGTTTGAATATAGATGTAAATGAGTCTGGAGTGATAAACATATTTACTACCCTTGTTTTTTGTTTAGTTGCCATTTAAAATATATTTTTTTGTTTACTATATATTTTTAAACATATATCTTTATTATATATTTTGGACATATATGTTTAAAATTGTTATATATGTTATAATAAAACCCCCATATTTATAAATCTTTTGTTTATTAAAAAATGAGGTTTGTTTATACAAAGAGTAGTGGCGAAAGATTTATAAATAAACTTCTAAAAATAGGGTATTTCCCCAATATTTTGAGTTTTCCATCGAAACCTTTTTAAATACTTATTAGATATTAATAATGCGTTTCAAAAGAAACGGGTTATCTTTTGAATAATAGAATTCAAAAGAAACTATATTTATACATTGAAAGGAGGTTTAAAAATGAAATTTAACTTTAGAAAGATTGCGTCAGTGATTGCAAGTGCTGTAATGATTGGAAGCACAGCTGGAACTGCTTTAGCAGCTAATTATCCATCACCTATGGTTGTTGGAGGAACTGCAGATGCTGCTATTGTTGTAACTGCTGGTAGTCATGCTGGTGCTGTAAGTGACTGGGATGCTGCTGTTTCATTACAATCAGCATTACAAGGAAAAGTTACTACAGCAACATCAGGAACAACTACAACTGCAACAGGAGGGGATTCTATTAAGATTGAAAGATCAACAAATAAACTCAACTTAAATGACGCCTTAACTGATGTGCAGACAACAAAAATAAGTGACTCAGATTTGCCAAATCTTTTAGCTGACAAAACATTTAGAAGCAAAGATAATATTGATTACAAATATGAACAAGAGATAGAGATTCTAAAGGACACAGCTATTAATTTCACACACTTTGATGACAATGATTACAAGAAGGATACTCCAACATTAGGTATTAAAATTGGTTCAAGTGTATTGGTTATGAACTATACCCTTGATTTTACAAAAGATGTAAGGAGTGATGTTGATTCAAGTGGAAGATTAGAAGATATGGAAGATAGAGATATAACAATATTAGGTAAGACATACAAATTACTTAATGCTTATAACAAATCTTCTGATACAAAGTTTGAATTAATGAAAGGTGCTTCTTCAAGTACTATCAACATAAATGAAGAGAAAACAATGGCAATTGATGACAAAAGCTATACAATTACATTAACATATGTGGATTCTACATATTCACAATTTGATGTTATTGATAGTGGGGGAACAAGTCAAACAACAACAAAACTTGCTAAAGGTGGAACATATAAGTTATCTGATGGAACACAATTAGGAGTTACTGATATCTCTTATCAAGCATTAGCTGGCGGAGTTATGAGTGCAGAATTCACAATTGGGGCTGACAAATTAACCTTAGAAAACAACCAAGTTCTTGAAGTTAATGATGTGGATGTCGACGAAATTAAAGTCTTTATTGCAAGAAGCGAAGCAGACTCTAATAAAGTAGACATACAGAAAATTGTTCTTCAATGGATATCAGATGATGAAATTTTTATTAGTGATGAAATGGAAGCTGTTTTCCCTGCATTTGAATCTGTAAAGATTACAGCAGGAGAAGTTACTAAACCATGTGAAGAAGTAATAGAAATAAAGAGTCAAGGAACTTATGGTATTGAGTTAACTGTTCCAATTAAAGATGGAGATGCTAATATCAACATATTATATGGAAATGGAACTGATTACTTATATGTTGCAGGTGATAATGATGGAACAAGCACTTTAAGAACCGGTAATGATACAGGTGGAGATTTTATAAGATATGACAGAGATACAGATGATTATTTTATTGCTTCATGGAACTCATCAACAGAAGCTGAATCTTACTTATTGCGTGTAAGTTCAACAAGTGATAGTGATGGAACAAACTATACAACAATTGAAAACAAGCTTACAGGTTCAAAATACGAAAACAAGAAAGATGGAGACATAGTAACAATTGGAAATGTAGAATTAACTATACTTCATGTTTCTCATGGGCTTGATGCTAATAGTGTTGATAAGTTTGTTGATATAGCGGCTGGGAGTGGTGTAACATTTAATAGAATCTACACAGCAGGGGGTTTAGGTATTTGGTTACCTATAAACTCTACTAGTGGAGATGATTGCGACCCACTTCAATATGGAGCAAGCTCTAATAATTGGGGAGTTCTTATCAATGGTTCTGATGCTGGTTCTCTTGTAGCTCAAACTACAAACAGAACTAGTAGCTGGATGTTGATGATGTCAGAAGAGGACAAGGACGGAAATATTGGTTCAGGTTCTCTTATTAATGTAACTCTTGGTTGGAGTAGTAGTGAAGCACAAGTAACTGAAGTTACTCCGGACACAGCAGGAAATGGAGGATTCTTTTATTCAGATGGTGCTTACAGAGAAATTGGAACAACTAATGAATATGAAGGATATGTTGCTTCTGATTTAGGAACAAAGGTTCTTTTCAGAAAACCTACAAGTGGAGCAAAGAGTGCTGAAATAACATATCACTGTTCACAAATGTATGCAAATATTTTTGTCACAGCTCCAGAAGCAAGTATTGAAGCAGGAACATCATCAAGTGGAGGAGGAACTGTAGTTGTTGTAAAAGACAATGAAGTCAGTTCTATGAGTGGTAATAATTTGGTTGTTGTTGGAGGTAGTTGCATTAATGCTGCTGCAGCAAAAATACTTGGAAGTGATACTCCACTTTGTGGAGAAGACTTCACAGCTAAAACAAATGTTGATGCTGGAAAGTATTTAATTAAAGCTGTTGCATCTCCTTACAATAGTGCAAAAGTTGCTGTTTTAGTTGCAGGTTATGAAGCTGCAGAAACAAAGCTTGCTGTTGCAAAATTGAAAGAGAGCCATGCTACTGACATAGGAACTGAAGCTGTATATCCACAAACTGCGGCTTAAATATAAAAATTTTTTTTATTTTTTTCTTTTTCTTTTTTTTATTGAAGTAGAAAGAATTATAGGAGATTGTTAAAGGAAAAATTATAGAGTTTGAAGTATGAATAAATAATATCAATAAATCAGATATTTAAAATTAAATTGTGATGTTAAACCATACTGAAAAAGTTTTTAAATCAAATTCTTTACTTATATCTATGAGAAAAATAAGAAGTAATGAAGATATAAGAAAATCAGAAAATATGAAAAAAATTATTGTTGGAGTAGTTTTAGTCGGACTAATGGTTTTGAGTACGGTTGGTTATGCATTTAATCAAACAGGAAGAGATGTAAAAAAAGCTCTTGAATATAATGGCTTTAAGTTTACTCTTGAAGAAGATGGTTTATGGCATGGCTCTTTAAATGAATATGAATCTGCAACAGTTTATAATCCAGAAGATACTGAAAATATTTCAAGTTATTCAAAGAGTAGCATAAATAATTATCAAGGGAAAACAGTATATTTTTCACATGACAGTGATGTTCGGGGAATTCAGGAAATTTCAAGGAATATTGGAGGATTAATAGAGAGAATTCAATTTGCGTGTTTAGATGATTGTGAAGAAAATCTTCCAATAAAAAATTGCACTGATAATGTAATTATAATAAGAGAATCAAAAGAAACATTAATAAATCAAGAAGAGAATTGTATTTATATATTATCAGAAGCTGATGAGACAATAAGGGCATGTGATGCTTTTATATTTAAATTATTTGGAGTAAATTAAATTATGGCAAAAAAAAATAAAACAGAAGATAAAAAAAATTCTAAGAGTATAGTTAAACTAGAAGAGAAACAAATAAAAATTTTTGTTTGGGTTATGATTTTTGCAGTAGTTTTTTTTCTTGCAATTTATCTTTCTGCAATTAGTGAAAAAAAGTTTAAGTATTCTGGATTAATTTTTGAAAAAAAAGGGCAGGGTGATTTGTTTTTGTATTACACTGAATTTCCTGTTATTGATTTTAATGGGAATGTTGTATCAAAGATTCCATTTTATTTTAGAGAAGACCCAAGAAAACTTCAAGATATAGCAATTCTTGGAGGAAAAATAATGTTAAGAAAAAATGTTGCACTTGCTATAAATGGAGATGATATTGAAAATTGTGAAGATGGTGTTTTGTCAGGGACTGTTATATCCTTATTTTTGAGCAAATCAGGAGTATCATCATTTGGAGCAACAACAAACCAAAAAGAAGCAGAAGAATTGAATAGGCGATATGTAAATTGTAAAAATCCTGGAGATTACTCTGTAATTGTTTTTCAAAAAGCAGATGAAAATAAGATAATTAAAAGCGGGGATTGTTATACAATACAATATAGTAATTGCGAGATTATGAATGTTACTGAAAAATTTATGATAGCATTATATGCTCATTCAAGAGGAATTGATATTTAATATGGCAATAAATCCCCTATTAATTGCATTAATTTTATCTATTCTTCCAATATCTGAATTAAGAGCTGGAATTCCTTATGCAATATTAAATGGGATTAGTCCAATAACTGCATTTTTTTTATGCACTCTTGCTAATATAATTGTTATTCCAATTGTATTTTTCTTTTTAGATTATGTAAATGATTTTTTAATGAATATAAAAATATGGGAAAAGTTTTTTGTAAAATATGTGGACCATAAAGTTAATAAGATAAAAAGCAAATATGAGTATCTTAGTTATTTTATTTTGTTTTTGTTTGTTGCTATTCCTGCACCTGGAACAGGAGCTTATACAGGAGTTTTATTGGCTTGGTTTTTTAAGATGAAGAAAAAAACAAGCTTTTATGTTATTGCTGGGGGTGTAATTGTTGCTGGAATAATTACAACAATTCTAATGCTTTTGGGAATAGGGTTTTTTATGTTGTTTTGATTTTTTGATACAAATACCAAATATCAGAATAAACAGGAATTTGTTTTATTTTAAATATTTTTATTTCTGCAACCCATATAATAAAAACAAGAAAACTAGATATAAAATACCAGAATATTAGGTGGAATAAATTAAAGAAAGCAAAAGAATTTATGAATAATATTGAGAAAAAGAAAATTCTTAAAATATTGAAAAGCAGGAAGAAAAATAAGGAAAATACAATGGAATTAATTCTTTTTTTAAGGGGCATGGGAGTTGTTAAATTAAGAATTAGTAGAAGATAATAGGCAGAGCCAGCAATACAGGCTCTAGCAAGCTCTATTTGGAAACCTTGCATTGAAAGAGTTATTCCTGAAACAGAAACATTGAAAAAAATATTCAGTAAAAAAAATACAGGATAGATAGTTAGAGGTGTGAGGATAAAATAAAAGAGCCAGAGATTTGAAATTGCTATGAGTATTAAAAGAATATATCTAAGGAAGATTGAATAGAGTTTATTCATGAATTAAAAAAGAAGTGGGGGTTTAAATAAATTTATTTAATTTAAAATCAAACTCTCTGCATTCTTACAACAACAATTATAATTGCTAAAATCAAAACAACATTTATTCCAACTATAATCCAAACAAAATTATTTCCTTTAAGATTGCTTAAAAAATTTGAAGTTGTAGCTGATGGAATTGACAAACTTACTGGTTGTTTTGTTGTTTTCCCGTCATAAACAGCTTTTATATAGAATACTTGCTCTCCTTGGGAGTCTTCATTAAGTTTTAATGTTATTAAAACATCTTGGCTTTCTCCTGATTTTAGAGTAACTGTTGAAGGTGTTATGCTACTTGTTGAACTGAAAAATTCAGCACCTTCAAGACTTAAAGAATATGTTGTATCTTTTGCTCCTGTATTTTTTATTGTTGAGCTTATTGTTACATCTTTTCCTGGAGCTATATTATTTTCTAATGTTTTAAGAACTGCTGTAATTTGAACTGAAGCTTCAGATTCAGATTTACAATTTCCACTAACTTTCATACCATATGTGAATTTTGCTTCTTCATCTTCACTGCTTTCAAATATATCATCATCTTCATCATATACTCTAAATTCTAAAATATAAGATTCTTCATCAGCATCCTGAGGGATATCAAAAGTAAAATCTAATAATTTTTTTCTTAATATTTTTATGTCACCAATATCAATATTTTGATTTATATTTAATTTTTTGTTGTAAATATTTACATAAACACTATCTTCATCATTATCTCCAATATTCCAAACATTTGCAGAGATTGTTGATTCAGAACCACAAGGTACTGACACAGGGATTTCTACATCACCTAAGATAACAAAGTGGTCATCTCTTATTATTTTTATTGGTTCAGAATAATCTAAGCATAATTCAGATTCTCCATAATCTGAGTCATCACTGTAAACTTTAACATAAAAAATATAGTCTTCAACATCTTCATCTACTTCATCTGGGTCTAATTGGAAATTAACAATTGTTGTTTTATCCTTGTCTTCTTTAAGATTAAATTTACTAAGTTTATCATCCATTATGCATTTTCCTTTTTCAGGATTATATAAACACCATTCTATGATTATATCATTAATAGAATCAGCAGCATCATTATCAACATCTATAGTAACTTTTATTTCATCAAGAGGATACCATTCATCATCTTCTTTTCCAAATCCTTTTTCATTTTCTATTTCAACATCCAAGTCTAATAAATCTTCTCCATTACATCCATAATCACAATAGGATCTTTCTATGTTTAAGGATTTAGTTATTTCATTAACACCAGGGGCTGTTACATGAACTGTTGTTGAGTTTCCTGATAATGGAAAACTTGAGGGCATAGTTGCTCCAATTGTTACTGTTGCTGAATTTCCTGGAGAAATTGCTGAAAGTGATGATATTGAAAAGCTAAGTCCTTCTACAGAATCAACTGCAACTGAAGGTGTAAGTTGTGTGTTTCCTGTGTTTTTTATTGTGAATGTTGAATTTTGTGATTGTGTTATTTTTGTTGGTTGTGTTACAGAAAGTGAGGAATTTGAAAGAATTTGAATGCTTACAGGAAGTTCGTCTTTTGCAGTTGTTTCACTTTCTAATTTTATTTCTGCATTTATTGTTCCACTTGAATGTTCTGGGAATGTTAATACAGCTGAAAGAGATCTTGTTTCTCCATCATCTATATTTGTTAAAGTTGGAAGTGTTGTCCATTCACCCATATTAGTAGTAGCAGACCAATTTAATTCATCATAATCATTTCCTGAACAAGTAAGATTAAATTCAACAGTAACAGAACCTTGATTATGAGAAACACTGTCTGGAATATTTGTTTCAACTAATTCTAAATTTGCAGCACTAACAATTCCTGCTAAAAGCAAAATTGTTGTCAATAAAATCAATCCAAATTTTTTATTTTCCATTTTTACTAATTCTGTTACAATTTTAGAGTAATAATGGTTTATAAATATTTCGGTTTTGTAAAATATATAATAAAATTCAAGAATAAGAAGATTTATAAAAAGAAAAAACCTCAATAAATTAATAAGAAACCCTTATTTATAAGGACTTAACAAAAAGGAGGTGAGTTAAATGGCAAAAGGAAAGAATGTTATTGGTGCATGGGCATTTTTAATTGGAGTTATTTTAGCATTAATTATTGGACTAATTGGATTATCAGCTACTTGGATAACAGTTCTTTTAGTTTTAGGAATACTTATTGGACTTCTTAATGTTGGCGGGACAGAATTAAAAGATTTTATGCTTGCGGGCACTGTTTTAGTAATTGTTGGAAGTTTAGGAGGACAGGCATTATATAATCTTACAATCGCTAATATTAGTATTGGAGCAGTATTCCCAGCATTAGTAGCTTTATTTGTTCCTGCAACAATAGTTGTGGCTCTAAAAGCGGTTTTTGCAATGGCTAAGAAATAATTTTATTTTTTCTTTTTTTTTCTTTTTTTATTTTTGTTATACAGAAATTCTTGAAAACCACTGCCTTTAGGCAATGGAGAATTTCTGTCTCCAAAAATTCCAGACAAACCCACACTTTTAATTGTGGGCAAAACACAAGAATTTTTTGATAATTAGATGTCCTCATAAT
This sequence comes from Nanobdellota archaeon, assembly GCA_018818285.1. Classification (GTDB taxonomy): domain Archaea; phylum Nanobdellota; class Nanobdellia; order Pacearchaeales; family GW2011-AR1; genus JAHIRT01. The sequence goes on from JAHIRT010000032.1 coordinate 21,853, forward strand.
TAATTATATTATTACTGTCAAGTTCAAGTCCTGGACAAGCTGTATTAATCCAAAAATCTATTTGGAAGTTTTCTAATTCATTTATATTAATTATATTTGACAAAAAAATGTGGAAGTTTTTATTTGGGAATTCTTTTTCTAAATCTTTTTTTAGTTTTTCTGAATCTTTGAATTTCTGTCCTGGTTTTGTTGAAACTAAGAGCCCTATATTATCAGATGCATAGAATTTTGAGAGTTTTGTTTTTTGTTTTATTTTGAAATTTTCTATTTCTTGTTTTGAGATTTTTTCTAATTTTCCGCAACTATATATATAGACTTGCTTTGATGTTGAAAATGCTATATTCAGGGCATGGAATTTTCCAGAACCAATAAGCAATAGTTCTGCTCGGGGTTTTATTTTAGAGCAGCCCAGGACCTGTTCAAAACCAAGAATTTTAAAGTTTTGTTTTTCTAAATCTTTTTTTATTTTCTCTGCTAAGTTCTTGTATTGTATACTATATAATATATGCAATTTTTTGGGGAGTTTTTTTAAATTGCCCATGTTATAAGATTCTATTTTTTTTATTGCTGGAATAAATAATATTTTCATGCGAGAAAAAGAAAAAAGGTATTTTTAATTTTAACTATCTCCAATCATCTTTTGGCTTTTGCTCTGGTTGAGCTTGGGGCTTATAAATTTCTGCAAAATTAGGGGTGACAATTATTGTTGATTCTCCAAATCCGGCTATATCTCCTTCTAAAGCATCTGCTGTTTTCTTGATTTTTGAGATTGCTCTTTTTAATTCAATTAAATCTTTTTGCTTGAGAGCTTTTATATCAATAACTGCTATTGTATAACCTTCTCTTAAAGAATTTAAGATATCACTTACATCATCGAATTTTTTTAAAATAAAGGGCTTTACAATAATTTTGTTCTTTTTTATTTCCTGTCCAAAATCAATTTCAAGATAATCATCTGAATTTTCATTTTCCCTTGAAAAGAATTTTGAGATACCTTCTTTTATTTTTTCCAATGGCATAACAAATCTAAATTTAAATAGTTTATAAAGATTTCTATAAAATTTTGTATATTTTTAGTTTAATGAACAAAAAACCTATTTTTTAGGAATATTGAATTTTTCTTCAATTTCCTTTCTTGTTTTTTCTAATTTTTCTGTTAATATTTTTTCTTGTTTTTCAAAAGATTTTATTCTTAATTCAAATATTTCTTTTTTTTTGTTTAATTCTTCAGTTATCTCGCTTTTTTTTGTTTTGAGCATAACCTGCCCAATTATTTTGAATATTTTTTCTTCTTCAGATTTTTTTATTTCTTCTAATGCAGATATTGTTTCATTGAGCTCTACCTGAAATGTTTGTTTTTGCAGAATAAAATTTTGCAGATTTTGCTCTGTTAATTGAAGTTCCTGTATTTTTTCCCTTGTTTCTTTATCTATATCCATTTTAAACTGCCTTTATTTTAGTTGAATGCACTCTCGGTTTATAAAATATTTTACCATTACAATTAGGGCATGTAAATCTTTTTTCTAAGATTTTATTTGATATTTTCTTCCCGCACTTGAAGCATTTATATACTGCCATTTTATTCTCCGATGTAATAAGTTCCTGATGCAAATTTTTTTTGACATTTACTGCAGTTCCAGATTCCTTTTGCAAGTCTCTTTACTCCTGATTTTTTGCAAAAAGGGCAAGTCTGCTTTTTTCTTTGTTTTGATTCTACTTTATTTAATTTTAATTTTATTTTGATGCCATATCCAGCACCAAACCTTCCTGCTGATTTTACTTTTTTTGTTTTCATAAGTAAGACAAAAAAAATTGAGTTTTAAATGTTTCTATTTTTTGAAATTTTTAATTCTTATGGGGCTGCCCGGATTTGAACCGGGGTCGTCAGGTTTTTTGCAAAGTCCCAAACCTGAAAGCTTAACCAAACTGGCCTACAGCCCCTTGTAAATTATGGGCTGGTTTAATTTATAAATTTATGTTATGTCCATAAAACTAAATTAATTATTTTTTGGGTTCTTCTTTTTCTTCTGTCTCTTCTTTCTTATCTTCAGGTTTTTCTCCTTCTTTGCCTTTTTCTGTTTCAGCTTTCTTAGCTTCTTCTTCAGCTTCTTTTTCTTCCTGCTCCTTCTTGATAATTTCTTCTTGTTTTGTTCTTATTTGTTCAAAGTATTCTTTCAGTTTGTCTAATTTTTCCTGGCTTGTTTCTGTTTTTCCTTCTAAGATTTCTTTTTCATATTTTCCAGAAACAATTTGCTCTTCAACTTTTACCGGCTCTTCATTCTCTACAAGAACTCCTAAACTAACACAGCTTCCAATAACAGATTTTACTGCAGATTTAAGATTTCTGTCCAGCATATTTTTGTGTTTTGTTTTGGCTATTTTGATTATTTGCTCTATTGATAAATTCCCTGCTTTTAATTTTTTTTGTTCTCCAGATGCTTTTTCAATTCCAAGTTCTTTTTTTATTAATTCTGAAACCGGGGGTGATGAGACTTTAATTTTGAATTCTTTTGTGGAAGCATCAACATCAAGTTCTACTGGAACCTTTAATCCTTTGAAACCTTCAGTAGCCTGATTTACATCTTGTATGACTTTTCCTATGTTTACTCCAATTGGTCCAAGTTTTTGGGCTATTGCTGGGCCAGGAGTCATTTTTCCGCCTTCAACTAATAATTTTATTATCATTTTTACTCTGTTATTTATTCTTCCTCTTCATCATCTTTATCTTCTTCTTTTTCTTCTCTTTGCAAAACTCTTAAGTTATCTATTTTAACTGTTACTGGTATTGGTATTGCTGCTTGCAATAAAGTTACTACTGCTTCTCCTTTTTGCTTATCTATTCTCATAACTTTTGCTTTTTCCTTTTTAAATGGTTCTGAAATTATCTCAACAATATCATTTTTGATTATGTTTATTTCTTCTATTTTTGGTTCAAGCATGTTTTTAATTTCTTCATATGAAACTTGTTTTCCTAAAATTCCTTTAACATAGGGGAGATTAAATGAAGCTTCTTCAGCAACTTCTCTTTCTAATGCTTCAAGCAGGATATATCCTCTTAGTCCATGAGGTTTTATTATGCTGTATACTTCTAAATTCTTTTTTTCTGCTCTGTCCTGTATCATTTCCAAGACTCTTTCTTCTTTGTTTGTTGTGACTTTAATAACAAAAATCATTTTATTTTTTATATTTGTTCCAACTACCCATAATTTATTAGAAGTAGTTAATATAAATTGAAAAAATGTATTTATAAACTTTTCTATTTAAAAATTGCCATAAAGAGAGATATAAGAAAACCTAAAAGTCCAAGCAGAAGAATTCCTATAACAGAAATTTTTGAAGTTATTTTGAACTCCTGTAATGGTGGCTTGCTTAAAACATGCCATACTCTTAAATATTTTCTGAAAAATGAATTTATTTTATATAACATAGAAATATAAAAAGAAAGGCATTTTTAAATTTGTTTGTTTGCAAAAATTATTCATAAAAATCAATTCCAAGTTCATCACTCATTTCATCTCTTGCTCTTTCTTCTTTTGTTTCTTTATGCCCGAGAATTTGTGTGCTTTTTACTCCTGTAACAATCAGCATTACTCTTATTGATTTTTCCATATCAGGAGAAATCTGAGCTCCCCAAATTAATTTTACATCTTCACTCATTTGATTTCCAACATATTCTATTATTGATTTTGATTCATCTAAACTTAAATCTGGGCCTCCGATAATATTTACTAAAACTCCTGTAGCAGTGCTGACATCCACATCGAGCAAAGGATTTTGCAATGCTTTTTCAACAGCTTCTATTGCTCTTGTTTGAGTATCTGATTCTCCCATTCCAATTAAACTGACTCCCCCATTTGTCATAACTGTTTTAACATCTGCAAAATCAAGATTAACTAAACCTGTTTTTGTTACTAACTCTGTTGTTCCTTTTACTGCATTAGTGAGAATTTCATCAGCAACTTTAAATGCTGTTTGAATTGGCAATTCTGGAGCAAGCTCTAGTAATTTATCATTTGGGATTACAATTAAAGTATCAACAACACTTTCTAATTTTTCTAAACCATATTCAGCATTTTCAATTCTTTTTCTTCCTTCTATTGAAAATGGCAAAGTAACAATGCCAATTGTAAGAGCCCCTGATTTTTTAGATGCTTCTGCTATTACAGGGGCAGCCCCGGTTCCTGTTCCTCCACCTAAACCACAGGTGATAAAAATCATATCACTTCCAGCTAATTTCTTTTTTAATTCATGTTCAGATTCTCTTGCTGCTTCTTCTCCGACTTGAGGATTGCTTCCAGCTCCAAGTCCTTTTGTAAGTTCTCTTCCTATTAGAATTTTATAGTCTGCATTAGCGTATAATAAATCCTGAGCATCAGTATTTGCAGCTATTAACTCACAGCCCTTTATTCCTATTTCTCTCATTCTGCTTATTGTGTTCCCTCCTCCGCCTCCAACACCAATTACTTTTATTTTTGCAGATTGTTTTTTTAGAAGCTCCTCTAATTCTCTGTCAATATCCTGCACCTCTCTATCTTGAAAACTTGTATGTTCCTGATCCTGAGGATTTTGTAGTAAATCATCCATAATTTATTTTGTTATACAAACTTTTTAAAGATTTATGTGTTGTTTTGATATAGAATTGAGAATACTAATTAATCTAATAATTTAATTATTTTTTATTTATTGGTTTTTCTTTGGTCTTAATTTCTAAATCCAAATCAAGTATTTCCTTGAATTTTGGCTTAAATATTTCAATGAATTTTTCAAATCCTTTTTCTGCTTCAATTACAAGTTTTTTTGTTTCAATTTTAAATTGAAAATCTTTTCTGAAAAAAATCTGCATTAGTGCCTTTACTTTTTCATTTTGTTCTGTGATTAATTTTTCTATTTTTATATCATATACAACATCTTTTCCTGCAATTGGATTATTAAAATCAACTATAACGCGCCCTCCTGAAACTGCAGTTATTTTTCCTATTAAATTGTCAAATTGAAAGACCATTCCTGGATGGGGCGGCATATTCTGCTCTTTGAATTTTGAAGATGGAATTATTTTTATCATCTCTCTTTTTCTCGAACCAAATGCTTTTTCTGGAGAAAGCTCTAAAGTGTATTTTTCTCCTATTTCTTTTCCTTCTAAGAACTCATCTATTGCTGGGAGAATCATATTTTCTCCTATGCAAATAATCAAAGGGCGGGTTTTAATATCAAGATTTATTTTTTTAGCATCTTCTTCTATGTTTGTATCAAAGATATCTCCATCTTTGACTTTTCCAGTATACTTAATTTCAATAAAATCTTTTTTCTTTAGTTTTTGTTTTGGTTGCATTAAAAAGAAATTCAAGAAAGCTTTATAAAGTTAATTTTTTTGAGTTAGTTATGGCTTTTAAATTAATTAATGCTACTGAAGCAAAAAGCGGCACTTCTGTGATATTGGAAGGAGCTCCTTGTATTGTAAAAGGCACAGATATAAGCAAAACAGGAAAGCATGGACATGCAAAAGTTAGGATGGAAGCTATTGGAATTTTTGATGGTAAAAAAAGAGTTCTTGTTATTCCTGGACATGAAAGGCTTGAAGTCCCATTAATTAAAAAATTAAAGGCACAGGTTCTTAATGTAAATGGAGACAAAGCAAGTATAATGGATTTAGAAAGTTTTGAAACAATTGATGTTCAAATTGCTGATGAACTAAAAGGAGAAATCAAAGGAGAGGATAATGTTGAATATTGGGATGTAAATGGAGAGAAGATAATTAAGAGGAAGAGTTGAGATATTAATTAAATTTAAGGAAAAAATTTAACATGGCAACAAAAATACCAGCAGCACAGCAAAGAATGTTTAGGAATGTTTTTATTTGTAAATGTTGCAAAAGCAAAATCAGGGCAGATCCTAAAAAAATCATCGAGGGAAAAATAACATGCCGGAAATGTAAAAAGAGGGCTTTCCGCACTGTTAGAAAGAAATAAAAATCTAAAATGGATTTTATGTTTTATGACTTATTTTTTCTTGTAATTTTTGTTATTATTTCAGCATTGTTTATTTTTTTTAATAAAAAGAATTTGAAAAGAGAAGGAATAATTTATTTATACAGAACTCAGATTGGAACAAAAATTATAAATTATATTGGTGGGAAATACAAAAGAACTCTTAATGTTTTGAAGTATTTTTCAATTTTAATTGGTTATGTTTTGATGGTGGGGATAATATTTTTATTTGGAAGAAGTGTTTATATTTATGCTAGATATCCTCAAATAACTGATATGATTAAAGCTCCTCCAATTGCTCCAGTTATCCCTTATTTTCCAAAATTATTTCATATGGAAAGTTTTTTCCCTCCTTTTTATTTTACATATTTTATTCTTGCTCTTGCAATAGTTGCAATAGTTCATGAATTTGCTCATGGAATTTTTATGAAGCATAATAAAATCAAAATTAAAAGCACCGGGATAGCATTTCTTGGGCCTATTCTCGGAGCATTTGTAGAGCAGGATGAAACAAGCATGAAAAAAATAAAAAAAACAGACCAAATGGCAATTCTATCAGCAGGTGTTTTTGCCAATATAATTTTTGCTGGAATTTTTTTGTTAATATGGGCTGGAATTTTTTATTTAACTTTTACTCCGTCAGGAGTTTTATTTGATACATATTTAATAAGTGCTGTTAATGTAAGTGATATAAATTTTGTAAATGGAATTTCCATTGAGAATCCTGCAAACCAAAAATTAGTGGGCATGATTAATAGAGATGAGATTTCAGACAAATCAACTTTAGGAGGGGGAGATAATTTTACAGAGATAATTGCTAGTGGCGAGAAATATTATATAAAAAGTATTGATTTAAAAAAACAATTGGAAACAAATAATAATTTTGCTGTGCTATATCCTGATTTGCCTGCAATAAACATTGGATTGAAGGGGATAATTATTGAAGTTAATGGGAATAAAATTGAAACTCATAAACAATTAATGGAAGTAATGCAGGATAAAAAACCTCAAGAGACGATAAATCTAAAAACAAATTATAATGGAGAAATAAATGAATATGACTTTGCATTGGGACAGTATCAAGATTATTCTGAAAGAGGAACAATAGGAATTATTAATTTTGAGGTAAGCAAAAGAATTGAGGATCAATTTGCTTTTTTTAAAAATAAATTCACAGACTATAAAATAAAGAATGAATTTATGTTATTTTTATATTACTTAATTTTCTGGATTTTCTTTTTTAATCTGCTTGTTGCTTTTTTTAATATGTTGCCCTTTGCAATATTAGATGGAGGGAGATTTTTTTATTTAGTATTATTGGGAATAACAAATAATGAGAAAATTTCAAAAAGAATATACAAATTTATGGGTTTAGGAATTCTTTTCTTTTTAACTTTGCTAATGGCAATTTGGTTTTTTAGGATTATTTAGCAATTTATTGTTAGTTAACTATAGTTTACATAATTTCAAACAAAAATAACCGACGGTATTTTTGTTATTATGCAAAAAAAGAAAGATATTTAAAGAAAAGAGTTGTTGATTTATTGATTTTGAAGTCTAAAAGATTTCAATAATAAATAAAAAGAGGTTAAAATGGCAAAAAAGAAAGCTGCTAAGAAAAAAAAGGTAGTTAAAAAGAAAAAAGTGGTAAAAAGAAAAGTTTCTAAAAAGAAACCAGTAAAGAAAAAAGTGATTAAGAAAAAGAAAGCTGCTAAGAAAAAAAAGAAAAGATAAATTTAATTTTTGTTTTTTCTTTTTATTATTTTTATTTAATTTGGTTTTGAAACTTTTTTTAAGTTTTCTTCACTTAGTTAGATTTATAATCAAATAAAATCTAAAATTCTTATGTTAAAAAAAAATATAAAAAAGATTTTAGAAAAAGCACATTATTCTGTTGTTGGAAAACATTCTGCTGTGCAAATCTGCAGGTGGACAAAAAAATCTTTAATTGATGAGGGATTTTGTTATAAGGAGAAATTTTATGGAATAAAAAGTCATTTGTGCTGTCAGATGAGCCCGTATATTTCCTGCCAAAATGAATGTGTTCATTGTTGGCGTCCAATAGAATTAGAATCTGGGGTTAGTATAAAACCAAGAATTAAAGAGATTAATAGTCCTAAGAAAATAATTTCTGATTGTATTAAGGCTCAAAGAAAGTTGTTATCGGGTTTTGGTGGAAATGATAAATTAAATTTAAAGAAATTTAAAGAAGCTCAGGAACCCAAATTATTTGCTATCTCTCTTATTGGAGAACCAACAATCTATCCAAAGTTAGGAGAACTTATAAAGGAATTAAAAAAACAAAATAAACAAAGTTTTCTTGTGACAAATGGTTTGTATCCTAAAAAATTGTTAGAATTAAAAAAGAAAAATCAACTGCCAACACAAGTTTATGTTTCTTTAAATTCTCCGAATAAAGAAATGTATTTAAAATGGCATAGAAGCAAAGAGAAAAATGCTTGGGAGAAATTTAATCAAACATTAGAGTTGCTCCCTAAATTAAATACAAGAAAAGTAATAAGAATGACATTAGTAAAAGATTTGAATATGAAGAATACAAAGGAATATGCTCAATTAATAAAAAAAGCGAGTCCTGATTTTATTGAAATAAAGGGTTTTATGTCTGTAGGATTTTCAAGAAAAAGATTAGGATATGATAGAATGCCAAACCATAAAGAAATCAAAGAGTTTTCTAAAAAAATTGAGAGAGAATTGAAAAAAGAGAGATATAAATTTTTAGATGAAAAAATAGAAAGCCGGGTTGTGCTTCTTGGAAAAGATAAAAGCGAAATGTTCATTAAAAATTGTTAAGTTTGTGTCAATTTATTTAATAAATGAAACTTATTAATTCATTAAAAATATTCTTGGGTTACCTAATTCTTATGTAAAAGTCCTTAATTGTTTCTATTAGCTGGATAATTAAGAGCCTATAAATTTAAAAAGAAGTTATTGCAGATTTTTTATGGATTGTGAAAATAATTATCCATTTAATTTAATGCGTATGGAAGCTCAAAAAGCATTTATAGAAAGAAATTTAAGATGGGTTGCTTTGAGATTTGGATTGAGTTCTCAAGAAAAAGAAAAGTTATTTGGTGTTTTAGAGTTTGTGATAACAGATTCAACAAATTATGCAAAAAAAACTCCTCAAAAATACCAAACCTCTTGGAGATATCAAAGACTTTTGGGTTATAATACGAAGAAATATGTGCTAAGAGTTATGCAAAGAATAGGACAGAATATTAAAAAAAGTCATAATGCAAGAGATGTTGTAGTTAAAGAAACTCCTGAAGATATCTGTATGAGAAAAGAAGAAGAAGAATTTTTAATGAGTAGCTTAAAGGAACTTGATTTAAGGGAAAGATTTGTTTTAGAAAGTCATTATGGATTAGATGAAGCTTATTATGGACATGAATTTAGTCTTGAAGAGATTGGAAATTCCTTAGGAATTACAAGGGAGAGAGTTAGACAAATTAAAATCAAAGGTTTAAGAGAATTAAACAATACAATTAGTTCTTGAATTTTTTGATTTTAAAGATAAACAATTCCTTCTTTAGTCAAAGCAGTAAATCTCACTCCTGCTGGCAGGGACAATAATGCTGAAATTAGTGCCATGTGCTCTTTGCCATCTCCTGAAGCAATAGACAATGCAACTTCTGTTCCCTTTATTTTATTTTTTATTTTTTCTTGAATTTGTTTTTTCAAATCAACTAAGGACTGTTCTGTTTTTATTTTTATGAATTCATGTTTTTTATTTGTTGTAAATTTTTCTGCAAATTCACTTCCAATTAAGATTATGTTTTCCCATTCTCCCCGGTTTATAAGTCCTGCAACCTGCCCCCATGCTCCTTGTCCAGCTGATAATAATGCAACTAATTCCATAACAAATAAAGTTTTAATGTGTTTAAAAGAATTTGTGTGATAAATTATGGAGTAATCTTGTCAGAATCAAAAAGACTATAAACTATAAAATTTATTTGTTAGCATGAAGATTTCAGTTATAATCCCAGCATATAATGAAGAAAACAGAATTGCAAGGACATTAAATGAATATGGAAATTTTTTTAGTAAAAAAAAGAAAAACACCCAAGAATTTTTTGATTTTGAAATTATAGTTGTAGCAAATGCTTGCAAGGACAATACTGTTAGTGTTGCAAAAGAAGTTCAAAGAAAGCACAAAGAAATAAAAATTTTAGATTTTAAAAAAGGAGGGAAGGGGTTTGCAGTAAAGGAAGGATTTAAAGAAGCCCTGAATTCCAAATCAGACTTAATTGGATATGTTGATGCTGATATGGCAACTTCTCCTGATGCTTTTTATGATTTAATAGAAAACATAAGAAATTATGATGGTGTTCTTGCAAGCAGATACATTAAAGGCGCTGTTTTAAATCCAAAACCAACATTTATCCGGAAATGTGCAAGTGTTATTTTCAATTTTTTAGTAAGAAGTCTTTTTTTCATTCCTTATAGAGATAGTCAGTGTGGAGCTAAAATTTTTAAAAGAAAAGTTATTGAAAAAGTCCTGCCAAAACTTACTATGTCTCAATGGGCATTTGATATTGATTTGTTGTATAATGCAAAAAAGTCAGGAGCTAAGATTAAAGAGATTCCAACATTTTGGAGAGAAATGAAAGGAAGCAAGATAAACCTAAAAAAATCAAGCATACAAATGTTTCTTGCTGTTATTCAATTGAGAATATTAAATTCAAAACTTAAAAAAAGCTGGAAGTTTTTCAAGCCTTTTGCAGGAATGCTTTACTGGATTGTGAGATAAAGACTAATCTTCTAATGTCCTAATATCCCCACCACAAATTGTATATGTTTTTCCTGTATCTTGATAATCTGAAACAATAGACAATGCTAAATCTGCAATATCTTTTGGCTGATTTACTCTTCCTGAAGGAATTTTTGCTTCTATTTCCTTTCTTATTTCAGAGTCTTTCAAATAAAGAGTCATGTCTGTTTCTGTATAACCCGGAGCAATGCAATTTACTCTTATTTTTGGAGCAAGTGTTAAAGATAGACATTTGCTAAGATAAATCATTCCTGATTTTGAAAGTCCATAAGGAATTCCCTTATTATTTTTTGGTGTTATGCCTGCATCAGAGGCTATATTAATTATTAATCCATTTTCCTGATTTAACATTTGTTTTGCAACAGCTTGAGAACAAAAGAACATGCTTTTAAGATTTGTTCCAAGAACTTTATCAAAAGTTTGTGAATCATATTCAAGGAATGCTTTTCTTGGGAAAATTCCAGCATTATTCACTAAAATATCAATTCTTCCATATTTGTTGACTATTTTTTGAATCATTGATTCTATTTCTTCAGCATTAGAAACATCTGCCTGAACTAAACAAACTTCTCTTCCCATGGCTTTAATTTGCTGTTCAACTCCTTTTGCTTGTTTTTCAGAATTGTGATAATTAACAGCTACTTTTGCCCCTTGCTCTGCAAACACTAAAGCAATTGCTTTTCCAATTCCCTTTGATGCTCCTGTGATTAATGCCACTTTGTTTTCTAATTTTAAGTCCATTATTTTTGGGGTTTATTTAAGTTTATAAATTTTACTTATTAGAGGAAATACTCTCCTATTTCTTCTGCAACTTGTAATTGCTCAATTTTTTCAGGATGTTGAATTAAATCTTCAATAAACCAGTTTATGTCATTATAAAGACAGGTTACATTTTTGCATTCATTGTAAGCATTGAAATCTTTGATTTTTTCAGCTGTTTTTAGTTTTGTTTTTTTGTAGTTTTCTTCATCAGCATAAGCATTTTTGTCTCCAATTTTTGCTTTTTCAATATTTCTAAATCCTGGACAAATAAAGGCTCCTAATGGACTTAAAACTCCTCTAAAAAAAATCATATGGCAGTTTTTAGGCTGTTTAATATTCCTGAAATTGCCATTTTCCAGAGCTTTTAAGTTATTAGATTCTCTAACTTCAAAACTGTCTGTTTCTAATTTTTTGGCTTCTTGAATAGATTCTCTGATTTTTCTAATTGTTTCTTGATATTCTTCTGAAGAGTGGATTATTCCAATCAGTTCTGCAGAATTTTCTGGACTTCTTTCTAAAAAAGGTTTTATTGAAATATAATTAAATCCATTATTTTTTGCTAATCTTGCAGCATCAACAATCTCATCAATGTTTGATATAACTTTCCCATCATGAATATTACTCCATGTCACAACATAGGAAAATCCAATTGTCAAATTTTTATGCTTCTTTTTTATTTCATAAACATCTTTACAAATTTTTTTTAAACTTGTTTCAATTCTTGGATTGTGCATCTTTTGAAATGTTTCTTCTTTTCCAGAATCCAGAGAAAGCCTTATCCAGTCATTATTATCAAATAAATGAGCAATTTCGCTGATTTTTTCCATATTACTTCCATTTGTAACAATTCCGATTTTGATTCCTTTTTCTTTTAAAAAAATAATTATTTCTCCCAATTTAGGATAAAGTGTAGGTTCTCCTCCACCAATAAGAATAACTGACTTTAAGCCTTTTTTTGACATTCTATCAAGAGAGTTTAACAAGTTTTCATGTTCAAACATAATTTGTTGATTAAGAATATCTAAATCAATACAATGAGTACATCTAAAATTGCAGGCGGTTGTTAAATCAAGATTAATAGAAATTGGAGCAAAATCAGGAAGGTTGCCTAATATAGTTAAATCTCCATCCTGAATTTTCCTTTGCCATTTAGCATATTCTTTTAATCTATTGATTAAAGAGGGCTGTAATAATTTTCTGCAAAAATCATAAACTTTCACACTGTTTTTTTTTTATTTTCTTCTCTTATTTCTTCTCTTATTTCTTCTCTTATTTCTTCTCTTATTTTAGAACTGCTAAAAAGTTTTGGGCCTCCAACAAATCTTATTTTCCCCCCATAGTGCTCAACAGCTTCTTTTTCAGGCAACATATCTATTGTATAGTCAGTCCCTTTAGTATGAAGATGTGGTTTTAGCAATTTAATCAATTCAACAGGAGTTTTATCTTGCAAAGGCACAACAAAATCAACTGCCTCCATTGCTGCCATAATCATCATGCGCTCGCATTCGTTTCTAGAAGGCTTGTTCCCCTTATTAAGCTGAACAGAGTCATCTGTATTTACTCCAACAATCAAGACATCACCTAATTCCTTAGCAGAATTTAAATAATCCACGTGTCCAGAATGCAACAAATCAAAAACCCCATTTCCAAAGACAATTATTTTTCCTTCTCTCCTCAACCTCTCGATTTCTAAAACAAGCTCCTTAGGGGTGTCATATATTTTTTTCAATACTCTTTTATTTATTCCTAAAAATTCTGTCCTCATAGAAATTTATATTTTAAAATCTTTTTAAACATTTATATTTGTTATTATATACTACAAGAAAAATAATCAACAATTGATTCACTTTATAAAAGTTTAAAAACAATGTGCTGATTTATAGAATATGCAGAAGATTTTATTTATATGTTTGTCTGGAGCAGGTGATGTTTTAATGTCAACACCGCTTGTTAGAGAAATTAGACAAAATTATCCTTGTGCAAAAATTGATTTTTTAGTTATGCAGGGCAAAGTTGCAAGAGATGTTTTAATAAATAATAAAAACATTGATGACGTAATTTTATTTAATTTTATCAGCGAGGGTTATTGGAAATCATTGTTGTTTTGCAATGAAATGAGGAAGAAAAATTATGATTTATCTATAACAACTTACCCTCAAGCAAGAGTTCATTATAGTATTGTTTCTTATTTAATTCATGCAAAGAAAAGAATTGGTTTTAATTATGATACTCAAAAATTTAAAATTAATAATATTTTTTTCACAGATGCTATAAATGAAGATTTTTCAAAACATGTTATTGAAAATAATTTGAATGTCTTGGATATTCTTGGTTTAGAGAAAGAATCAAAAAAAATAAAACTTATTTTTGAATTAACAAAAGAGTCAAGGGAATTTGCAGATAAATATTTTAAGGAAAACAAAATCAATAAGGCAGTTGTGGTTCATCCTGGTTCTGGAACAACTAAAAATTTTATTTTAAAAAGATGGCCTAAAGAAAGATTTGCTGAATTATGCAAGAAAATTGTTAAAAAGAAAAAAGTTAAAATAATTCTTGTTGGTGGACCAGATGAAAATGAGCTAAAAAACTGGATTATTAAAAAATCTGAATTAGAAGAGAATAAAGAGATATTCAATTTGCATAAACAAGGAATTGAAAGAGAATCAGGAGTTATGAAAAAGAGCAGTCTTGTTATATCAAATGATGGTGTAATGGCACACTTAGCAGCTGCTATTGGAACAGAAGTTATTGGAATTTTTGGACCAACTCCTTGGGAACAAACAGGGCCTTATACTGATAGGAAAAAAATAGTATGCAAAAACAAAGGAGTAAGACTCTGGAAACATGGAGAATGGATAAGCAAAGAACAAGCAGAAACCATGAAAAAAATAAAAGTGGGCGATGTTTATCAGGCTGTTGATGAAATGTTAAAGTGAGTATAGAAAATATATAAAAACCTTAAATCTTATTCTTTGATATGAATCTCAATCCACCAAAATTAGATGAAAGATATAAAAGAATTTTAGAGTTTATAGAACCAAGAAAAAATGAAAAAATTCTTGTAATAGGAACAGGAGTTTTCCCAAAAATAGAATATTTTTTGTTTTATGATTTTGGTTGTAAAAATATATTTAGTGGCGATATTGACAAGAAAAATATTGAAAATGGAAAAAAAGTTCTTCCGGGATTAGAGTTTTTAGAATTAGATGCACAAAAAAAATTTCCATTTAAATGCGGGATTTTTGACAAAATAATATTTACAGAAGTTTTAGAACACTTGAAAAATGAGGATTTTGCATTAAAAGGAATTAAAAGAGTTTTAAAATCAGATGGAGATCTAATTCTAAGTGTTCCTAAAAAAAGATGGTTTAGTATTTTTTCACCAATATATTGGATTCAACATAAAAGAGAGTATTCTGAAAATTCTATAAAAAAGGTTTTAGAAAAAAATGGATTTAAGATAAATAAAATAATTGTTGGTGGGGGTATTTATGATTTGTTTAATTTATGGCTGCATTTAATCTACAAATATGTTTTTAAAAAACTCCATGTAGATAATTTTTTCAAAGAGAAAATAGACAAGTCATGGAAAAAAGAATTTAAAGGAAAAGGAACTGATATTATTATTAAGGCAAATAAAAAACTTGAATAAAATGAAACCAATAATAAGTGTGATTATTCCAGTGTATAATGAAGAAAATAGAATAAAAGATTGTCTTGAGAGCATTTATTCGCAGAATTTTGATGCAAACAAAGTAGAAGTGCTGATAGTTGATGATAATTCAAATGACAAAACATTAGAAATAGTTAAAAAATTTCCTGTTAAGGTTTTCAAGAATGGAAAAAGAGATTATGATGTTGGAAAAGCTATTGGAATAGAAAATGCAAAAGGAAGGTTTCTTCTTTTTATTGATGCAGATAATCGGCTTATTGACAAAACATGGATAACAAGAGCTGTTAATATTCTGGAAAAAGATAATGATATTTTGGGGGTTCAGTCTTGGAAGCTTTTTTATTCGCCAAAGCATAATCTTGCAACAAGATATCAGGACTTATTTGGAAATACAGACCCTGCTGTTTTTTATCTTAAAAATCAAGACCACTTGCAAGCTTATGAAAACAAGTGGGAATTGAATGGAGAAATAACTGAAGATAAAAAAGAGTATGTTATTGTAAAATTCAGGGCAAATGAGATTCCAACTATTGGCTCTCAGGGATTTTTAACAAGAAAAATTTATTTTGAAAAACAAAAAATATTCCAGCATATTGAATTTTTTATAGGTTTGATTGAAAAACAAAAAGATAAAACAGGAAAAGTTTGTTTTTTAAAAAATGAAGTAGAACATTTGGCATTTAGCAATGTTGGAGATATAACAAAAAAGTTTAAAAGAAATATTGAACATTATTTAAACGATGAGAAAAAAGGAAAACAAAAAAGATATTCTTTGAATTTTTTAAAAGTGGTTCTTGCTTTTTTTGTTATGATCACATTAATTGTTCCAATTTATGATTCTTTTAAAGGATATTTAAGGAAAAGGGATAATGCATGGTTTTTGCATATTTATTTGAGTTTTATTGTGGCTTGGGTTTATGGATGGAGGATTTTTATTGAAAAACTCTCACAGCCATTTCTTTCCAAAAATCCCTCTTAAAAACTTAGGAATTTTGAAAAAATTATTTGAAGCAAGCTTGTAAGTGTTGCATTTTTTGCAATTTGGAAGTTTTGAATAATTATTTTTTTTCATATCCTCAACAATACTAAGTCTTTTACTGTTTTTTGAAAATTGCTTGTATAAATCAGTTGTTAAAATATTCCCTAAATACAGGGAAGGAATTTTTTCTTTTCCTGAATAAAAACAAGGGTCACAGGGATAAATATCTCCATTTATTTTTATTGCAATTCTCCATAAAGGCTGAGTGCAAGGATAGCTTTGTGATTGTTTTAATTTATTGCCCTGAAAATAAAAACCTGCTTGATTTGCTATTGAATGGACAAAACATTTATCATTATATTTCATTAGTTTTAACCAGTTTTTTATATCTTGTTTAAAGAAATTTGGATTATTTTTGTAATCTAGATATTGGATATAAATTCTTGGAATTTTTTTATTTGATTGATTTCTTATTTTAATCAATTCTTTAATATTCTCAATAACTTTTTCATAAACATTAACTCCAATAATTTTTTCATAATCTTTTGGATTGTTTGCATTAAGACTTATGATTATTTCATCAACCCCTAAAGAAACAAGTTTTTTAGAAGTTTCTTTATTTAAAAGAATTCCATTTGTTACAAGAACAATTTCTATTTTTTTTGAGATATTTTTTATTTTTTTAAATAAATCAAACAAACCAATAAACAATAAGGGTTCTCCTAATCCCATTGGAGAAAAATATAATCTTTTTCCATTTTCATGAAATTTTTTCATTTCTTGCAGAATTTTATTAATTATCTCTTTATCCATATCACCAATATAAAGATTTTTATTTTTAATTAAAGACTTTCTTGTGCACATATTGCATATAGCATTGCATTTTGTTGTTAATTCGCAAGAAAAGTTTATTTTGTGATTTTTTAGTTTTAATCTTTCTAAAACCCTATATGGAAGAGAATGCATTATTCTTTTTTTTAGATTAGGGGATAAAAATTTGCGGATTCTTTTTAACATTTTAAGAAAAACCGGTTATTTTTTTTATAAATCTTCTCAACAAAGAGTCTTTTAAATAAGGTGCGGCAACAGGGCAGACTTCTGCACAGCACAAACAACCTATGCATTTTTTGTGATTGCATTCTGGGAAGGGATTTAAGTTTATTGCTTTTGTTGGGCATTTTTTAGCACAAAGTCCGCATTTTATGCATTTTTCATAATCAAAATTTATTTTTGGTTTTCCGAGTAGATTCAAAAAAGCTCTTGTCAAGCTATTTGAAAAAGTGTCTGGTTTTTTGTAATTTTTCTTAAAATTTTTTTCTCCTATAATTTCAATTTCTTTGTTAAAAAGATTTCTTTTTTTTGCTCTCTTTAAAAAAGGAATTTGGTTTTCCTTGAATCCTATTGTTTTTGCAGCAACAATATCTGCTGCTATTGGGTCTTTTGAAGAGATTATGATTCCTGTTTTTATTGGACTTCCTGAAGTTCCTGGCCCATTTCCTTCTAAACCAATTACTCCATCAATGATATTTAATTCTGGCTTTATTTTTTCATTAATATCAAGCAATAAATCAGAAAAATCCTTTAATTTTGTAAATATTTTATGAAAAGATGATTTTGATTCTCCGATTATAAATCCATATTGGTTTTTTACACAACAAGTTAACTTTGTCAGACTATGAGTTTTTAATTTAGCAACATTAATTATCAAATCAACATCAAATAAAATTTTTGGAAGCATTAGTTTTTTTAATTTGTTGGGAATTTCAATTTGCACTTTTTTTGTTTTTTCCAAATTAAGTATTTTAGCATAATTCCTGCAGGCTTTTTCTATTCCAGAAACCTTAAAGGCCTTATCAGTGTTATAAGCTGAGCTTTCTGCAATAATTATTTTAGAATTATAATTTTTCAGAATTTTACAAAGCTCTTTTAATAGTGTGGGGTTTGTTGTTATATGGGCAGATGGCTTGGCAGGCATAAGAATATTTGGCTTTATGAGAATTTTTAATCCTTGCTTGAAATCAAACTCTAAATTTTTAAAAGACTGCTTCAATGCTTTTTTTATTTCTCTTGGTTTGTAAGAATTACATTTTACAACACTAACAATCTCTTTTTTCATATTATTATAGAAGAACTTTAATTTTTAAAAGTTTGTTTATAAATTTGCCCTGCCCTCTTATTCCAATCCCAGGTTTTTGCAAGTTCATAAGCGTCTTTACTAAGTTTATTATATAATTTTTTATCCTTTAATAACAAAAGAATATTTCTTGCAAATTGATTTTGGTTTCCAATTTCTGTTTTTAGCATGCCTTTTGGATAATATGTTTTTAATGCCTCTAAATCATAAGAAACTCCGGGGATTTTACAGATCATTGCTTCGCATGCTGCCATTCCTCCACTGTCATATTGAGCAGGATGAAGAACAATTTTTGAATCTTTGAAAATTTTTATTTTTTCTATGCCATCTTTAAAGCCAAATAAAATTATATTTTTTTCTAAATTCTTTTGTTTTATTTTTCTTTTAACTTCTTCTTCCAATGGACCGTTTCCAATCATTGCTAATTTTGCTCCTTTTTTGAACTTTAAAACTTTTTCCCATATATCAACTAATTCCAAAACTCCCTTTTCTCTGTGAAATCTTCCTAAAAAAACAGCATCAAATTTTTTTATTTTTTTATTCTTAACCTTATCAGGAGTCTTAATATCAATTCCGCCCTTTATAATTAGGACCTTATTTTCTGGACGTGATTTTTTTATGAATTGATTTTTGTCAGGAAGGCTTGTTACATAAACAATATCTGCAAATTTATTAATTAAAAATTTAGATGCTTTATCCTGAATATAAAAAAGAATATCTGGAAGTTTTGGAATTCTTAATTTTGATTTTGATTCATCATAGCCAAAAAAAGGATTTGGGGGAGCAAGATAGTAGCCTCCAATCCATTTTATTTTTTTATTTAATATCTTCAGCAAAAATGAGGGGAATGCGTCTGAAATAAAATTTGATGTTGAGTAGATTAAAGAATTTTTAGGAAGTTTTTGATTAAATGAAAGTTTAATGCCTGAAAAAAGTCTTTTTAAAAATAAAACTGCAGGAGAATCTTTTTTATTGAAGTGTTTTCCTATAACAATATATCTTAAGTCATTTAAACCATATTTTTTGCATAATTCTTCACCTTCTTTAGAAGTAATCATTATTATATTGTCTTTTTCTTTCCATATTTTTGCGATTTCTATAAATATTCTATCTCCACCACTCATTGTATCACTTCTGTGGATACATGATGCGTAGAAAAATAAATTTTTTTTATCTTGCATTTTACTAATAATAACCTGGATTTATCTTAAATAATGTTGTAAAAGGAATTTTTTGATTTGGATCTATATAAGGACCATAAGTTTGAACTGGCTGGAAAATCTCTGGATTAGAAAAAACAAACTGAATTGGTCTTTGATCATTGCCTAATGAGAGGAAAAAAGAAATCAAGAAATATTTTGGTTTGTATTTTTTTAATTCTGACATGATTTCCTCGCTGTTATTATATCCAAGATTAATATATTTTCTTTGAGCATAATAAGTAACCTCGGCTTGTTCCTCTATTAAAAAAATTATATCTTCTGAATTTGTATTCTGATTAATAAATTCTCCGGCTAATTTTAATTGAATGAAGGAATCTTTTTTTAAGTTTATTGCTTCTCTTGTATAAGATAAATTTTGATAAGCTCCAAAAAGCAAAATTATTGTTATTAAAATTATTGAAATGTATTTATTGTACTGGCTAATAAGGAGATATAAAAAATTCAGTCCAATTGCAGAAATTAAAAAGATTGCGGGATAAAAAATGAAGAAATATCTTAAATCCATACCCATTTGATATGTTACTCCAAGTTTTACAAAAAATAATACAGGAATACTAAGCCATAAAAAAAGAAAATAATATTTATTATTCAAACTTTTTTTTCTAAATAATTTTAAACTTACAAGATTAAAAAAAACTAAGATTGCTCCAAAAATAAAAACTGATGAGAATGTTGGGTATAGAGTTTTAATAGAATTTTGAACAACATCATGCAAGGAAAGATATGACATAGAGTATTCATTAGTTAATGTTGAGGATTTTGAAAATTGCAATGGACTGCCATAAAGAAAATACTGGTAGAAAAAAAGCGGAATCAGCATCAAAAAAGCTACAAGAAAAAACAAGATTATTTTTTTGTCTTTAAATATTTTAAATTTCTCTGTTGTTATGAGATATATACTAATTGCAAAAACAAGGATTGAAGACACTGGTTTCATTAAAAAAGCTAAACCAAGCAAAATTCCTGGCAAAATAAAATATTTTTCAGATTTATCTTTAAAATAAGCACTAAAGAAAAAATATATTGTAGCAAGCCATAAAGTCATTACAGGAATATCTGCTAATATTCTATGAGAGTAAAAGGATACTGACCAGAAAACTGCAAGCATAAAAGAAGACATCAAAGCAATTCTTTTGTTAAAAAATAGTTTTCCAATTCCGTAGAGCAATGGAACTGAGACAATAGAACAAAACAAAATAAATAATCTAACAAAAACTTCTTCTAATTCAGAGATTGTAAAAATAGAAATCAGGGAGATTACAGCAGGAAGCAGTATTGGCCTGACAACATCATCCTGCAAATTCCAGTAACCTGCTCCAAGCCATGTTCTTGCTATGTTCATGTAATCTGCTTCATCCCACCATAGTGGCTGATTTCCAAGTTTGAAAAACCAGTATAATCTAAATATGATTAAAAATAAGATAATTAATAAAAATAAAAGCTTATAAATATTCAAAGATTGGAATGTCTTAAAAATTTGCTGGGTTGAGATGGTTTCTTTTTTCTCCATCTTATTTTTTATTGAATGGAGTATTTATTTCTTTTTATTATCTATTATTTGAGATATGTTTTTAAATCAAAATCCCAAATAACAATTATGAAATGTACTGTATGCAAATCTAATGGTGTAAAATTAATATGCAAAAGCCATCCGGGATATATTGAAGGAACGAAATTTGACATATTTCAGTGTAATAAGTGCGACACTCATTTTATTCCTTTAAAAAAAATATATGAAAAAATATATGAAAAAATTTATTCAAATAAAAAAATGCCCTCATATAGGAGATATTATAAATACAGCAAAGAGATAAAAAAACAAAAAAATCCTTTAAGGTTTTTGTCTGATACAGAATCAAGTTATTTTCCAGTTTATAATTTTTTGAAAGATAAATCATGTCTGGATATTCTTGAAATTGGATGTGGATATGGATACTTAACATATGCTTTAAATTTTTCTGGGCATAAAGCAACTGGTGTCGACGTATCAAAAAATGCAATAAAATCTGCATTAAAAAATTTTGGAGATTTTTACAAAAATTCAGATATTAATTCTTTTAAAAGAAAAAACAGCAAGAAGTTTGATTTAATAATAGCCACAGAGCTTATTGAGCATCTGCATAATCCTACTAAGTTTATTGGAGATTGCTTAAAACTCCTTAAAAAAAATGGAAAAATAATAATAACTACACCTAATAAAGATTACATGAGAAAAAAATCTTTTTGGCAAACAGATTTGCCCCCAGTTCATGTTTTTTGGTTGAGCCATGAGAGTTTTAAAAAACTTTCAAAGAAGCATAATTTAAAGTTAGAATTTTTTGATTTTAAAAATTACTTTCCCAATAATTGGAATAATTTGATAAACTTCTTTATAAGCAGAAATGAAAAAATTATCTCTCCTGTTTTAATGAAAAATGAAAAAATAAATCCAAAGATAATAAAAAATAATTCTTTGTTAATTCAAAAGGTGTTGAAATTTCTGCTAATTGACGTTATATTAATCAGAAATCTTTCTAATTTTATTCATAACAAGTTTATTAATGAGTATCCCACCTTGGGGGTGGTTTTACAAAGGTTTTAATTATTTTAATTTATTTCCCCCATATTTCAGAGAGTCTTATTAATTCTTTTTCAGAAAGAATATATCCAGAACTTGTATCAAATGCTCTGAGATAATTATTGTTATCTAAAATCCCTTGATTAGGAGAAACTTTAAAGATGATTGCAGTGGGAATTGTGTTATCTTTATCAAGATAGGGGGCATAAGCTTGAACTGGTTTGAAAATTTGCGAATTTGCGAATACAAAATTTATAATATCATAGCTAAAGTTATTTCCAAGAGAATAATAAAATGACATAACAATATATTTTGGCTTGTGTATTTTCAATTTTTCCTGAATTGATTTTGAAGTTTCTTTATTTATATGGACAAAGTTTCTTTTGGAATAATATGTTACTTCTGCTTGCTCTTCTAAAATAAATATGATATCTTCGGGATTTGTATTCTGATTGATAAATTCTCCTGCTAACTTTGATTGAATGAAGGAATCTTTTCTTATTTTTATTATTTCATTTGCATGGGCTATGTTTTGAAATGCTCCAAATAATAAAATTCCTATTATGATTATTATAGACAATTCTTTTGAGTATTTCTTTAAAATTTTGTAAATATATTCAAAACCAACACCACATATTAAAAAAATTGCTGGATAAAAGACAAAATAATATCTTTCATCTAAATAAGAAGTATCTGAACTAACTAATTTTGCAAAAAAAATCAAACTAAAAACAATCCAGAGAATTAAGAAGTAATAATTATTTGTTTTGGTTTTTTTAATAGAGATTTGTTCTCTTAATAAAAAAATATTAGACATTAAGGAGAAAAGGCCAAAAAATAGGATATATTTAAAGAGGGAATAAATTTTATTTAATATAAACGGAACCTGCCTTATAAGGGATTTTAGGTTGTCTGATAAATCGTTTCTATGAGGATTCCCTGTTTCTGCTCCTGTTTTGTTAAATTGCATTGGATTTCCAAAATTCATGTATTGATAAATAAAAAAAGGCATTACAACTAATAATGAAACAATAAAAAAAGTGATTATTTTTTTGTCTTTAAATATTTTAAATTTTTCTGTTGTAAGCAAATAAAATCCAAGAACAAGAACAAGAATTACAGAAGACTGCTTCATTAAAAAAGATAGCCCAAGAAATATTCCTGGAAGAATAAAATGCTTCCAAGACTTGTCTTTAAAATAAGCATCAAAGAAAAAATAAATTGTGGCAAGCCAAAGCATTGTTACAGGGACATCCACTAGTATTCTGTAAGAATAAAAATTAAAAGTCCAAAAAGTTGCTAGAATAAATGCTGAAATCAAAGCTACTCTTTTACTAAAAAATAATTTTCCAATTCCATAAAGCAAGGGAATTGAAACAGTAGAGCATAATAAAATAAAGATTCTTGTTGAAACTTCTCCTAATCCAAAAAACATAAAAATAGATATTATTGCTGAAAGCAAGACAGGTCTGACAGGACTTATTGTCCATTCAATACTTGTACCTGCCCAAACTCTTGCTATGTTCATGTAATCTGCTTCATCCCACCATAGTGGCTGATTTCCAAGTTTGAAAAACCAATAGAGTTTGTATATAATTAATAAACAAAAAATCAAAAAAAAAGTGAGATTATAATTATCCTTAAACCAGTCTTTTATTTTAGTTTTTTTTTCCTTTATTAAATCTTTTTTAAACATAGTTAAGTTAAATAAAAAAGGTTTTTATTTGTTTTGTAAATCTATTTTGTGCTTTCAACCCTCTTCCAGGCATCCTGATATTCTTTTTTTGTGATGAACTTGTAATTTGCAAGAATCCATGTGCAAAATCTGACAGGAAAAAGGAAAAATAACCATAAGAATTCTTTTATTGATTTAGGAAAAAATAATATCTCATAAAAATTAAATACTTCATTTGAAAAAGATTTCATTTTTGGAAAATCGCCTGCATAATGATAAAGTTTTTCATGGCTTTGCATTGCTCTTCTTCGCTGTTCTATTGTATCTTTTAAATTAGTTGGATATTTCACATAAACAATTGCTTTTTCTGCATATTTAATTTTGTAATTTTTTTTCCAAAATAATATTGGAATTATTGAATCTTCTGCTACATCTAATGGAAATCTTTTTATGATGTTATTTCTAAATGCCCAAAGATATCCAGAACATTCAAGGAAATTGTTTTGTTTGTCTCTTTTTTGCCTTAATTTATGAGCAGCATGAGTTAATATATGCGACCAGTAACCTAATATATTTTGTTTTGAATTAATAGAAGCAGGCTGTCCAGAGACACAACCAACTTTTTTATCTTTAAATTTTTCTAAAATTTCACTAACAGAATTTCTTGAAACAAAAACATCACCATCAGTTAAGATTACTATCTCTCCTTTTAATTTTGGCAAAAGCAAATTAAGAGCATAGCTTTTTCCTTTTCCAGGGTCTTGAAAGATTTTTAATTGCTTGTGTTTTTCTGCATATTTTTTTGCAATATCAAGAGTTTCTTTATCAGGAGCAGAGACTATTAGCTCAAATTTTTCTGTTATATCTTGATTTAGAAAAGATTCTATGGCTTTTACTATTGTTTTTGGTTCTTTGTAAGATGTTATTATTATTGAGAGCATATTAAACCTTATACCTCACTTTGTCATACCAAACTTTAAAATTTAATGGAAGAGCTCTATAAAATGGCTTTATAATTTTCTCTCTTATATTGTCTGATATTCTAACAAAAAATAAAACAAAATAAGATGGTAGAGGATTTTTTAAATTTCTCTTTACTCTTTCTGGAGAAAGCAGAAAATTGAGAAGAAAATTTGGCATTGTTCCAAATCTTTTTTCAGTTACACTTCCCCTCATTAAGTTTAGAATAAGATTAAGATAAATGTTTTTTTTCTTTAGTTTTATATGCTTTGCCCTGTCCCAATAATTTAACTGGGCAGCAGAATCTTTTTCTGTTTTTATTATGCCCTCATTTTTTGCCTTATTATAAAGTTTTGAGCCTGTAAAAAAAACAAGATTATTTACAGAAAGAAAATAAGGTTTTGGTAATTTCTGCAAAAGATGAATTAGATTGATTATGTCTTCTGGTTTTTCATATGGATTGCAAGCTATTACATCATACATAACCGCAAGTTTATCCTTATATTCGTTTAATATTTCTCCTGCTCTTAAAACATCTGCATCTGTCTGGTTTCTATGATAAATCCGAAGATTTACTCTTTCACTTCCCTGGATTCCTATTATAATATCTGTGCAACCTGCATCAACTAATAGTTTTATTTTCTCATTATTTATTGTTCTTGGGTCTCCTAAACATTTAAATCTCATTCTTACTTTTTCTTTGTATAATTTACAGAATTTTTTAATGTCTTCTATAGGTCTTAAGGAAAAAGTGTCATCTCTTATATCAAAATAACCTAAACTTGGAAATTTATTTTTCATGTAAAGAATTCCTTTGATTATATATTCTGGAGAATGCCATCTCATTATTTTTTTTCTCTTTCCTTTGTAAAGTTCATTAAAAAAATTATTACTGCAATAATCACATCCATAAGGACAGCCTCTTCCAGTAAGGAAAAAAATCTGGGCTCCTAAATCTTTTTCCTGAAATTTTCTTATTTTCTTATTTTCAAGAATAAAATGATTTTCAATGTCATAATCTGGAAATGGAAGACTGTCAATATTATCTATTATATTTCCAACAGGGTTCTTTATTATTTTTTCATTTTTTTTAATCCACAAATTTTTAATCTTATCTATTGTTTTGTTTTTTTCAATAGATTTTGCTAATTCAATCATTGCATTTTCCCCTTCTCCAACACAGACAATATCAGCATATTTTATGCATTCATGAGGAGAAATAGTTGCATGAACCCCCCCATAAACAATTGGTGTTTCAGGAAAAAAGTTTTTTAAAAAAGAGATTATTTTATTTGCTCTATGAGATGTAGATGCATAGGCATTTATTCCTATTAAATCAGAATTCTTGCAGAACTTCATTAACTGCATTAATTCTGAATATGTGTAGTTTCTTGAATAGTCTTCACTTAAAGTCATAAACACTAATTTCACATTATGCCCTGCATTTTTCAAAACAGAGGAGATTGTTCTTATTCCTTGGTCTGAGGGATAGGTGCATGTTGATATTAAAACAATATTCATATTTTGTTTAAAAATTGACTGCTTTTAAATATTTTCTCACATAAAATATCCACTTGTAAACATAAGTTTTTTAAATAGATATAGTTAATAAAAAAAGAGGTGCAGTGCCTCAGAGCTGCTAATTCTGAGAGATTTAAAAAATGAAAGCAATGAAAACAGGAATTTTTCAAGCATTCATTTTTCAGGGAGACAAACATAAAAAATGAAAGCAATAATATTAGCTGGTGGAAGAGGAAGCAGACTAAATGAGATTACAAAAGACAGAAACAAAAGCATGATAAAGTTATTTGAAAAACCCATAATAGAATACAACTTAGAGCAGGCTGTTGAACTGAATGTTAAAGAAATTGTGATTATTGTTGGTTATCGGGCTAATGAAATCATAAAGTATATTGGAAAAGAATACAAGGGAATAAAGGTAAGTTATGTTTTTCAGAAAAAACAAAGGGGGCTTGTTCATGCAATTGAGTGTGCAAAAAAAGCAATTGGAAATTCTGATTTTGCTTTAATGCTTTCTGATGAAATAGTGACAAACCCAGATATAAAAGGAATGTTAAAAAAATTCAGAGAAAAAGATTTGTTTGCTTTTTGTGGGGTTGTTTTTGAAGAAGACAAATCAAGCATTAGCAAAACTTATTCTGTAATGGTTAATAAGGAAGGGAGAGTTTTTCGGCTAATAGAAAAACCAAGATTTCCCATAAATAATATTAAAGGAACAGGGCATTGTATTCTGAAAAATGAAATTTTAGATTATATTGACAGAACTCCGATTAATGCAAATCGTGGAGAAAAAGAGCTTGTTGATATGATTCAGGCAGCAATTGATGAAGGTAAGAGAGTAGATATTTATAAACTTGGAGAGGATTATGTAAATGTAAATACTGA
Source organism: Nanobdellota archaeon (assembly GCA_018818285.1). Classification (GTDB taxonomy): domain Archaea; phylum Nanobdellota; class Nanobdellia; order Pacearchaeales; family GW2011-AR1; genus JAHIRT01. The sequence goes on from JAHIRT010000032.1 coordinate 48,998, forward strand.
AGAGGATTTAAACTTGGCAAAAGAATTAATAAAGAAAAATAATCCAAAAGTTCTGATTGTGCATACACAAATGAAATTTTTTGGAGGAGCAGAACTGCTTATTGTTGAACTGGCAAACTGGCTGACAAAAAGAGGGATAAAAAATGATATTCTTGCATTATCAAAAAGCAAGGAAGTTGAAGACAAATTAATTAACACAGAAATTATAATCCCAAAACATAAAATTGACTTGCAGCCTCCTGGTTTTAAAAATATAAAAGATATTTTTAAGGCAATAAAGGTTTTTAGGAAAAGTTTAAAAGAAATAGAAAAAAAATATGATATAATTAATTTTCATGATTTTCCTGTTACATGGAGTTTATGGCCAAGAAAAAAACCTTGTGTTTGGTTTATGAATCTTCCCCCAAATCTATATAGCAAACCTGATGCTGGATTTTTTTTAAAAACATTAAATAAAATGAGAATTTGGCTTGATAGATTTATTGTAAGAAATAGTGTTGATGTTATTACTGTTGCTGAAAAATTAAATCAAACAAGAGCAATGCAAAGATATGGTATGAAAGCAAGACTGATTGATTTTGGTGTTAATTATGATTTTTTTTCAAAAGGAAATGCCAACAAAGCTATTAACAAATGGGATTTAAAAGGTAAATTTATAGTTATCCAATCTGGACAGATAATCAATGTGAAGAACCAGCTTGAAAGTGTAAAAGCAATTAAAGAAATAAAAAATAAAATCCCAAATGTCTTGCTTATACTTGCTGGAAAAGAAGAAGTGGATTACAGAAAAAAAATTGATGAGTATATTAAAAAAAATAAACTTGAAAAGCATATTTTATTTACTGGAAATCTTGTAAGAGAAGAGCTAAGGGATTTATATAAGACAAGTGATGTTGGATTATTCCCAATAGGAAGACAGGGGGGTGTTCTCGCACCATTTGAATTTTTATGTTCTGGAAATCCAATAATTGTTTCAGAAGATATTGAAACAGCATCGTTAATCAAAAAAAATAATTTAGGGATTGTCACAAAAGAATATGATAAAGCACTTTTAGGGGTTTATAAAAATAGAGAAAAATATAAGCAACAGGCAAAAAAAGCAGGATTTTTCATAAAGAAAAACTTGTCATGGGAAATTTTTTCTGATAAAATAATCAAGGTTTTCAAAGATGCCTTGAGAACATATAAAAAAGAGCTTTGATCAAATTAATTATTTCTTTCTATCAGAGTTTTTATGGGATGCTTTCTGAGATTTCTAACCATCTCACATAAAAGAAAACAATTTTCATAACATTTCATTGTTTTTATTTTATTAATGTAATTTTTTGGGATTGTAAATTTCTTTTTAATATTTCCTAAAGGCGTAATTCTTCCAACTAAATTCTCACAAGGATAAATATCCCCTGTGTAGTCAATATAAAGAGAGGTGGTTCCCGCATAACAAATATTAGATATTCTTTTATTGCTGTAGAATTTTTTAAAGAATAAAAAATAAGTATAATCAAAAAACCACCTGTTTCTTTGAGAATAAATTTTTTTCAATTGTTCTAATACAATTTTTTTTTGAAATTCTGTTAATTTTCTATTTTTTTCTGTATTTAATCTTTCATATTCTATTTCTGGATTAAACAAAAGATTAAGATTGTGTTTTTTTGCAAAATCCCAGGCCCATAATAGCTGGTTGTAATTTTCTTTTGTTATAGTGTAAATAAGATTTATGTTTTGTTTTAATTTTTTAAGATTTTCAATTGTTTTAAGCAATTTTTTAAAATTTCCTTTTACTCCCCTTGTTTCGTCGTGAGTTTTTTCCATACCATTAAAGGAAAGGGTTATCAAAACATCTCTTGGCATATTTTTTACTTTTTTATAAATTGTCTCTGGGAGAAGGGCATTTGTTAAAATTGTTATGTGTAATTTTTGGTTTTTTTTCTTAAACACATTTATAATTTTGTCTATATCATTTCTCAGAAACGGCTCTCCTCCTGTTAAAACAAGAAATCTCGCTGATTTGAAAGTGGGCTCATTTGCCATTTTTTTAAAATCATTTATATTTAATTTATCTTTGCTATTATTTTTCCATATAGAACATGTCTTACATTTTGAGTTGCATCTCGGAGTCACAGAAAGGATAATTCTTCTTAATTTTTTTACTGGAAGGATATTTTCTAGGGCATATAAATAATCTGTTTTCATTTTTTATAAGCAGGACATAACTTGCATTCTTCTGGACATTTATTATTTCTTATTGATTTTCTTAGAGCTTTGCATCTTGATGAATACCATATTTTTCTGAAATCTTGTTTTAATGTATTTCCTAAGGAAGTTGCTTTTTGCCATTCTCTTTGGTTTGCTTCATTTTGAGCACAGCAAGGTGTAATAGTTCCATCAACAAAAATAAAGGGCATTATGTATTCCTTGCAATTTTTTATTGGGGGTTTATTTTCAAGTCCTTCTGCTTCTTGTTTTGCAGACATGTTTATTGTTATTGGTATTTTATAGGATTTTGCCTTGCTCTCAATTTTTTCCACATATTTTTTATCTATGCTCACAACATATTTTTTTGCTTGCTTAAATGAATGAAGCATTGGTGTAACAAGAATCTCTCCGATTTCTGTGTCAAGAGAATGAACAAAATCAATGAAATCAAGAAGTTCATCCTTGCTTTCAGAAGTTATAATATAATGAAAATTTAAAATAGGGAATCTTTTTTTCATTTGTTTTTTTAATTTAACAAATGTTTTTATGTTTTTTTCTATAATATCATAATTACTTCCAACACAAACTTTTTCAAATGATTTTTTGCTTGCACCATAAGTTGAAACAAACTGAAAATCAGGGCCAATTTCAATTAATTCTTTGATTTGTTTATCTGATTTAAAATGTGCAAAATGATCCATAACTTCAATGATTGTTCCTCTTGATTTTGCATATTTCAGCATTTTATGAAAATCTGGATTTAGATAAGAAGAGCCAATTCCTGTTAAGCCAAGCCATTTTGGTTTTCCAAAAGAATCAAATATTTTTTTAAATTGTTCAAATGTCATGTTTTGTGATGGATGTTTCCAGTAGGTATGTTCACAACAAACACATCTAAAATTACAAATTGTTGTTGGCTCTATTTCAAGAAAAGGGGGAAATAAATCAATGCCTAATTTTGGAAAAAATTTGTTTAAAAGAAATGCAGAAAACTTATGATTCCACCATAAAGGATATACCCAAAACATATTATAGATTTCTCTAAATCTTTTGTCAAGAATATAATTTGAAAAAAGTTTCAGTTTGTGGGCGAAGGACATATTTGGCATTTTACAAAAAGAGAGAGATAGGTATTTAAAGATTATTGATTACTGCATAAAGCTTACTGGATAATTTTAAAAATGAGTTGTTTTTCTCTTAAATATGAAAATCATACAAATAAGTTCAGCATCATCTTCATTTTCTGTTAAGGATTATGGGGAAGATATTTTTAAGGTTTGGAGTGCAAAGGTTGGGTTTGAATTAAAGAAAGCTTATCCTAAACTTGATATTGAGTGCTGGACTCCTGAAAAAGAATGCAAACAAGAAAAAGAAATTATGAAAAATGGAATTAAATTCAAGATTTTTCCAACTGAGTTATCTTTGAGGCATGGAATGGAGATTTGTTTTGGAATGATAAGGGCATTAAAAAAAGAAATGAAAAAAGACAAAAATTTAATACTTCATTTTCATGAGTATCATTCATGGATTACATATTTGCTTTTATTTTTTGCTGGGAACAAAGTTAAGATTATATGTCAGCATCATGGAGGAAGAAGCCCTATGAATAATCTGTTTAAATACAAAAAGCTTTTGATTTTTCTTCCAGCAATATTTTTAATGCAGTTTGCTGAAAATTTATTGTTTAAAAAAGTTGGTATTTTCTATGCTCTTACTGATGAAGAAATAAATTATTTGAAAAAGAAAAATTCTGGGAAAATTAAATTTCAAACAATGGGAATTTCTGATGAATATTTTAAAAAACAGGAAAAAATTGAAATAAGGAAAAAATTAAATTTAGACAATAATAAAAAATACGGAATTTATCTTGGAAGGATAAAAACAACAAAAGGAATAAAAGAACTTTTAGATGCTGTAAAGGCATTGAAAGACAGGAATTTTGAACTGCTTTTAATTGGAGGGGGTGTTGATTCTGAAAAATACAAAGATTATGCAAACAAAAATAAAATAGAAAATGCAAAATTTTTAGGAAATATTTATGGAAATAAAAAAAGAGATTATCTGTCTGCAGGAGATTTTTTAATTCTTCCAAGTTATACAGAAGGTGCTCCTGTTGTTTTGATGGAAGCAATTGCTGAAAATCTGCCTGTGATAGCAACAAATGTTGGGGGGATAAGAAAAATGATAGAAAATTATAGGGAAGGTATAATAATTAACCCGCAGTCAAAAGAGGAAATAATAAATGCAATAAAGGAAATTTTGAAATGGAAAAATAAAAACATAAGAAAATATGCCGAAAAATACAGATGGGAAAAAATAATAAAAAATACTATGGAGGATTATAATAAAAAATGTTAATATCAATAATAATTCCTGCATATAATGAAGAAGATAGAATTATAAAAACATTAGAACAGATAGCAGATTATATTAATAAAAGGAAAAAATATAATTTTGAAATTATAATTGTTGATGATGGCTCAACTGACAGAACTTTGGAGATTGTTGAAAAATTTAAAGAATTAAAGATAAAGCTTCTTCAAAACAAAAAAAATATGGGGAAGGGTTTTTCTGTAAAAAAAGGGATTTTAGAAAGCAAAGGAGAGTTTGCTTTGTTTATGGATGCGGATTCCTCTACTTCTATAAATGAGCTTGATAAATTTCTGTCTTGTAAAGAAAAACAAGATATATTAATTGGCTCAAGGCATTTAAAAGAAAACTCTATTTTAGTAAAACAAAGTATAATAAGAAGAATTGCAGGTTTTTTTGCACACAAATTAATCCATTTCATTATTGTTTCTGACATTAAAGACACTATGTGTGGATTTAAAATGTTTGATAAAAAATCAAAGATTTTATTTAAAAAACAGCTAAACTATAGGTGGGGTTTTGATTATGAGCTGCTTTATTTAGCAGAAAAATTAGGATTTAAAATAAAAGAAATCCCTGTAATATGGAAAGATGATAAAAAAAGCAAAGTTACATTAGCTGGATATCTTACTGCATTAATAGAATTATTTAAAATAAGATTAAATGATTTTTTAGGAAAATACAATTAAAATGGTTATGATATTAACAGGGGCAACAAGTTATCTTGGAAAAAATTTTATTAAAAGTTTTAAAAAAACAGATGATTTGCTCTGCTTTGTAAGAAAAAAAAGCCCTGAAATAAAAGCAAGGCAGGAAATTGTTAATTTTAATGAAAAGAAAAGTTTTGATGGATTTGTAAATAAAAATGATGTGGTTGTGCATATTGCAGGAATAACAGATGGAACAAAAAAAGAATTATTTGATGTGAATTATAAGATCACTAAAAATTTAGTTGATGTTGCAAAAAAGAAAAAAGCAAGGAGATTTATTTTTATAAGTAGTGCAATAGTTGAAATGGAAGAAAAAGGAGATTATGGAGAATCTAAATTAAAAGCAGAAGAATATATTAAAAAATCTGGAATTGAGTTTATAATTTTGAGACCTTCTTTAATTTACGGCAAAGGTGAAAAAAAGTTTATTGGAAAAATTATTTATTTTATAAATAAATACAGAATTGTTCCTGTTATTGGAAATGGAAAATATTCAATAAGAACTGTTTATGCTGGTGATGCTGTGAAAATAATTGAGAAGAGCATTTATTTAAAAAAAAGAAACAAAGTTTATTATGTTTCAAGTAAAGATGAAATTTCTGTAAATGAAAGATATAAGATTATTGGTGAGTTAATGAAAAAAAGATTTCTTGTTTTTCATGTCCCAATATTTTTTCTTAAAATAGCTTCTTTATTTATAAGAATATTTAAAAAAGATTTTCCATCAATACAGCAACTTACAAGAATAACAAAGCACGAAGATTATGATGTTGATAATACTGAAAAAGATTTTAAAATTAAATTTAAGGATTTTAAAGAGGGAATTGGAGAGAGTTTGTGAATAAAATGACAAAAATATTAATACTTAATCCTCCGACAAAAGAAGGAATTTACATTAACAGAGACCAGATGGGGGGAATGGGGCAGAGACTTTCATTTGGAAAAAGTCTGCTAACTTCTTTTTTAGGAAAAATGAAAAGTTCTTTTATAAGACAACCTGTGTTTCAGTTAGTTTATGCTGCTACAATACTTTCTGAAAGCAATGATGTATTAGTCATAGATTCATTAAATGAAAACTTAAGTTTAAATGATATAATTAAAAAAGCAATAAAATTTTGCCCAGAATACACAATTATGGCTGTATCTTCATCTGATATTTTATATGAAAGAGATGTTGTAGCAAAAAAAATAAAAGAGTGCACAAAATCAAAAATAATTACAATAGGAGACACAATTACAAATTCTCCATCTTTATTTAAAGAGCCATTTGACATTTCAATTACTGGAGAAGTTGAAGGAGTTGTAAAAGATATAATAGATAAAAAAAAATTAAGCAGAATTAGTGGTATTATTTATATTGAAAAAGGAAAAGCGAAGACAAACAAAAGAAAAGAGCTTTTAAATGAAGAGGAATTAGAAAAAATAAAATTTCCAAAATGGGAGATTTTTCCATATAAAAAATACAGGTATTATCCTCTGCTTTATAATGAGCCTGCTGTTTCTATGCTTTCTTCAAGAGGATGTCCATATGCTTGCTATTACTGCTCTTATTCTAAAAATGAGGGAGAAAAATTAAGAATGAGAAATGCAAAAAATGTTGTTGATGAAATTGAAAATAACATTAAAAAATATGGAATTAATGGGATTGTTTTTAGGGATCCTCTTTTTACTGGAAACAGAAAAAGAACAAAAGAAGTCTGCAGATTGATTATTAAAAAAAATCTTAATATTGGGTGGGCATGTGAAACAAGGCCAGAATTACTTGATGAGGAAATTTTAAAGGAAATGAGAAATGCGGGATGCAGGGCAATTAATATGGGAATTGAAAGCATAAATGAAAAAGAGCTAAATTCTGTTGGAAGAAATAAAGTTGATTTAAACAAGCTGAAAAAAATAATTGAGTGTTGCAATAAATTAGGAATTAGAACAACTGGTTTTTTTATTTTAGGGCTGCCTGAATCAACAAAAGAATCAATGAATAAAACAATTGAATTCAGTTTAAATTCAGGATTAAATCATGCCGAATATAAAATTGCAACTCCTTATCCTGGAACAAAATTAAGGGAAATTGCAATAAAGAATAATTGGCTGAAAAATAATAACATAAAAAATCTTGGAGGATATGATGCTGTTATGTGCATAAACAAAGAAATAAGTCCAGAATATATTGATAATTTGTGCAACAATTCATTTAAAAAATTTTATTACAGATTTTCTTGGATTTGGCAAGAATTAAGAATGGGGGATAATCTTAAAAAAGCTAATTTTTTTGTTAAAACAATATTTAGAGTTATGACGGGCAAATGAAAATAGGAAATTTTCAAAATTTCATTTTTAAAAAACATAAATGAAAAATGAATAAAAAAACAATTTTTTTGATTATTGGAATCTTATTATCTCATTTGATATTTGTAATTCTGTCTATGAATCAGCCATTTCACGGAGATGAAATTGTGTTCTCTGAATCTGCAAAGGGTATTTTAAAAACTGGAAAACCAATATTTGATTATAGTGCTTTTGAACCAAATTTTCAGGGTTTGTGGCATATTCCTCTTTACAGTTATTTTGTGGCTTTGTTTGTTTTCTTTTTTGGACAAAGCATTTATTCATTTAGAGCTGTTTCTGCATTTTTCAATGTTTTAGTGATTATTTTAGTTTATCTTATTTCAAAAGAGATTTTCAGCAAAGAGAAAAATAAAGAAATTTTGTCTTTAATTGCAATGTTAGTTTATGCACTTAATCCTTTGACAATACAAAGTTCTGTTGTTATGGATATAGACGGAGGATTGCTTAATTTTGCTGTTTATTTGTTTTTGTATTTTTTTATAAGAAAAAAGAGTTTTTTTTATCTTATTCCTTCTTTGCTGTTTGTATTTTTGTCAAAAGAAAGCGGACCAGTAATATTATTTATCAGCTTGATGACATTTTATGTTCTGACATTAAATTTCAAGAAAATTCCTAAAATATTTCTATTGTTTTTTGTTTCTGGGATTTTGTTTTTAATTATTTTTTTGAGCTATTGCAGTGCATTTGGATTAAACTTTTTAATGCCTCTGGAGCATAATTTCAAGGGAGGTTCTATAAGTTTTATATCATTAATGGTTTCTGCGTGGTCATTTAAAACATTTTTTTATTTTTCTGTTCCTTTTTTTGTTTTATCATTTTTTATTCTAAGTTTTATTTTTTATTATATGTTCTTTAAAAACAAGGAATTTAAAAAACAGGAGTGGAAAGATAACAAAATTCTCCTGCTCAATTTATTTGCAATAGTAACAATTTTTTTGTTTTTTTATTTGGGGGCCAGTGGTTGGGGTTTTCCAAAATATTATATAACTGCTCTTCCAGCAATGTCTATATTCATAGTGCATAGGCTTTCAAAAGAAAAAATATTTAAAAAAGAATTTTTTAAAAAGAAATTTGTTTTGCTTGTTTTAGTTTTTATATTATTGTCTTATTTTTTAGTTTTTATTCCATCTCCATTAATGCCTGAATTTGATTCAACTGCGCAGAATGCAGAAATTGCAAAATCAGCAGGGCTAATTGGAAAGAGCTTTTGTTTATATTTTATAATTCCTTTTTTTATTTGTTTGATTATTTTTTATTTGCTTAGATTTAAGCATAAAATTTTAATTAGCTTGATTTTTCTTAGTTTTTTTATGTTTGTTTATTTGAATTCTCTTCATGCTGTTGTTCCTTATTCAACTTATTATAATTATGGTGATATTGGGGTTTTAGATGTTGTAGATTATTTTAGGAATAACAGCGTTTCAGCAGGACAAATTGCAACTTATCCTCATTTAGGAAGCTATCTTGGAATGTCTGATTATTATGAAATAACATGGAGTTATAATGATGAAAATGATTTTAAGGAAAAAATAATTGATAATACTGAAATAGGGTATATTGTTATATACAAAAGAGATATAGAAAGAATTGGAGAAAACATGAAGTATTTTAAATTAAAAGAAAAAATAGGAAGTTATTATGTTTTTAGGAGAATATAATGCCCGAGCTTTCAATAATCATTCCAACATATAATGAAGAAAATGATATCTTCAGCAGTCTTATTAGCTTATCAGAACAAAGTTATAAAAATTTTGAGATTATAATTGTTGATGATGGCTCAACTGACAGAACTTTGGAGATTGTTGAAAAATTTAAAGAGCAAAACAAAATAAGCATTAAAATTTTAAAACAATTGCATGGCGGTCCTGGAAAAGCAAGGAATTTTGGAGCAAAAAATGCAAAGGGAGAAATTTTGATTTTTATTGATGCTGATATGAGATTTGATAAGGATTATTTGAAAAATTTAATAGAACCAATTTTAAAAACAAGGGGAATTGGAACAACTCATGAATTAGAGCTTGTTAATAATATTAATAATATCTGGAGCAGATGCTGGGGCAGAGTCAGAGTTAGCAAAGAAGAGGCAAAAGATGTCAAGATATTCAGGGCAATTAGAAAAAAAGAATTTCTTGAACTTGGAGGTTTTGAGCCAAAATATGGATATGCAGATGACCAAACATTATGGTTTAAGTATAAAATAAAGCCAATAGTTGCAAAAAATACTATTTGCTATCATAAAAATCCTGAAACTTTGAAGCAGGTTTTTAAGCAATCAAGATGGATTGGAGCAAGCCATGATGCAGGATTAATTAAGTTTGCTATGATGATTATTTTTTTTCCTGTGCTTATTCCAATATTAAGCATTAGAAAATCCTGGAAAAACAAAGATTTTTCAATATTTCCTGCAATGATTATATTTATGACGGCAAGATATTTTGGGAATTTAGCAGGATATTACAGAAAGATATTTTGTAAAGAGAATATAAAATAATGTAAATTTAAATAAATAGGATTGAAAATTTCTTTAAGTTTCTATTTTTTTGTATAAAATTTCTTTTATTCTTTTTTTTAATTCCCGCAATCCCTGAAGTTTAGAATAATATCTATAACCTAATTTTTGAATAGGACTAACAATAAAAAATCTCTTAAGGCAATGTCTGCACAATGTAAAAAATCCATAATCCCATCTGCTGTATATCTCGCAATTTTTATACTCAAGGGGTTCTTTGCAAAAAGGGCAGTCTACTTTAAAATCATATCTTTTATTTTTTCTATGTTTTACTGATTTTGGAGTGATATACTTGCAATAATTTCCCATAGCATCTAATACCTCTGTCCTTAATTGTTTTATTTCCTTATCAGTCATATTATCAGTTATATTCAACCAATGGTCCCTATGGATCTTATTTTTTATAAAATCTAATTTGTCTGTGATTATTCTCTTTTTAAGACAATGCCGGTAGATTTCTGAGTTTGGGTATGGCTGAATAAATCCCAAACCTATTTGCCCTTTTGCATTTTTCTTCCACCAATCAAGGGTTTCTTTTGCTGTTTCTTTTGTTTCTGCAACATCTCCAAAAATAAAATTACCTACGACACCCATTTTTAATTCTAGTGTTTTGAAAAAAGCATCTTCAATTAATTTTGGAGTGATTGGCTTTCTCATGCTTTTCAAAACTTCAGGACTCATGCTTTCAAAACCATAACTTAAAACAAGACATCCTGAATCTCGCATCATTTTTAAAACATCTCCATTAACTCTTAATACAGACATTTGAACAATCCATCTTAAATCCCAATCAAGTTCTTCCCTGTATTTTTTTATTTTTTTACAAAAATCTTTTAATCTTTTCATGTCTAATGAAAAACATTCAGCATGTATAATTAAAACATTTATTTTATATTTTTTAACTACACTTTTTATTTCTTTCATAATGTTATTAATGGTTCTTTCCCTAAATTCTGTATCATGATAGCAAAAAGTGCAGTGAAATGGACAGCTTCTGCTTGCTAATAAATAATAAGGGCGCGGGAAATCAAAAAAATGAGTTGTATGATGAAGATTGCAGGGAACATTATTTAAATATTCTTCATATTCAAAAGACCTGTAATCTGGAAATGGAAGTGCATCTAAATTTTGGATAGGTTTGCGAGTTCCTGTAAAAATAGTTTTATCTTCTTTAAATACAAGCCCTTTTACTTTGCTTAAGTCTCCTTTTTTTTCTAAACAATCTAATAATTCTACAATTGTTTCTTCTCCTTCTCCTATCACAGCAAAATCTGCTTTTAAATCATCAAAAATCAATTTAGGTTCGCTTGAGATTAATGGCCCTCCTAAAATTATTTTTGGGTTAGTTCTATGGCTTTTTGCTGCAGCGATTATTTTCTCTAAATGACCATATCCATAAGCAATTGTTCCTGTGAGAATATAATCATATTTTTTCTTATCAAAAGCTTTATGCAAAATTTCCCTTACAAGCCCATCATTATGATTTAAATTTAAATAATCTAATTTATATCCTGCTTTTTTTAAAGAAGCACTTATGTAAGCCAAACTTAAAGGAGTAAAATATCTGTAATCTTTTTTATCTGTAAAAGAAAATCTGGGGGTTATCATTAATAATTCCATTTTACCTGTAATTTGATATTTTTTGCATTTTTTAAATTAAAATCCATGTTTTTCTAAAATATGAGCATCTTCAGTTTCTTTTCTTGTTTTTTCTTCAAATTTAATATGATTAAGAATTAAATTTTTTAGTTTTTCAGAAATTTCTTTGTCAGAATTTATTATATTTTCCTTTTCTTTTGGGTCATTTTTTAAATTAAAGAGTTCATCTTTTCCGTTTTGTTTATGAATATATTTATAATCTCCATGAATAATTGCAATTCCTTGGATAGTTAGATCATATTTCAAATTTTCAATGCCTGAAACAAATCTTCCATCTCTTTTTCTTGCATCTTCACTAAAAAAATACTTTCTTTTAAATTTAAGCAAACTCTCGCCAAAAAAACTTTCTGGTTTTTTAATTTTGAGGATATCCAGAATTGTTGGAGATAAATCTAAAAAACTAACTGGAGTGCTGATTGTTTTTGGTTCTATTTCATTACCAAGAATCATTAAAGGAACATGAATATTTTCTTCATAAAAATCAGGTGTATGTCCAAAAAAACCTTTTTCATAAAGCATCTTTCCATGGTCGCCAAAAACAATTAAATAAGTATTATCCAATAAATTATCTTCTTTAAGTTTCTTAATAAATTCATCAATATATTTATCTGTTCTGTTTAAATCAAAGGCATATAAATTTCTGATTGTTTTAATCTCTTGCTCATTAAGTTCTTCTTTTGTTTTAAGAAGATTGCAATTTGCATTTATTAATTCTTCTGTAGGAGCACCTTCACAATAAGGTTCGTGGGAGCCTTCTAAATGTATGTAAATAAAAAGTTTTTCTTTTTTGTTTTCTTTAATAAATTCCAAGGCATTTTTTAATTGATTTTTATCATTTTCTCTGCCTTTTGCTTTTTCAATATTTTTCTTTAAATATAACCGCCTATAAAATTCTCTGGCTTTTGGAAATGACTCACCAATCTTTGTTTTAATTTTCTCTGATAGGGATTTATTTGGTGCTCCTAAAACACAAAGAAATTTATCAAATCCCTTATCAAAACCAAAAAATGGTGATAACCACCCACCCATAACAAATGCTCCTGTTTTGTAATTATATGTTTTTAATAATTTTGCTATTGTAATTGAATCAGAAGAAATAGCAATACTATCATTACACATTAAAGGATAGGAGGAAGTAAACAAACCTTTAACTGCTGGGGGGCTCCAAGGACCTAAAGAATAAGCTTTATTAAAATACATCCCTTTTTTAGAAAGATTATACAAACAAGGAGTTATTTTTTTTTCTAAAAAATCATTTCTAAAACCATCAACAACAAGCATTATAATATTTTTCATATTACATGAATATTTTTTCAATTTAAAAAGATATCTCTCTTATACAGAGGGTTTCAATATAACAAAGTTTAAATACATTTCTTTTTAAAATTAAGTATATGGCAAAAGATTTTACAAAAAAAAGAATAGGTGTATGTGAAGAATTAATGAAACCTGAAATTAAGCAGTATTTAGAATTGCCTTTGGATGAAAAAGTAAAGAAAACACTGGAAATAATAAAAGAAGCTCTTGAAAAGTATCCAAAAGCCGGATTAGGATTTAGTGGTGGAACAGATAGTTTAGTTTTATTACATATTGCCTTGCCAATTTGTCCTCCAGATATGCCAATTATTTTTGTGAATACAGGGCATCAATTTCCAGAAACTTATAAGTTTATAGAGAAAATAAAAAAAGAATGGAATTTAAAAAATTTTCAGGAAGTTAAACCAGAAGAAGACAAAGTAAATAAATTTAAAGAAGAAGTTGGTTTTAAAACAGCTGAATTTACTGAAAAATGCTGTGAATATCATAAAATAAATCCTTTAAAAAAAGCAATTGAAGATTTTAAATTAGATGCTTTTATTGCTGGTATTAGGGGAGTTGAGCATGAAGAAAGAGCTAAGGAAATATTTTTTTCTCCAAGAAAAAATCCAGACCATATAAGAGTACATCCTCTTTTATTTTGGAAATCAGAAGATGTTTTGGAATATGTTAAAAAAGGGGGAATTAAATGCAATCCATTATATGCGCAGGGATACACTTCTTTGGGTTGTGTAGAGTGCACAGAAAAAAACATTGACCCAAATGCACATGAAAGAGCTGGTAGGGGTGTTGTAAGAGAAGAAGTAATGGAAAGACTAAGAGAATTAGGATATACTTAAGGAGAAAGCTGATTTTTAGATATTTTTTGCCCAACTATTATTAACTCTGGCCTTATTCTTAGTATAAGCCATGAAACTAACTGCAAAGAATTATAATAACAAAAAGTGTTTATGTAATCCTTATAAATAATTTTTAGTTTATTTGTGAGAAAAAATTTTTCTAACATTGGTTGAGTAAAAGAAAAATTATTGTGAGTATCAAGAGGAAA
>JAHIRT010000006.1 GCA_018818285.1 Nanobdellota archaeon
AGGGATTGAGAAAAACCCTGAAAAAATGGAAAAGTTTGCTGAAATAATAGAAAAAGGAGTTAAAGTTCTTGGTGATCTTGATTCTCCAAATTTATATGAGCCATTAAATGATTTTTTAATTGAAAAAAATTCAGAAACATTTGGCAATGTTGCATTTGAATCTTATAAAAAATTTGGTGATAAAACCCCCATAATATCAATAGAAAATCCTCCAGAAGGAACAGCATTAAGCAGAGCAGAAGATTTAAAGAATTTAATTGAAGCATCAAGAAAAAATTTTGCAGACAAATTAATGAAAGAAAAGAGTCTTTCTAAATCAGAAGCAAATGCAGTTGCTGAAAAATTAATTGGAGCAACATGGGATACTTCTCATATTGCAATGCTAAGAAAAAAACCAGGATTTGGAGAAAAAGAGCTTATTGAAGAAGCAGAAAAAATTGCTCCTTTTGTAAAGCATGTTCATTTAAATGATAATCTTGGAGGAAGTCATACTGATTTGCCTCCTGGAATGGGCTCTGTTCCTATGAAAGAAATTTTAAAGAGATTTGAAAAAGCAGGATTTAAAGGAAAAAAAGTTTTTGAGGGTGGAAACTTTTTTCAGCAATTTCAAACATCACCCCATCCTTATGTATTAGAAGGAGCAGGAAGCCCTGTTTATGCAATGACACAGGCACCATACTGGAATCAAATGGCATCAACATATGGAAATTATTTTTCATTTCCATCAGCTTATCTTCCGGAACAGCATTTTGGAAGTTTTTTTGGAGGAGGATTTTCAAATCTTCCTCAAGAACTCGGTGGGCAAATGCCAGGTTCAGGACAGCAGTCAAAAATGACTGGAACTCCTATGAGTTGAGAATATTTAAAGTAAAAAATTAAAAGGATTTTTATAGTGAAAAAATACAAAATTCCAAATATGAAAAAAATCTTAAAACCTAGGTGGGCCCATAAACCTGGTTTTGGGATGAGTGAAAAATTTGTATTGCATGAGAGAAAATCTTTTCAACAATCAACAGTTCCTAATGACCCAAAACTTCTTCAGAAATTAGGAATAAAAAAAGGGGATAAAATTCTGGCGATTGCAGGATATTATGCATCTTGGGCTTCTGAATTAGCAAAAGCAGGTGCAAAAGTAGATTATTCAGATATTTCAAAGTCTTTAGTTAATTGGAGTAAAAAGAAATATGGAAAATTATTTAGAAGATATATTTGCAGTAATTATGAATTAATCCCAAAAAAACCGAAAGAATATGATTGGACATTTACATTTGAAGCTTGTGGTGGTGGTAGTGGGTTGCCAATAGCATATTTGAGATCTTTATTAAATAAAAAAGGAGGAATTCTAATTTACCATTTAAGATATAGTACTGCAAAAAAGAAAATGGGAAGCAAACCTAAAAGATATCCTTTAATTGTAAAAACCATTTCAAAAGTTTATGGTTCTCAATATAAAATAAAAGAAATTAAAATTAGAAGTCATAGATTTGAAAAACCAACTAAAATGATATTTCATAGAATACATATTATCAAAACAAATAAAAAAGCAAGAGAATTAGCAAAAAAAGATTTAGATGCGCTTAGTTTAAATAAATTTACAAAAGAAAATTTAGAAAGATTAACTAAATTTTCTAAAACTATCTCTAATGAATATCTTAAGGAAAAGAAGCATAATTTAAAGCTTAAAAAAAGTTTATAAACTTAAAAATCTATATAAAAATAAAAAGAGGTTAGAATGGTAAAGAAAGAAAAAGGCATTAAAAAAAGTAAAAACACAACTCCTGTTAAAATCATATCAACACTTAAATTAGCTGATGAAAAAGATATTGCTATGGATTTTGCTACAAAAGTTTATCAGAAATTTGACAAGCTTGTTAAAAGTATAATTTTATTTGGAAGTCAGGCAAAGAACACTGCTGTTGCTGGTTCTGATATTGATATTATAATTCTTGTTGATGATGCTTCAATAAAATGGGACCAGGAATTAATGGCTTGGTACAGGGAAGAATTAGGAAAAATAATAAGAGTTAATCCATATAAAAAAGAACTTCATATTAATTCAATTAAACTCACAACTTGGTGGCAGGATTTAATGAGAGGTGACCCTGTTATTATAAATATAATAAGATTTGGCGAGCCAATAATTGATTTTGGAGGTTTTTTCACCCCATTAAGAATTTTGCTTGAGCAAGGAAAAATAAAATCAACACCAGAAGCAATTTATACTGCTCTTCAAAGAACTCCTGCACATCTTGCAAGAAGCAGAGCATCATCATTAAATTCAATAGAAGGACTATACTGGGCAATGGTTGATTCTGCTCATGCAGCAATAATGGCAACAAAACAAACACCTCCAAGTCCAGAACACATATCTATAATGCTAAAAGACAATTTTGTTGATAAAGGATATTTAAAAATGAAATATGTTATTATGTATCGTGACTTGTATGTTCTTCATAGAAAAATAATTCACGGAGATATAAATATTCTAAAAGGAGCTGACCTAGATTTATGGCAGGAAAAAGCTGAAGAATTTGCAGGTGAAATGGTAAGATTAGTCAGAGAAATTATTGAAAAAAGCAAATAAAAAATTAATCTTCCTTAACTAATCCATATAATGCTGAGTAAAAAGCAGTTCTTTCTGGTTTTTTAAGTTCTTCAATATTTTTAGCCATATAAGTTTTCCAAGTTCCTGAACTTTCAATTGCCTGTTTAAGAGCATCTTTTTCAGGTTTTACAAATTCTAAATCATAAGCTGCCATAGCAAGCTTTGGATTATCATCATAAAGTTTTTCAAATAAATCAGCAATCATTTTTGTTTCTCTATCAGGATTATTCCCAATTCTTTTTTTTAAATCTTCTTTTAATTTTTTTTGTATTTTATCTATATCAGGGTTTTCACCTTGCAAAGGTTTTGCAACATCTCTGTATACTTCTACTTTTTTACTAAAGTTTTTAATTCTAGCATAATCTGATTTTGGTTCTATAGATGCTACAAGTTCAGGAAGTTTTTTTTCTAATTCTGATTCTGCTTCTCCTAAAATTGATTCTAAATCAGAGTCTGAAGATTCTG
>JAHIRT010000033.1 GCA_018818285.1 Nanobdellota archaeon
GACTTCTCCACCCAAATTCTTCTTCCAGCTCGAGCCTGTGAGGTTCCGCTCCAGTCTCGAGGTCAGAAGAACTTTCCTTATCCCCGATGTTATCTGTAATTCAGAATTCGGCCTTAACAAAAACACGCGCAAACGATAAAATTATAAACAACAAGAATTCTTTATATAATATGACACAAAAGAGGTATACAGGAAGTAAATTTTCATTTGAACGTCCTGAAGTTTGGATTCCAACTTCAGAAGAAGACGCAAAAAAAGAAATTCCATTCTTAATAAAAATTTTTAAAAAATATGGGAAAATAAAAACAATTTTAGATGTTGGCTGTGGAATGGGAAGGCACACGCATCTTTTATCAAAAAAAGGTTACAAATGCGAAGGAGTAGAACCCCATCCAAAGATGATTGAATATGCAAAGAAACATTATCCTGATGTTACTTACAAAGTAAATAGTATGCAGGATATAAATTATAAAAATCAATTCGATGCGGTAATGTGCATATTCAGTATAATTGTTTTTAACAAATCCAATGAAGAAGCAATAAGAACATTAAAAAATTTTTATCGTGCTTTAAAGAAGAATGGAATTTTGATTCTTGAAACATTTAATTGTATAAATTGGATTTCAAATCCTTCCTTTAGAAAAGAATTTGAAGAAATCGATAAACAAAATAATGAAAAAGTTGTTTATCGTGAATGGATTAATACAAATAATCAAAGTTATGTTAGTGAAAGAACTTATTATGATTTGAAAACACAAAAGAAAAAAGGTTCTTTCACAAAAGAATCAAGAATGTTTTTTCCATTGGAATTGAAATTCTTTTTAGAACAAGCAGGATTTGAAGTTTTAGATATGTTTAGTTCAAATGATTTAAGCGAAATGACGTTCAAAGATAAAATTTTAGATAAAAGAAGAATTCTTGTTGTTGCAAAGAAAAAATAGTTGCGCGCTAAAAAAAGAGGACGGCCGACTTCTGACTCTAAAATTTTCCTTCGGAACGTTGCACTAAATTTTAGGTCTTCCCTTTGGTCAGACGAATATAACAGCGATTAAAGAGTTCCGAAGTCCTGCAGACTTCTCCACCCAAATTACATTCAGAAACTTCGTTAAATTGTGATGTTCAATCCAATAGCAAATTGAGTTTTTGCAAAGAGATTCAGATAGGACTCTTGAACAAAAGGTACATGTAGATAAAAAACTATCCCATTAGATAATCAACTTCTTCATCATTAAGTTTTAGTTCTTTTGCAATTTGAGTATTGCTGTTAATTGTAATTTTCAAAATCAAAATTTAAATCACTAAAATTTTTATTAAGTGAAGTCAAACCACCATAAAAATTAGCTCCATCAATATAAATACAAACTCTTTTTACCATTATAAAAATTCCCAGTGTTCAACACAGCTGGGATACATAGCAGGATGTCCGAAGACTTAAGGCAATCCCTGTTACCTTATTATATTGAATTAATGCTATTATTTAAAACTTTTGCTTTCTAAAAATTAATTCTTCAAAAACTTATCAACTTGATGGAAGTGTCTTAATTACAAAACGATAACATAACGAAAGGTTTAAAAAACCCTAATTTGTAATAAGAACATGGGCATAAATATTATAGATAAAGTTTTGGAATTTACTTTTGATTCAGGAACTAAATTTAAAGGTAAGATTACAATTCCTACAGAGCAATTAAGAAAAGAAAAATGTAGATATACTTTTGTTGTTAATGAAGAAATTAAAACATTTTTAGGAACAATGGGGGAATTGTGGAACTATCACGATAATCAAAGAGCAGTAGTAAAAACTATGGATGGAGAAAAACAAGAATTGCCTGCAAGACTTTATATTGTATCAAAAGAGCAAGAACCAACAGATAAATTAGGTGCTTATTTACCAACAGTCAAAAGAATAGAATAAACCTTTCACAAATTAATTCTTCAAAAAATCATCAACAATAATTCTTCTCAAGAAAACCAATTTCTTCATTATCCAATTTTATTTCTTTTTGTATTCCAGGTTTTTTACTGATTATATTCAAAAGAAGCTTAGCTTCTCTCATTGTTTTCTTTTTACTTGTGTGAGTGTATTTCGCGTATTTTTCTATTATTGATTTTAGTTTTGCTCTTTTCTGATTTATAAGCCAGATTTGCAATATTCTTGTAGGTTTTTTGTAGGAAGTAAATCCTGTTTTTGGATATTTTTTTGCTGAAGCAATTCCCACTGATAAAAGAAAATTTTGATATACAAGAAATCTCCAATATTGCTGTCTGTAAATTCTGCCTCTGAAAACATCTGCTTTGCTCAGGCAGTTAATTGCTTTGTAAAGTTCTTCCCCACTATACTCAAGTGGTATGTTTTCATCCATCCATAAATATATTTCATCAAGAGGCATGCCAACCTTATCATATAAACTAATTGTTTCTTCATTTACAGCATCCTTAAAAATTTGTTTCATTATATTAAATATGCTGTCTTCTCTATCTCTCTCATCAAGGTTTTCATGAATTGTTTCAGAATTAATTGTCTGCAAATCATTTATTGCAGCTCTGACATCTCCTTTTGATTTCATTGCAATGCCTAATAATAAATTATTCTGAACATCTAAATTTTCTTTTTGACAAATTGTTTTAAGAATTTCAAAAACAGCTGTATGCTTTAATTCTTTCATTTCAACTAATTCTGAAATTTTTCTTAAAAGAGAAAATTTTTTATCCCATATTTTGTTTGCTGTTGCAATAACAGGAAAACTTGAAGTTTCTATAACTCTTATTAATTCCTGAATTCCTCCCCTGTCTTTTGCTGCTGAAAGCCCATCAACTTCATCAACTAAAATGATTTTATTTTCATTGAACAAAGATTTTTGTTTTGATGCTGACTTTATCACAGTATCAATCTGCCCCCTGTTTCTTAAATCAGAAGCATTTAATTCAATTATTTCAGAATTTGTTTCAAAAGCAAGAGCATGAACTAAACTGGTTTTTCCATTTCCTGCAGGACCATGAAGAACCATAGATTTTTTCATGGGAAAATTCTTGAAAAAATTAAAAATCTTTGAAACAGCTATCTCCTGCCCTTTAATATCTTCAAAACATTTTGCCCGATATTTTTCACACAAAGTTGTCATAATATAAAAAGAAATAGTTTGTTTTTAAAAATTGTTGTGTTAAGAAATATAGCCCAAAAACCCCCCAAATTCTCCTTCTCACCCCCACCTTTTTCACCCCCCACCACAAATATATCAACTAAAAATAATTAAAATTGAATTATTGTGTTTTTCTTAGTATGCTCAAAAACACCGTCGTAGTTTAAACAAAAGGTTTAAAAAGCAGGTTATCTATATATAGTTATAAATATCTGCAGATAATGGTTAAAATGGCACTAAAAAAGATTATGCTGTCAATTCCAGAACAAATGTTTAAGAAACTTGTGCAGGAAAAAAAGCGTTTTGCTTATCCAACTTTTCAGGCAATTATTCTTGAAGCTCTCAGGAAAAGATATTATTTTGACAAATCTGGAAAAAGCAAAAAAGGAAGACCTCGTGATTTTGATATTGTTAAAGCTGCTTCAAGAAAAACACTTTAAAAAATTTCTGAAAAAATTTAATGTTATGATTAGTAAAAGAGATGTTAGTAGCTCTAATCTTGAGATGCCCAACCTTACCCCTAAAATTTTTCATTATCAGAATATTGGATTGAGCCCAAAAATCCCATGAAAAATCTGTTAAAGAAAAAATTTAATGTATAACAATTTAATTAAGATAATCAGGTTTCTAAAAAACAAACTACTCAATCTTAATTTTCTTTTTCTTAAAAGCCTTTGAAATAGAACCAAGAAGATCCATTGCAGCATAACCACCTAAAAGAGAGAAAATCCAGCTTATGTCAAAAATAATCCCGCCTAATCCTCCTGCTGCTAACAATGTAATTCCTGTAACTATCATTCCCCATTTGCTCCATCTTTTTAATTTCCATAATTCTAAAAAAAGAGTGCTTGCTCTAATCATTCCTCCAAAAATTCCAAATAAAAATGATGTTAATATAATATTCATTTTCTTAAACTCCTTGATGTAACTCCGCTCAGTGGGGAGTTTAATAACTGAAAATTTCTTGATTTCATTTTAAGTTTTTTTCAAAACAATATTCCTCCCCATTGTTTCTTTGAATACACTTTCTAAAATATCTGTGCCAACATAACCAGCTATTGCTGCTGCCCTGTAATCTCCTTTAAACCCAAATCCCAAACCTGCCCCAATTAAAGTTGCAATAATAACTGTGGCTAATAAATAAAGAACATTCAAATTATCATCTCTTGACATTGCTTTCATCACCCCAAACATGCCCCTGACTAAACCTCCTAAAGCACCAACAAGCGCATAAACATACCACTCCATTTTTCCTCTTTTAATAAATAAAAAAATAAGATATTTAAAAGTTTTGGTTTGTGGGGGATTGTGTGGGTTTAGCATTAACTTAATGGTAGTAACAATAGAAAGTTTTATATACTTGAATATGTATCATAATTCATATGGATGATAAAGATTTATTAGAAATTATACATCAAATTGATTTATCCAATTTTGAATCCGATGCTATTAATTGGATATCTCCTAAACATAATTTAGCTCTAGGTGGTGAGAGTTTTACACATAAACAACCAATTAGTTCAAAAAATATGTATTACACTCCAAGTAATCCCTTTTATGATGCAAGAGTTATTATGGGAGGCAGTGACTCAAGTCAACTTGAAACAGCATTAAAACAATTTGCATATGGAGAACCTTTAAAAATTGATTCAAAAAGTTTTTTTGAAAAATTTAGAAAACAATCACATCCAAATGCAGATCTTAGTCAGTTTCGTATCGGACCAGACCATGGTGTTGGTCCAAGTCAGAGGTCTAATTTGGAAGTAAAAAGCAGATGGTATGACTCTCCTTATACATTTGTGTTATCTTGTGGATTTGAACCAGTCGCAACTTTATCATTTAAAGGAAAAGAGGGGGCAATATTAATAGACCAAATACAAGGTATTAAAGGAGTTTATGAATTGCTGAGACCTTTGAAGTGGGCTCGGGCATTAATAGGAATTGTGTGTTATTGGGCTACACAAAATAATATCCCTGAGGTTCAGGTTCTTCCGCATTCTAGAGCTAGTTCACCAACAGTACAGGAGTATGGTAAGATGAATTATGATGTGCCTGCAAAAAGAAATGGCTTTAGATATGATCCAGAATTAGGCCTGTACAAAAAAAGGATAACTGTTGCAAAGATATAATATATTATTATAGATAACAAATTTACCCTTTCTTTTCTATATTTTAGCTGATTTTTTTATTTCTTATAACACAACAACATACAAGATTATGTTCATATATTGTACCAAAACCCAAATCAACCTCTCCCTCTACTTCCTTAGAAATAAATTCAGCAAATTCCTGTCTTCATAATTATTCTTTTTTACTCTCAGAAATAAACTCAGTATAATGACACTTACCACAATATAATCTATTTTTTGAATTCATTAAAAATACTCCAGGACCACAACGAGGACAAGTTTTCTCTCTTATAATTTTCCCATCTACAATTTTATATTTCTTGTATTTTTGGCTTGAAGGCTTGTTTTTATGCGGTTTTTTTCCTGTTCTCTCTTTCTTTTTCTTTTCAACTGGTTTTTCTTTAGTTTCTTCTTTAAACATTTTATTTTGATTCCTTTTCTTCTTTTATATCAGAAGATTTTTCTTCAACTTGTTCTTTATTTTCTTCCTTGCCTTTAAAAATTTCTTCTAATTTTTTATTTCCTGATGTCAAGACTTTTATATTAATCTGTATTGTACTTTTTGATATTGTATTTCCCCTTACTGTTTTTTTTAATCTTATTCCTTTTTTTGAGTTCTTCATTCCAAACCCTTTTTTCAACAAAACTTTTTTTAATGCAAGCCCTTCAACTTCTTTCATCCCAGGAAATCCTGCTTTATCTGAACTCCCTGTAATCTCAAGCTCATAGCCATCTAATTCTGGCTTTAATTCTTTTCCACTAATTTTCTCCCCTATTTTCTTTCCAATTAAAAATTCTGTATCTGCCTCTAACTTAAATGTCTTTCCTTTCTCTGAGATATTTATTTTAAATGGCATTTTACAATGAAATTATAAACAATACTATCAAGGCAAGAATAATTTCAATCAAGCCTGTTTTAACCACATTTTCTTTGTTTTTAAACATTTTCTTTATTGATTTTAAAATTTGTTTTGGAAATAATGATAAAAAAAGTCCTTCAAATAAAATCATCAATGAAATAGTTATTAAAATTATTCTTATTGTATTCATGTTTAATCTTATCAAAAAAGGTTTTTTAAATATTGCTAAAAGAAATATTTATATATAAGTTTGTATTTAATTTGCTATGGAAAAAAGGTCAAGAAAAGAAGTTGAAGGATTAATGAAAAAATTAGATGTTGTTGGTGGAAGAGCTAATAAAACATCTATGAACACATTATATCAGGATTTAAAAAATATTCAAAAGTTGATGGAAGAGAGAAATAGTTATGCAAGAGAAAATAAATAATTTATTACAATAATCTAAACCCACTTCTTATTCTTTCTTTTAATTTCAGCAATTTCCTGCAAAGTTTTTATTTCATCATTGCTTAGAACATCTTTGTTTTCCTTAAATTTCTTAAATTGTTTTTCTGTAATATCAGAATAAAGAAATTTTGTTTGTTTTAATTGCCTATCAAATGTAATTCCCGGAAGAGAAATTGCAACTTCCATTCCAGAGATTGCTTCTCTTATTGATTTGCTTTCAGACTGAATATTTTTTATTCTTGCTATTTCCTCGCTGTTTTCATCAATCAAAGAAACATTTGATTTTACTTTTCCAGACAAAACCCTTACTCCAAAAATTGCAGGTTTTGAATTTCTGAAAACATACTTTGGAAGAATCTCAATTTTAAATATAGACGACAGCCCCAGCAATTTTTCTTTTTCAATTTCTTTTCTTTTTTCTTCTTGCCATTTTTGAATTTCATCTATTAATTTATATATCACATCTTCTGTCAAAATTTTAATCCCAGAACTAATTTCTTTTGCATCTTCATCAATATCCACATTAAAACCTAAAATCACAGAATAAAGTGGATTTGATTTTTGATTTGTTTTTGCAGAAACAATGTCTGTTTTATTAATATTGCCTATACCTGCCTTTAAAACTTTGATGTTATTTTGTTTCAATAATGTGAGCAAAGCTTCCAAGCTCCCCAAAGATTCTGTTTTTATTATAATCCCCTCACTGTCAAGTTTTATTTCTCCTAAATCTTTTTTCAATTCTTTTTCTGCTTTTTCTAAATTATTCTTAAAAATCTGAAAAGGCATTCCAGGAAGAATATCTTTTGATTCAGTTAATTGCATTCTTATTCCTGTTGATGCAATCACATGTTTTTTATTTTCAAATTTATCACTTAAAGCACAAACTTCTTCAAGCACTCTGATTTTTGATATTATGGGTTTGTCAAAACTTGCAATTGCAATTTCATCTCCTTGTTTTAAACTACCATCATACAAAATCGCCTCAATATAATTCATGGTTTTTGTTTTTTTAATTTCAAATATAACTCCTTTTGCATTTTCTCCCAAATTAAGTTGTTTTGAAAGAAATTTTTGTGACAGCCCGCATAAAACCATCATTAATTCTGGCAAACCTTCAGAAGTTTTAGCTGAACACGGAACAATTGCAATCTTCTCTGTAAAATCTTTGACTTCATAAAAAAAATCAGATTTAAAACCATTAGCTTCAAGAGCTGCAACAATTTTGTAAAATTTTTCCTGAAATTGCTGTTTTACATTCATTGATTGCTTTTCTATATTTTTCTTCAAATCATCATCTAACTTCTGCCATCCAGAAATTGAATCTATTTTATTTAGAGCAATAATAAATGGTGTTTTGTTTTGCTTTAAAATTTGTATTACTTCTGCTGTTTGAGGCATAATTCCTTCATTTACATCTATAACTAATATTGCTAAATCAGCTAAACTGCCCCCTCTTTTTCTTAAGTTTGTAAATGCCTGATGTCCTGGTGTATCTATATACAAAAATCCAGGAATTTTTAATTTGATTTTATATTTTTCAAGCAAATAACAGGTTTTTTTTATGTTTTCAGCTGGAAACTTTGTGAATGATATTTTCTGTGTAATTCTCCCAGCTTCTTTATCTGCAAAACAGCTACCTCTAAGTTTATCTAATATAGATGTTTTCCCATGGTCAACATGCCCTGCAATTGTAATAATCGGTTGTCTTATTTTTTTCATCTTAAAAATTTCCTGTTTTCATTTTTTCATGGATAATAGAGAATAATAGTATTTTTAAACATTAATAATTAAGAAATTTCATGACATTGTCTAAAGAAGAAGTTTCAAAGATAGTAGAATTATATCATAAGTATAATGGGAATATGAATGAGATTCAAAGAAGATTTAAAAGCCAAACAGGCTATCATATTTCTCGTTATGCTATAAGAACAAGATTAATAGAATCTGGTTTAAAATTAAATCCTCGTGGAGGAAAAAGAGTTCCATTAAATAAAGATAATAAAGAGCAAGTAAAAACCGGGCTTGAAAGAAAATTATGACACTCATTTTTTAATAATTCTTTTCATACAATAAATAAGTTTTTAATCTATATATTTTTTATCCTAATATGCATACAAAATCAATCCAAGAATTAAACCAAGAATTTGAATTTGAATTTGAAAAAATAATCAAGACTATAAAAAAAGGAAATGCAAGAAAAATCCTGCTTCAGTTCCCAGATGGATTAAAACCTTATTCAACAACAGTTGCAGATTATTTAAAAAAATCTGTTAAAGATACTGAATTTTTTATTTGGTTTGGGAGTTGTTTTGGTGCCTGTGATATTCCTCAAGTTAATGAAAAAGAATTTGATTTAATAGTGCAGTTTGGACACAGCAAAATTCTTTTGTCAAATTAGAATTTTGGGGTGTTCAAGAATGCTCAGCATTCTTAACATAATGAAATTCCGATGATATATTAAATCATCCCTGTAATCATTGCTATTCCCAAGATAATTAATATTATACCTTCAACAAAATGAAGTTTTTTTATGTTCTTGTCTTTCCAGCTGGATATTTTTTCAACTGTAGTAAATGAAAAATAAATAATCAATGTAATAAGAATCATAGGAATTACAAATATTAAATTATAAAGCAAAAGCCACGGAATTGTGCTAAAAAATTTCATAACAGAAAGTTTTCCAGAAGCAATTATATAAGGCCCAATTGTGCATGGCAAAAGAAATAGTGTAACAAATATTCCAATAATAAATGCTCCTTTTGGGTTTGTGATTTTTTTAACTAATAATTTCATTTTAGGCCTCATGCTAAGAGGCATTTCAGTCATCACTCCTCCAGGTTTATAATCTAAATAATCTTTAATATTAAGATATCCAAGAATTATTGCAAATGCTCCAAATCCTTTAAACAAATAATAAGAGTATTTTCCTGTTTCTGGAATTAAATAAGAAAAAAACTGAATCATAATAAGCCCATAAAAAAAATAACAGAGATAAACAGCAGAAATAAAAGCAAGTCCGCCAAGCAAAACATTTTTTCTTTTTTCTGGATTGCTCATCAAAATAGTCATAAGAACTATTGCCATCACAGCCAATGCACAAGGATTAATTGCATCAACAATTGCCAAAGAGATTATTTCTATAAAGTTTATCATTTGATTTTAACATCCTGAAAACTCTTTTAATTCTGAAAAAGTTTTAACTCCAGTGTATTCCTGATTATTGATAATCCATGTTGGAACTGCCTGGATATTATTCTCCATGCATAATTCTGTTTCTGAAAAACAATCAATAATTTCAAAATATTCTTCATAACCTTCTAAAATCATTTTTTGTTTTGCACAATGCCCGCAAGTTTTTGACACAAAAAGTTTTGAATTCTCTCCGATACATTTTATTGTTTCAATATTGTAATTCTCATTATTATTCAAAGAATTTATTGTAAGAATAAAACCAATAATTACTAATGCCAATATTACGAGGATGATGTTGTTGTTTTTTGATTTCATACAAACTCCCACTTTTTTAATTAATACAAAAACATATTTTTAAATGTTATTAAATCAAAAAATTCCTTAAATGAAATATTTAAAAGCTTTTTATTTCTAAATTATATATGGAAATCAAAAAATTCTTTAAAAAAATATGGAATTTTTTATGGAAAGACGAAAGTATTTTAAGCTGGATAGTAAGTATTATCCTCGCATTTATAATTGTGAAATTTATTTTCTTTCCTTTACTTTCTGTTTGTTTTGCAACAAAAATGCCTTTGGTTGTTGTAGAAAGCCAAAGCATGCATCATTCAGGAGGCTTAATAAAAACCTTGACAGGGATTTCAACAGCAAATGATTTTAATAATTGGTGGAATAAAAACAATGACTGGTATGTAAAAGAAAGCATAACTAAAGAAGAAGTAAAAAACTGGCCATTAAAAAACGGGTTGGAAATAGGTGATATTGTTGTTGTGGGGGGGTGGGGAGATTTCAGAATTGGAGATATAATTATTTTTGAAGCAGGAACAGAACACCCAATTATACATAGAATTGTAGAAATAAAAAAAATAAATAATGAAACTTTTTACGCAACTAAAGGAGACAACAATTCAGGACAATTACTTAGCGAGAGAAATATTCCTAAAAATTCTATAATTGGAAAAGCATTAATAAAAATTCCTAAATTCGGATGGGTAAAACTTGGGATTGTCAAATTCTTTGAAAAGTTCAGATAATAGCAAAGTTTAAAAATACTAAAAATTAAAACCCTTAATGGAGTTTTGTGAAAAGTGTGGTTCTGTTCTTGTAGAAAAGAATAAGAAATACAGATGTGCAAGATGCAATTATTCTGCAAAGGGAAAGTTTAAAATTGAATCATGTGAAAAAGTAAAGCAAGAACAAAAAGTGGGAATAGTAAAAGAAAAAGATACAGATGTTATGCCAACAACAAATGCTCTTTGCCCAAAATGCGGAAATCAGCAAGCATATTTTTGGAGCGCTCAGACAAGAGCAGCAGATGAAGCAGAAACAAGATTTTTCAGATGCACAAAATGCAAACAAACTTGGCGCGAGTATGATTAAATTTAAAAAAATTTATTTCTAAATAATTTGTGTTAATGCTCTATATTGGAATAGTATTATAAATTTACTTGGTATATGATTATGTTATAATCAATTCAAAAGTTGGCTAAAAATAGAAAGAGCCCCAGAAAATCCTACTTCATATACACTCTTCGTATCTTCTGAATTGTCCGAACAGCAAATCTAGCTTGTTTTTCATAAGGGGGTGTGTTGTCCATTTCTTCAAAACGCATCTCCAATCCAATATACGGGATTGTTGTTTGCTCGAGAATCTCAGGAAGTGATAACTGTCTTGGCTTGAGCGTCTTTACTACTACCCCTCTATGAACAGCTGAGTGAAGATGTTTTAATCTATGATATTCATGGTGTGCATATATCTCTGCCCACTCTTCTAAACGAAAAGAGTCTCCGTGATGAACTGTTATGGTCAGATTGGGTCTTTTTGCTAGCATTTCTTGATATACCTCTTGTAAAGCTATACGATTTTTCCCATTATCACCCAAAAGGTTGGTGTGATGACAATTATGGCATTTTGCTTTAACATGGTATACAGCAATATTTGGATATGCTCTGGCTTCTAATATATCTCCAACTAAATAACCAAAATCTGCTTCTTCAATATGTTCTCCAACAACTACTAATGTATTAGGCATACGCATTTTAACTATGATAATCATGATAGAGAGTATATAAATTTTTCTATTTAATAGCTACTATAAAGTAGTTAGTATCTAATTTTCTGTGGCTCTTAATTCTATAAACTAATAAGGCTTCATCCTTAATAGCCAACTTTTGAACTCTGAATTTTTCCCTTCCGAACATTGCACTAAAATTCAGCCCTAGCAAGAGAGTTTAACAACAATTATCACATTATCTAAGAATTTCTTTAACAATTTTTTATTAACAACTATCCAAAACTTTTTAATCTTAATATTCTAAATAATATAAAGGATCTGTAGCTCAGCCTGGTTAGAGCACTAGACTCTTAAACTTTTAAGTTCTACAGAGACATCTAGGTGTCGGGGGTTCAAATCCCTCCAGATCCATTTGGGATTTGAAAACAAGAGGGGTTCAAATCACTTCAAAACTATTCTTAAAATGTCAAAAGAAAAAACAGAAAAAATTATAGAAATAATAAAGAAGCATTATTAGTATTAACTTCGAAGTGATAAATAAATAGAAAGATTTATAAAGATGATACCATATAATGATGATATGAAAATCGGCAAGATTGAGTGTGGAATTGCATATGGAACATTAGTTGGTGCATGTCTTATTGCTGCTGCAACAATAGGGGCTAACCTTAATCCAGAGATTCGTTCTCCTAAGAAAGCCCATATTCAGCAAGATTTAAATCAGGATGGAGTCCAAGATTTAGTGATTGAATCTAATGGGGGACAAAAAACTGCATTATATGGTGTAAAAGAAGGGGATAAAATAACATACATTTCCACTTCAGAAATGATGAAACCTGATTCAATAATTGATTATAGAACTATAGAATCTAAATTGAATGAATAAACCTTTTGCTTTCTATATTTTAACCCAAATTCTTAATTAAACATATCCTTTCTGCAGTAAGTGTCCCATAAAAAAATTCTGCAAAAAACTCAGTGTCAAAAGAAAAAACTATCTAAATCACCCAACTATTCTTTTTATTTCAGCAATATTATCAGAAACTTCCTGTCCTTTTTTTGTTAGTTTAATTAATTTTATTCTTCCCTTTTTTTCAAAAACAACTAAACCAAGTTTTTCAAGTGTTTGTAAAATTTTAACAGCATGACTATAAGTGCAATCAACTTCTTTTGCAAGAATGCTTCCATATCTTGCTTTAGAAATCTTCTTTAAAGCTATAAGCATCAAAGCTGGTTTTCTTCTGAAAAATATGTCAAAATTTTCTTTCATTTTAAATTTTTTCCTGAAATTTAAAAGGCAAAAATCTTCTTGATTTTTTCATTTTAAAAATTTCCTGTTTTTCATTTTAAGGAATAATATAACGTATATTATATGTTTCAACCTATATATTAAATTATACACTTTTAAATTTTTCTATAATTCTGTTTCACTACAATAAGGAGACAAAATAAGAAAAGTTTATATAATCATAATAATTGTAGTAAAATGATGCCAATAGAAGAACCCCATAATATGGAAGATAGAGGGGAGAATCTGCCTCCTGAATATGGAGAAGATGAAAAGGATAAATATGAATATTTAAGACCAAATAAATATTTCAAATTTTATATTTTTGTAGAACAAAGCAGTAAATTAATCTGCTGGCTTCCAGAAGGATTTATAGCTTAAATAATTAATAAGTTTTGATTTAAAATGATAGATATAAATTTAATCAGGGAAAATCCTGAATTAGTAAAAGAAAATATAAAAAAAAAGTTTCAAGATAACAAACTGTCTTTAGTAGATAAAGTAAAAGAACTTGATAAAGAATGGAGAGAATTAAAGCAAAAAGCAGACAACTTGAGGCATCAAAGAAATAAAGTTTCTGAAGAAATTAATCAGGCAAAAAAACAAGGAAAAAATGCTAAAGATATGATTAAAAAAGCAAAGCAAATTCCTGAAAAAATTGAAAAAATCGAGGGGGAAATAGAGAAATTAAAAAAAGAAGTTCATAGAATTCTTTCTGAAATCCCACAAATAATGGATAAAAGTGTTCCTATTGGAAAAGATAGTTCTGAAAATGTTGTAATAAAAAAAGTGGGAATAACAAAAAAATTTAACTATCCTATAAAAAATCATGTTGAACTTTTAGAAGGTCTTGGTATTGTAGATTTTGATGCTTCAGCAAAAACAAGTGGAAAAGGGTTTTATTATCATAAAAACAAGCTTGGAATTTTAAATCAAGCCTTAATTAAATTTACAATTGATTTCATGTTAAAAAAAGGATACTTGTATATTGAGCCTCCTTTAATGGTAAAAAAAGAAGTATGTGAAGCTGCAGAAGATTTTGAAGCATTTAAAACAAAATTATACAAAATTGAAGGAGAGAATCTTTACTTAATTCCAACTGCAGAACATGCTATTCTTGGAATGTTTGCTGGAAAAACAATCCCTGAAAACAAGCTTCCACTAAAGCTATTTGGATATTCAATGTGTTTCAGAAAAGAAATCGGAAGCCATGGAATAAATGAGAAAGGATTATGGAGAACGCATCAATTTAATAAAATAGAACAATTTATATTCTGCAAACCAGAAGATTCTGAAAAATATTATGATGAACTGCAAAAAAATGCAGAAGAAATTTATCAGGCACTAAAGATTCCTTACAGGATTTTTGAATGTTGCTCTGGAGATTTAAGCAACTGGAAAGTTAAAAGTAGTGATTTAGAAGCTTATCGCCCAACAACTAAAGAGTATGGAGAAGTAGGAAGCTTGAGTAACTGCGGAGACTATCAAGCAAGAGATTTGAATATCAAAGGAATAAATAAAAAAGGAGAAAGACTTGTTCTTCACACACTTAATAACACTGCTTTAGCAACATCTCGGGCAATAGTGGCTTTGATTGAAAACAATCAGCAAAAAGATGGCTCAATAAAAATACCCGCAGTTCTATGGAAGTATGCTGGATTTAAGGAAATAAAGCCAAAAGAAAAATAAAGGATATGAAATTTGATATATCTATAAAAGAATTAAATTTTCTGCCCAGGCTTAACTTCTCTCATTTCTTCAATTGGCAAATATGCAGAACCAGGACCAACGACTTCAATCGCTTTTTCTGTTACAAAAATTCCTGCATTTTCTGGTAAAGCAATTAAGTTTAGATTGTATTTTTTTCTATATTGTTGAATTTTTCTATTATCTTCAGACTTATAATGTGGCCAAATATCTCTGCCTCCAATGAGATTTAATGCTCTAAAATCTTTTAGTTTTACATTGTTAGGGTCAGCAAAATTTGCATGAACAATTATCTTTCCCATTATCACAGCCCCAGCACTTCCCCCATAAACAGGAACATCATCTCTTATGAACTTTTCTAATTTTAGAAGAAATCCAGAATCTCTCAATTCTCTTAATAGATAAAATGTGTTTCCCCCACCAATATAAACTCCACTAAATCTTTTTAATTCAATTTCAGCATTTTTCATTAATTCTTTTTCTGTCCACATTTCAAGTTTGTTTATTCCTAATGGATTAAATGTTTTTTTTAACCATTGAAAACATTCAAGATATTGATGTTTGTTTTCATCTATAGCAATGGGAATATACAAAAGAGGTTTAGATTTATCAATGGCAGAAGCAAACTTTTTGTCTAATTCCGCAGAATCTTTTCCATGTCCTCCACCAGATAAATACAATCTCATAAAACTAAAACATATTTTATTATTTATTAAGCTTTCTATGTGCACGCATTTTCTCGCAAACTAAATTTTTAATTTGTTTTAATTTCACAAAGCTTAAAAACAATCATTTTTGTATTTAATATATGGAAAATCCAAATCATATTGGAATAATCCTTGATGGAAACAGGAGATTTGCAAAAAGATTAATGCTTGAGCCATGGAAAGGACATGAATATGGAGCTGAAAAAGTTCAAAAGCTCTTGGATTGGGCAAAGGAACTTGATGTAAAAGAATTCACACTTTATTGCCTGTCTTCTGAAAATATAAATTCAAGGCCAAAAAACGAGCTTAAGTATTTATTCAAAATTTTCAGAAAAGAATTCAGAGAGATTGACAAAGAAAAAATAGATAAATACAAAATTAAAATAAGATTTATAGGAAACCTTGACTTGCTTCCAGAAGATTTAGCAGAACAATGCAGAGAGCTTGAGAGAAAAACAGCAAAAAACACAGATTACATTATTAATTTTGCAATTGCATATGGTGGAAGAATTGAAATTATAGAAGCTATAAAAAAAATAATTAAAAACAAAATTTCTCCTGAAGAAGTCACAGAAAAAGTAATTGAAGATAATCTTTATATGAAAGATTGTCCTGATTTAATTATAAGAACAGGCGGAGAAAAAAGAACTTCGAATTTTCTTCCATGGCAGGCAAGTTATTCTGAATGGCTTTTTCTTGATAAAATGTGGCCTGAATTTGAAAAGCAAGATTTAATAAATGCAATAGAAAATTTTAAAAAAAGAAA
>JAHIRT010000034.1 GCA_018818285.1 Nanobdellota archaeon
ACGCCCCTGCCCCGAATCGAACGGGGATGACCCGAAGGTCCCAGGTCTCAAGCCTGGTGCAATACCATTATGCGACAGAGGCATGATAATCTTAAAACTTGTATGCTTTTAAATTTTATTGATTGGTTTGTTATAATATTTGGCTTAGTGTCTTAAAGAGAAGTTAGAAATTTTTATTGCTTATATAATTTAATTAAAATTAACAAAGTCAGAACTAAGTCTGACTTGCCTGCTTAATAAAAAATAATAAATTAACCAAATAATGCAGACAAGCCTTCTGCAGCAGCTTCAGCTTTTTCTTCTTTCTTTTCTTCTTTTGCTTCTGCTTTTTCTTCTCCAGATGCAGCACTTCCAGCAGGAACCACAAGACTTGCAGATTCAAGCTCTTTTTCTATATCTATATTTTTTAAGCTTGTTACTACAACTTTTAATTTTGCTTCATCTATTTGACTTCCTGTTGCTTCTATAACTTTTTTCAAGCTTTCTTCATTTACTGGTTGCCCTAATTTATGCAAAAGCAAAGCTCCATATATGTACTCCATTTATTTTTCCTCCTGATTTTGTTTAGTTTGATTTTCATTTTCTGATATTTGATTAGGAATTGGGTCAGTTAAGGCAACTGGATTTTCATTTTCTTTTTTTGCTGGCTCTTGCTTAATTAATTCAGACAAAGCTTTTTCATGACTTGCAGCTTTTCCTAATATAAATCCAATTGTTTTTTTGCAAGGATAGTTTATTTTAACAGCAAAAGCCAAAGAGCTTGATGAAATGTTTTTTAGTTCTTTTGTTGTTTTTTCAATATCTATTTTTATATCTTTGTATATTTTATCTTCTTTTGAATCATAAGCAATAATTGGTTCCAAACCAACTTCTAATGGCTTCATATCTAATTTTCCGAGGATGCTTGCAACATTTTCATTTATTTTTTCATTAGCTTTTACAATAACTTTTTTTTCTTTTATGTTTATTTTTCCATTTTCAATTGTGAATTTTATTCCTAATCCTCCTAATTCGGATATTATGGGGCCTGGAATTAATTCTGTTGGTCCTGGTTCAATTATAATGTCTTCTTGAGCAATTTGTCCTGTTTTTGCTCTTGCTTTTGATTTGCTTTTTGATAAAATTAAAGACAATTCAAAGGGGTTAAGATTTGAGAAAATAATAGCAATATCTTCTTTTAAATCTCCTTTAAAATTTTTTATTGCCCCTTTTTCTATTGAATCAATTGCTCTTTGCATAACTGTTTTTTTGATTATTTTTACAGAGCCATTTTCTCTGAGATTTTTTTTGATATTTTGGAACTGGCTTGTTGGTAGGTCTTTGACTGATACAATCATAATTGAATTGCTTTTTTTAATTAGCTCTGCTATTTCTTTGACTTCTTCAATTTTCTTTTTTGGTATTTCTTTTTTTCTGAATTTATTTTTTTCCATCTTTAGTTTCCTTTTCAGATTTTAATTCTTTTGATTTAATTTTTATTGGTTTTGACATAGTGAATTTAATCATAATTGATTTTAGATTTTCTTTTTTTCTTGGAAGACTATTTAATATATCCTTATACACTGAGAGAAAGTTTTCTGCAATTTTTTCATCTTCCATGTTTTCTTTTCCTACGCATATTTTCAGGCTTGGTTCTTTGCTTTTTACTCTTGTAATTTTATCAATTTTTTCTGATAGTTCTTTAATCTTTTTTTCAGTTTCTTCTGTTAAGATTCCAAGCTGGGGTGAAGGCATTTTTCCAACAGGTCCGAGATATTTTCCAAAAGTTGTAGCCACAAGGGGCATTAGAGATGCTGATGAAATAAAGAAATCGTATTGTTTTACTAATTTTTTTACATTTTTTTTATCTTTGTATTTGTCAAAATCAGATTTAAGAATGCAGTCAATATTCTCAATTTTTTTATCAAGAAAAATGCCTATTTTTTTATCTTTTATTTTATGCGGCAATTTCAAAAACAGATTTATACTTTCTTTTTTTATGTCAAATTTTTTTAGATTTATAATTACATCAACTGATTGGTTGAATTTTCTTTTTTTGTTTTTTCTTAGCTCTACTAAAGCATTTAAAATATCTTGTTTTTCCATTTTATTTTAGTATTCCTTACTAATTTTTAATTTACTTGCCTACTACCTATGCACAAGAATCATAGAACAATATATTCTGTGATGTAGTTCACGGCAAAATTTAAACCAAGAGATAGTTTATAAATTTTTTGTTTTTGGTTTTGTGTGACTAGGAGATATCACAAATAAAAAAGAGGTAAATTTATAAACTCTTTTTCTCAATTAATCTTAAGCTAAAAGTTTTAATCAAAAACTTTCTAGTGCTGAAAAGCACGGCTGTTTAATTACCTTTGAGATATGCTTAAGGGAGAATAGAAAAAAACCAAAATGATAACAGTATATGAAGTTCAAGCTGATAAATTCAATGAGAAATTAGCTGATGCTCTCAAAGAAATCAAAGAATTTGAGATTCCTGATTGGGCAAATTTTGTAAAATCTGGTGTGAGTCGTTCTCGCCCTCCAAAAGATTATGGTTTCTGGCATAGAAGGGCTGCAAGTATATTAAAGCAAATATACATAAGAGGAGTTGTTGGAGTGAATAGATTAAAAACAAGATATGGTGGGAAAAAAGAAAGGGGGGCAAGGCCAAGTGAGTTTAGAAAAGGTGGGGGAAAAATTATAAGAACAATATTACAGCAAGCAGAAAAAGCAGGACTTTTAGAAAAATCAACAGGAAAAAAATCCGGAAGACAATTAACAAAAACAGGAATTGAATTCATGAATAAAATAGCTGGAAGTTTAAAGGAAGAAAAAAATGAAGTTGTATAAAATAGGAGTTGAAAGAAATGGAAGAAAATGCGAAACTCATTATTATGCTAATGGAACTGAAATTCAAATATCAAATTTTATAGGAAAAAATCAGCCATTAAAAATGGAGGGGAAGAGATTACTTAAAATTCTTCTTGAGGATGGAAACCTTCAATCAGTAGAAGGTTGGGCAACAATATAAAAGGAAGAAAAAATGAGAAAAACACAAAAGAAAATCAAATTAAGCAAAGCAGGAAAAAGAACAAAATGGGCTCCGTTTTGGACTGTATTGAAAAAATTCGGAGCAGGAAAAAGAGTTCATCCATCAGCTATGACAAGAATAAAAAGACATTGGACAAGAACTAAATTAAAAATAAAACCAAGAAGAATGAAGAAAAAACATTTAGGATAAAATGGAAACTGAAACTATTAAACTTGATGAAGGAATAGGAAAATGCAGAGAGCTTGGTGGTTGTTGGGCTGTTCGAAATAATGAAGATGGAAAATATTATTGCCAGTTTGAAGAAAAACAAGATTGTGCAGAAGATGAGAAAAGAACAATAGAAGTGGAGTGGTATAGTGCTTGGGAAGGAAAATCAAAAACTAAAAGAGAGCATTATGTTTGTGGAGTTAAAAATGGATAAAGATAATAAACAGGAAAAAACAGAATTAGAAAGAGAATATATAGTTCCTCTTAGAAAGAAATTTCTTAGAACGCCAAAACATAAAAGAATTCCAAAAGCAATTAAAGCTCTGAAAAAATTTATTGCAAGGCATATGAAATTAAGAGATGATGATTTAAGAAAAATAAAAATAGACAAGTATCTTAATGAAGAAATATGGTTTAGAGGAATAAGAAATCCTCCTTCAAAAATAAAAGTTAAAGTTAAAAAACTTGAATCAGGAGATATTCAAGTTGAATTAGCTGAAATGCCTTTAAAATTAAAATACAAAAAAGAAAGAGAAGAAAAACATAAAGAAGAAAAAGAAAAGAAAAAAGAAAAAAAAGTCGAGGAAAAGAAAAAAGAAATTAAAGAAGAAGCAAAACCAGAAGAAGAAAAAAAAGAAGAGGAAGAAAAAGAGAAATCTTCAGTAGAATCAAGTTTAAGGCAATCAGAACAAAAACATAAAGAATTAAAACATCAGGCTCAAGTAGAAAAAGGTCCTAAACATCAAATTAGAAAAGCTTTGAAGAAATAATTATCAGATTTTTCTGTTAGATTAAACAAATACTGAAGATATAAAATCTCCTACAAAATGAGTTATGATTATTATTCCAATTGTGATAATTATGTGCTGTAAAATAATCTTCTTTGGATTTTTATTTTGGTTTTTTGCAATAATAAAACTAAAAAAAGAAATTAAAATCAAACCCCAAATTATGCTAATCCAAATTGCGGTTGTTAAAGAAAAAATTAAGACTGGAATAATAAAAGTTAATGCAAAAATAAATTTAAAAAAGAAAGTAGAAATTGTGGATTTCCATAGAGTTTTTTCAGTATGATTTTCACTAAATTCTTGAGATATATGGATGCCAAATGCATCTGAGAATGCATCTGCTATAGCTATTGTTAATATGCCTCCAAGAACAACAAGTCTTGAGTGTGTACTTGAATTCAAACCAACCATTAATCCAAGAGTTGTAATCACCCCAGAAGTTAATCCAAAACTAAGCCCTACTTTAAATGCATGCTCCATAGAATAAATATCAAAAATTAGTATAAATACTTTACGCAAATATTACTTAATTTATTTTATTTAATAGAGAAACATAAAAATAAGAATAATTTTAAACTCTTATTCTGTTATTTGATGATGCTAAAGAAACTTGAATCTGAATTAATTAAAAAAACAAATCCAGAAAAAGCTAAAATTCTTCAAAGATTTTTTAAAACAGGAAATGGGCAGTATGGAGAAGGAGATATTTTTCTTGGAATCATAGTTCCTGAACAAAGAAAAATAGCAAAACAATTTAATAATCTTTCAATAAAAGAAATTCAAGAATTATTAAGCTCAAATATTCATGAAAAAAGATTAATCGCACTTCTTATTTTAATTGATAAATACAAAAAAGCTGATGAAAAACAAAAACAAGATATATTTGATTTTTATTTAAACAATGCAAAAAACATAAATAATTGGGATTTGGTTGATTTGTCTGCTCCAAATATTATTGGAGATTTTTTATTAGAAAAAGAAAAACAACTTCTTTATAATCTGTCTAAATCAGAGAATTTATGGGAAAAAAGAATAGCTATTGTATCAACTTATAAATTTATTAAACAAGATAAATTTGAAGACACATTAAAGATTTCTGAAATTTTATTAAATGATAAACATGACTTGATTCATAAAGCTGTTGGGTGGATGCTAAGGGAAGTTGGAAAAAGAAATCAAGATGTTTTAGAAAATTTTCTTAAAAAATATTGCAGAAAATCCAAAGGATTTTCTGCTTCTTCTAATATAAAAAATAAATCAAATATTAGAAGATATAAAAACATGCCAAGAACAATGCTGAGATATGCAATTGAAAAATTTGAGGAAGAGAAAAGGAAAAGATATTTGAATGGAAAAATATAAATAAAAAAATGAAAAAACAAAAATCAATACAAGAACTTCTTGAATTTGGAATTATAAATCTTGATAAACCTTCTGGTCCAACAAGTTTTCAGACAGATGAAAAAGTAAAACATCTCCTTGGCTTAAGAAAAATGTCGCATTTTGGAACACTTGACCCAAAAGTAACAGGAGTTCTTCCAATAGCTCTAAATCGTGCATGCAAACTTACAGGTTGGTTTATGAAAAAAGAAAAAACCTATGTTGGAATTATGAAAATTCATAAATCTATCACAGAAGAAAAACTAAAACAAGAAATAGAAAACTTTGTTGGAAAAATAAAACAGCTTCCTCCTGTGAAAAGCAGAGTGAAAAGGCAAGAAAGAGAAAGAGAGGTTTATTTTTGGAATATTTTAGAATTTGACAAAGAAAAAAATCATGTTTTATTTGAAACAAAAGTTGAAGCAGGAACATATATTAGAAAGCTTATTCATGACTTAGGATTAAAAATAGGGGGGGCTCATATGATTGAATTAAGAAGAACACAGGCAGGAGTTTTCTCAGAGAATGATAAGAATTTCATTAATCTTTATGATTTAGAAAAAATTAAAGATAGCAAAGATAAATTAAAACAAATTATAGTTCCAGCTGAAAAAGCAATTAAAGAAATTCTGCCTGTTATAGAAGTTAATGAAAGTTTAGTTCAAAAACTTTTAACAGGCAAACCAATTTTTAAAGAGGATATTTCTGAGAAAACTGGAATTAAAGAAGAGCAGAGTTTTGCTGTTTTTTGTAAAGAGAAATTTATTGGTATATACAAGATGGTAAATGAAAAAGATATTATTGCTAAACCAGAATTTGTTTTTAATTGAGATAAAGAATTCTAATCCCCCCATTTCAAACTTGCCATTCTTTTTTTCTTTAGATAAATTAAATATCTTATTTCATCTTCATTTACACCAAGTTCATATAAAATGGAAATTTCTTTTTCAATATCAAATATTTCCTTTATTTCAAAATCTAAATTATATGCCCTCATTTTTTTTTCAAACCCCAGAATAGGCTGTTGGCTGAAAAATAATGCTTATCAGCCTTTCTGGGGAAAGATGTGCCAACCCTTATTATCGAAGGTTGAAAATGAAATTTAACTTCAAAAAACTAAAGAAAAAGCCTTATAAAGCACTTGTGAAAAAACAATACAGAATCTAAGTATAGAGTTAAGTTCCATAATCTTTTTAAATGAATTTTTTTATTCTTAAAAGTGAAAATAGTTTTTACACCTGATTGGTTTCTCAGCGGAGATGTATTTGTTGAAATATTTAGTTTTGCAATCCTTTTTTTATTTTTTGTTCTTTCAATTAGAAGTTATAAATTAACTAAAAATAAAAATTCTTTTTATCTTGGCTTAGGATTTATGTTAATTGCATTAGCAGAATTAGCAACAATATTAACAAAACTTGTTCTTTATTATGATTTTTACACTATTGCAATTCCAAACATAGGAAACTTTATTGTGGAACAACAGATAATAAATTCTACAGATATTTTTTATTTTACTGGTTTTTTCTTTCATAAACTTTTTACTTTAATTGGTTTTTATTTAATATACAGGCTTACATCAAAAGAAAAATTATCTGGGGACATTTTGCTTGTTCTTTTCTTTATAACAGTCTCAACACTATTTAGCAATACTTTTTATTATCTTTTTCATTTAATTGCATTAATTTTACTTTTTTTGATAATTAACAATTACGGCAAGATTTACAAAAAAAATAAATCAACTAATACAAAAATTTTAATCATTGCATTTTCAATCCTTACTTTAAGCCAAATGATATTCTTAATTTCAAAAGTGAAATTTTTATATGTTGTTGCCCAACTTAATCAATTAATAAGTTATATGATTTTATTAATCCTAATAATAAGAATTTTAAAACTTCCGAATTCCCATGTTTATAATCCATAATTATAAAAACTTCAATTTTCAGTAAAATTACATGGAAAGAAAAAGAAGCAGAACAGACATAATATCCGATATACTTCAAGTTATTCTTGAAAAATCTGGGAAAATTAAGCCCACACACCTGATGTATAAGGCAAATCTTTCTCATAAACAAATGAAATTATACTTGGATGAGTTAATAAAAAAAAGTCTCGTTGAAAAAAATTCAGAAGACCAAAAAAAATCTATGATAATTATCACAAAAAAAGGAAGAGA
Source organism: Nanobdellota archaeon (assembly GCA_018818285.1). Lineage (GTDB taxonomy): Archaea > Nanobdellota > Nanobdellia > Pacearchaeales > GW2011-AR1 > JAHIRT01. The sequence goes on from JAHIRT010000034.1 coordinate 7,586, forward strand.
TTTTTCTGCAAAATATTTTCAGATGAAAGAATTTGAAAAAACTTTTGGACTTTAAGAAAAAAGGGAAGAGTTAAGTATAAAAATATAACTAATTTGTTTTAATGATGAAAAAAGCAGTAAGAATCTATGTTTTTGGAATTGTACAGGGAGTTTTTTTCAGAACATTTATAAAAAATCAAGCTAAAAAATTAGGAATTAAAGGTTATGTAAGAAATAAAAATGATGGGAGTGTTGAAATATGGCTTGAGGGTGATGGCAAGAAAATTGAAAAAATGACTGAGATATGCAAAAAAGGACCAGAACATTCAGTTATAAAAAGACTGGACATAATTGAAGAACATCTTCAAGATTTTAAAGAATTTAAGATTATGAATTTTTGAGTTTCCTTTAAACTAAAAATATATAAACTATTTTTTTCTAAATATCTTATGACAAGACAGGATGAAATTGTAAAAGAGAGGTTAAGAAAAATAAAAGAACTGGAAAAACTAAAAATAAATCCTTATCCTTATTTTTTTGATAAAAAAACAAATTCTTTTGAATTGCAGGAAAAATACAAGAAACTAAAACCTGGTTCTGAAACAGAAACAAAAGTGAAAACTGCTGGGAGAATTATGACTATAAGGGATATTGGAAAATTAATTTTTGCAGATTTGCAGGATTCTTCAGGCAGAATTCAGATACAACTCCAAAAATCAAAAACTCCTGAAAAACAAATAGAGTTTTTTAAAAAATTTGTTGATTCAGGTGATTTCATAGGGGTGGAAGGAATGATAATTAAAACAAAAAGGGGAGAACTAAGTGTTCTTGCTGATAAAATTGAAATGCTCAGCAAATCAATTCTTCCTCTTCCAGAAAAATGGCATGGCTTGCAAGACAAGGAAGAAAGATACAGAAAAAGATACCTTGATTTGATTATGAATCCTGAAGTCAAAGAAACTTTTAAAAAAAGAGCAAGAATAATTGATTCAATAAGAGAGTTTCTAAAAGAAAAAGGATTTTTAGAAGTTGATACTCCTTATTTGCAGACAGTTTACGGGGGGGCAGAAGCAAGGCCTTTTGAAACTCATCTAAATGCTTTGAATATGAAAATTTTTCTTTCAATATCTCCAGAGCTTCATTTAAAAAGATTGATTGTAGGGGGAATTGATAAAGTATTTACAATAGCAAGAAATTTCAGAAATGAAGGAGTTGATAAATGGCACAATCCAGAATTTACAATGATGGAAATTTATGAAGCTTATGCTGATTATAACTCTATGATGGATTTGTTTGAGTCAATATATGAAAATGCTTGCAAAAAAGTTTTTGGAACAACAAAAATAGAATATCAAGGAAAAACTTTGGATTTTAAAACACCTTGGAAAAGAATGACAATGGCAGAAGCAATTAAGAAATATGCAAAAATAAATGTTTTAAAAATGTCTGAAAAAGAATTAAAGAATTTTGCAGAAAAAAACAATGTTGAATATAAAGAAGATAATTGGGGAATGTTGGTTGCTGGAATATTTGAGCATTTTTGTGAAGAGCAAATAATACAACCGACGTTTATAACAGATCATCCAAAAGAAACAACTCCTTTGTGCAAGGTTCATAGAAAAGACTTGAGATTAATTGAAAGATTTGAGCCTTTTTGCATGGGGACAGAATTAGGAAATGCTTATTCTGAATTAAACAATCCAATTATTCAGAAACAGCTTCTTGAAGAACAACAGCAAAAACTCAAAAAAGGAAATAAAGAAGCAAATCCTTATGATTCAGATTTCATAAATTCAATTGAAGTTGGACTTCCTCCAACAGGCGGACTTGGACTTGGGATTGATAGAATGATTATGCTCCTTACAAATCAGCCTTCAATTAGAGATGTTATTTTGTTTCCTTTTATGAAGTCTGAAAATTAAGAGAGGTAAAAATGAATTTAATCATAAAAAGTAAAATAAAAGAAGCTGTTCCAGAGATTAATGTTGCTGGAGAAGTTGCAGAAGCACTAAACAAAAAAATAGAGGAATTGCTAAAGCAGGCAGCTGAAAGAGCAAAAGCAAATCAAAGAAGAACTTTATATGCAAGGGATTTGTGAATATTCTTATTATATAATAATCTAAAAAAGAGGCAAGATAAAAATGTCAAATAAGTCTAAAGGTTCAAAAACAGAGAGAGAGTTATATCAAATGTTTATAGAAAATTCTTATCGTGCTGTGAGAGTTGCGGGAAGTGGTATGATGGAAAATACAGCTTGTGATTTAATTGCAGGAAAAAAAGGGAAAAAATTTTGTGTAGAAGTAAAATCAAGTAAAAAACTTGTAAAATATATTACTAAAGAACAAATAGAAGAGTTCATTATTTTTTCAGAAATATTTGGATTAAAACCAATTATAGCAATAAGATTTAATAGGGAGGGGTGGTTTTTTTTAAAACCCCAGGTTTTGAGACAAAGTGGAAAATATTTTTCAATTAATTTAGAACAAGCAAGAAAAAAAGGAAAACGATTTTCACAGATGTTTAGTTAATAGTCAAATCTTTTTAATTTTTGTAATTTTTCTAAAGAAATGCCCACCCAAAATAGTCTTTAGAAAAATTAGCATTTCATAGGATTTGACTGATGCCAATGTTTAGTTAAATTTAAATTCTTATTTTTCTTATTTTATTAATGGAAAAAGAGGCATTGTTTTGGATAAGATTAAATAACAAAGAAATACAATGCCAATTATGTCCTCATTTTTGTGTTTTGAAAAACAAGGAATTTGGAAAATGCAATGTCAGACAAAATAAAAAAGGAAAATTAATAAGCTTGGTTTATGGAAAACCTTGCAGTCTTTCAATTGACCCAATAGAAAAAAAACCACTTTATCATTTTTTTCCTGGAAAAAGAACACTAAGCACAGCAACTCCTGGGTGCAATATGAAATGCAGATACTGCCAGAACTGGGAAATATCGCAGGCAAAGCCAGGCAAAGCAAGACTTAAAATAAGTCCTTGCGATATAGTTAAAGAAGCAAGGTCAAACAAAATAAAAATAATTTCTTACACTTATACAGAACCAACTATTTTCTATGAATATATGAGGGATATAGCAAAGATTGCAAAAAAATTCAAAATCAAAAATATAACTGTAACAAATGGTTTCATAAATCAAGAGCCATTAAAAGAATTGTGCGAATTTTTAGATGCAAGCAATATAGATTTAAAGAGCATGGATGATGAATTTTATCAAAGAGTTTGTCAAGCAAAACTTAAACCTGTTTTAGAATCAATAAAATTAATGAAGCAAAATAATGTTTGGATAGAAATAACTAATTTGCTAATTCCAGGATTAAATGATTCAACTGAGGATATAGAAAAACTTGTTATTTGGATTAAAAAAGAATTAGGAAAAGATGTTCCTTTGCATTTTACAGCATTTTATCCTTGTTACAAACTATTAAACTCAGATTCAACAAATGAAGAAATATTAAAAAAAGCAAGAAAAATTGCAATAAGCAAAGGGCTTAATTATGTTTACACAGGAAATATTGAAGATGAAGAAGGAAATAATACATATTGTCCAAAATGCAAAGAAATTGTAATTAAAAGAAAATTTTTTGAAATAATTGAAAATAAAATTAAGGATTCAAAATGTTCAAAATGTGGAGAAAGAATTGCTGGTGTTTGGGAATAGTTTTCTTAATAATAATCTTTTCTTTAAATGTTTCAGCAATTCGCATCAATGAAGTAGAATTAAATCCAAAAGATGATTGTTATGATTGTACAGAATGGGTTGAATTATATTCTGAAAATGAAATTAATTTAAATGGATTGAGCATAAAAGACATTGATAATAATACTTTTTATTTAAATTCAACATTTAAAAATTATTACATAATACAAAATCTTTCAATATCATTAAATAATAAAGATGAAAAACTTTTTCTTTATAATGATGAAGAATTAATTGATGAAACTCCTGTTTTAACTGATTCTAAAAATAATGAGATTACTTGGTCTTATTGCAGTAATGGGTGGATATTTACAGAACAAACAAAAGAAAAAGAAAATTTTTGTGAAAAACAAGATGAAAATTTAGAAGAAGATAAAAGTTCTGAAACTCAAATTATAAAGCAAGAAGAACAGCCAGAAAAATCAGATTATGCTGACACCCCTGCTGATAATTCTGCAAGCAAGAAAAACAGCACTTATTCAGATGCAAATTATGAAAACAAAATTATAAGTTTAAATAATTTAAAAAATACTAAAACAAAAATTTCAGAATACAAAACAAAAACACAGCATATAAAAGAATACTTAATATATGGGTTTGCAGTATTTTGCGTTTTTATTATAATTGTGCTGATTATTAAAAAATTTTAATGATTAGAATAGATAATTTTTTAAACAAAGCTAAAGTGATAATATTATGGCAGAAAAAGTGCAGGCAATACTTATACTTGAAATTATGGGAAAACCAGCAGAACATATAAGTGAAACATTAAACAAAATAATTGAAAATCTTGAAAAAGAAAAAGATACTAAATTAATAAACAAAGTAGTTGCTGAGCCAAAAGAAATAAAAGAGCAAGAAGGGATTTTTTCAAGTTTTGCAGAAGTTGAGATTGAAACAGATATCGGGCAATTATTGCTTATTATATTTGCTTATATGCCCTCTCATATTGAAATTCTTGAGCCAGAAAATCTAAGAATAAAAAATTCAGATTTAAATATTTTCTTAAATGAATTATTAAAAAAACTTCACCAATATGATGAAATGGCAAAAGCATTTATGATAGAAAGACAGATTCTTTCAAAAAGAATTGAAAATGGTGAGATAATTATAAAAGAACAAAAACAAACTAAGAAAAAATCTTCTAAGAAAAAGAAATCTAAAAAAACAAAAAATAATAATGGTGTCTCTGATACTAAAAGAGACAAATTCTTATAAAGTTGGTTTTCTATAAAAACTAAGATGGGATTTAAATTACTATCACGGATATTTGGGCCAAAAGAATTAAGCAGCATTATGGTTCTTAAATTACATCAATTAGAGAAAGCATGTCATGATAGGGGTGGAGGAATCTCAGAAATAGGGCTTAATGAGTTTTGTTCCCAGATTAATGCACTTAAGAAAAAAGGTTATGATACGATGTTTTATGAAGGTATGGTAATAAAATATGGGGATGAATTAAAAGAGATTGAAAATCTCTGAGAAAATTAATTTCTGTCTAAAGCTCCTCTTGTTTCTTTTGATTTTTGAATTTCAAATCTTTTTTCATATTTTTCTTTTCTTTCATCTAAAATATCTTTTGAACCTTTGCTCTTTGTTTTTAATTTTTTATAACCAAAATAGCCTATTGCTAAAAGAACAGCAGAAATAGCAATTAAAAGAATTATTTTAGTTAAATTGCTTTCTTTTTTTTGAATACATAATCCAACACAACAAACTCCATCAATTGTAACCTTTAAACTGCCATCGCAATTTTCATTTGTTGCACAAATCTCTCCATTAAAATAAGAGCAACTTTCTTCTTCTGCAAAACCTGAACTACTCATAATGTCTAAGAATTCTTGATTGTCTTTTGTAACTCTTATTGAAATAAAAGAAGTTGCTGTGTGGTTTCCAGATTTTGCAGTTATATCTCCTTCTTTAATTCCTTCTTCATTTGAATTTATTGTCATGTTTATTTTAATAATCTCTCCTGCTTTTAATTTATCTATACTGCTCACATCAGACTCCAAAACATCTTCTAGCCTTTCAAAATCTATTTTTATATCTTCAATATCTCCTTGCCCAATATTAATTAAAGAAACTTCAAATTTAAGATAAGAATCTTTTAATGTAGTAAAATTAAGGTAAGATTTCACAAATCTTAAATCCTTTGAAAAAACAAGTTTGTCTGAATCATTATATTCTTTAAATACAAAAATAGGGATTTCATATTTTTCATTTTCTGCTTCAATTAAAACATTAGAAATAATTGAAGATTTTATATCAGATACAGAAAAATAAATTTGCTTTTCTTTTCCTGCATCAATAGAAATTTCTTGGGAAGAATTCAAAAATTTAGAAACAAGATTTATTTTTTTAATATTGCTCATAATCTTAATGCTAAAATCTTGGTTTGTTATTATAAAACCAGGATTAACTGAAAACAAGCTTACATTATTCTTAACTGAAAAGTTTAAGCTCAAATCTTCTTCTACTTCTTTTCCTAACTCAAAATGTTTCAAATTTTTTATTATAAGAGTATAATTTCTTTCTTTAATTGGAAGCAAGGCATAAAGATAAAATTTTTCATTTATTTTTCCCAAATCATAAATCAAAGGAATATAAGCTCTGCCAGAATAAAATTCAATATCATTTGGTTTTATATTATCAATAAAATTACCAGAAATTTCAGCTATTAGAGTTTCTCCCTGATTATAGTTTTCTTTAATTGTTGTTTCAATAGCTAAAACTAAAGGAAACATAAACAAGCATATTAAAACAAATAATAAACTCTTTTTCATATAACAATGTAAGAAATATAGTTAATAAATTTAATTATTAGACTTAAACAATTTCACTTGCTCATTTCTCTTAATTTATGAAGGGTTTCATCAAGCTCTTTATCTGAACTTGATTTTTTTCCTGGTCTAGATTGATTTTGTCTTGGCATTTGGGAATATCTTGGGAGAATTCTTCTAAATGGCATTGCTCCTGGAAAAGGAGGATATCCTGGTCTTGTTTTTGAAACAGTTCCTTTTTTAAAACCACTTCTGAATTTAAAAATTAATACTCTAAGTTTTTTTCTAAATATTATTCCAAGTGCAACAAGTGCAATCAATATAATCAAAAACCAAATCCACCAACTACTTCCCTGTTCTCCTGTTTTTTCACCACAACAAACTTCTCCAACATTGCAATCATAAAAAGCAGGCTCTTCATTATTAGAACATTCTAATCTGCATGAATACCCAAATTCTTCGCACTCTGTTTTTTTTGCTTCACACAATCCAGTGCAGCACTCATTGCTGTCTAATGAAAGAATAGTGGAAGTTGAACATTGTTCATCACTATCACATATTTTTCCTCCAATATCATTACAAGGTTTTTTAATAGCTTGTTCGTCACAGCAAATATTTAAACCAGAACAATAAAATCCCTCTAAAATATCTCCTCCTGCTTCATCACACTGCCCCTTGCTTACACAATAGTGATTATAATCTTCACAGTAATCAATATTATCTCCTGTTCCTATGCTTACAGGATTTTTAGGCCAAGCAGCCCATAATAAAAAAGCAGTGTCTCTAATATTTCCATTATTCCAGCAACCATCATTTCCCTGCTGTTCAGCAAGCCATTCAATTGCATTATTCTCTGCTTCAGAATTTGGAAGAGCTAAAATTGCTAAAGAAGTATCATAAAATTTTCCTTCATCACTCATAAGCCAAAAACCAGTATCTTTTTGAAGCAATAAAATTTCATTAAGATAATCTTCTGAATTTGTAAATGAATATAAAAAAGAATAAGGAAAATATTTATTATTGGAATCTGCAAAGACATTTAAATATGGGAGATAATCAGAAACATCATAACCAAGTTTTTGCAAAGCAAATATAGCCCATAAATTATCTTCATAATTACAAGCACTAATTCCAAAACAATAAGCTCTGACTTCATGTTCTGTTATTGAATTTGCAGAAGCTGATTGAATATCATTTGAAATATGCCAAACATTAGAGTTTGTTTTTTTGTATAAAATTGTAGAAACAAAATCCTTTTTACATGAAATTGTTATTTTTTTCTCAATACAAGAACTCTGAATTTTAAGCCAGTAATTATTATAAGCAAGAGAAAAACAATTTCCAGGATTCCCTAATATTTTTTTATCATCGGCAATAGTTATTTTCTTTTCATAATCATCATAAGAAATAGTGCATTCACTTTCTCCTGAAACATCTATTTCAAGATACCACTCCAAGTTATCTGGTGTTTTGTTTTTGCTTAAAAGCCATTTTTCAGGTTTGTCTGTATTTTTTCCTATATGATTAAAAGCAAGAATTCCTAAAGAAGTGTCTTTTATATCACAATTTGGAGAAGTCCAGCATTCTTTGTCTTTCATTTTTGATTCCAAAGAATCCCTGCATTCTTTTTGAATATTTGAACTTCCTGATAAAGCAAGCAAAGAAAATGCCTGCTCATTAAAAGAAAGCTTACTACATTTATCCTCTACTTTTTTACTTAAACATTCAACTGCTTTTTCATCTATAGTCAGGCTTTCATTTGCTGCAGAAACAACTGTTAATAAAATAAGAAAAGCAAATGCAAACACCAAACTTTTTTTCATGTATTAATAAGAAAAGAATAGTTTAAAAATATTCTTATTTATCTTTTTTTAAAATTCTGATTAAAAAATTCCTTTGAAAAAATCAACTAAATCTCCAAAAATTCCTTTATTATTTTCATTAGGACTGAGAAAAAATGGTTCTCCTATTACATCTACCATGGAAGGCTCTTCTTCTAAAGGTTGTGATTCTTCAGGTGGTTGTGTTTCAGGAAGTTGTTGTGCTTTAACAACAAGAAGATCAAGATTATTATCAAAATCTGGATTCCAAAATTTCCACCAAGGAGTCTCAATATACTTATAATTTGAATGCTCTTTATATTCAATTCTAATAACATCATCACCCAAATATTTAGCATCATCAAAAAAAGGGGTTTCATCAGTAAAATCTATATGAACATCTGTTGAAAAAACAACATACTTTAGAATTTCAAGATCATGACATATTGTAGCTATGTTTTGATAATTCTCCTTAGTATTCTTAGATTTATCTTCCATTATTATTCTATTCCTATTAATACCCTCCTTCATAAGCCAATCTCTCATATATTCTGCTTCAGTAATCTCAGTATTATCAGGATTCCCACCAGCAACAATAATTAAACCATATTCGCCGATTATTCCTGATTTAATAAGTCTTAAAGCCTCTTCTAATCTTTCATCAAGTTCTGCAAGCCCACTCTTAGATTCAACAGGTTCGCCAAATAAAAAATATTTTGGACGTGCCATAGATTTGCCTAGTATAACAATTGCTTCTGTAAATGGAGTTTCAAATGTTTTATCATTATCTAATATTGTTTTTATTTCTTCTGCTACTTCATTTATTGTTAGTTCCTGTACTTGTGGTTCAGGTGGTTGTGCTTCAGGATAATCAAATTCAGGCTCTCTACCAGATGTTGGATTTTCATTAGGGGGCATCTCTCCCGGTGTTGGACTAACAATTTCTTGGGGAGTTACTGGTTCAACACCAACAGAAATTTCAGGATTAGGAACATCTTCAGGAACAGCAGGAGTAGTTTCTACAAAATCATTGACTCCTTCAAGCGGTTCCCCATTATTATCAGGAGTTGTTACAAACCAATCAAAAGGATTCCAAGCAGAAACAGAAGTTGATAATATTAAAAATATTGAACTAATCACAAAAATAAAACTCAACTCTTTTTTCAT
>JAHIRT010000035.1 GCA_018818285.1 Nanobdellota archaeon
GTTGTGTAGAGCTGAAAGGCTTTTTTAAATGTTGTCATCGACGGCTTTTTCATAAAAAGGAGTGTGGTTTGATAACCACTTTTACTTTTAGGCTATCTCAGATTATTTTATAGTCGATAAAACTTTTTTTGATATGTCCTCCTGAACTTATTTACTATGGTTTTGAATGGGTTTTGGGTATATGGGATGTTTTTTAGGGTTTTTTAGTATTTTTTCTTAATTTTCTTAACTCGTGTATTACTCGTGAAACATCTTAAGTTTAATAGAATTATTAAGATTATGGTAAAAAATAATATAGGTGAAAGGGTTTGTAGAGATTGTGGAAAGCTAATAATTGGAAGAAGAATTGATGCAATAATATGCAAGGACAAATATGAATAAAATTTTTGTTTTATAAACTTACGTATCTATTTCGTATCCCCTTACGCACAAGTCTTTTAGGAATAATAATCACTTGGGAGTTACAACACAATAGAAAGGTTTATAAAATCATAAAATCATATTTAGTAGTATTGAAGGAGCAATCCAATGAAGCAAAAATTAAGCATAACAATTGACAGAAAAACAATTAAACTTATAGAAGCGTCTATAAAAGAAGGATTATTTAGAAATAAATCTCATGTTGTTGAATTTAGTTTGAATAAAATATTAAGGGAGAAAGAACAAAATGCCTAAAACAAAAGAAAAATTACAAGATAAAGTCCGGGGACTTTATGATAGAATTGGAAGTGAGTTTTATTTATCAAGGGATGATTTTGAAGCAAATGGTGAGAGATTTAATTCTGCACTATTAATGGGGGCTTTAACTGAATTAAACAGAGGAAATATGCTTTTATTTGGAGAGTATGGTGGAGGTAAAACAACTTCAGCAGAGTATCTTCAATCTGTATTTAATGGATTGCCATTGGATTTAGTTAAGAGGGTTGCGATTAGAGGTAATCCTCAATTAACAGAGGAGAAAATGGTTGGGAGACCTCATTATGGTAAAATGCATCAGGGAGAAGAGGATGTTGTGTGGCAACATTTTGTTCAAATAGGACCAAAAATATTTGATGAGTTTAATCGTATGCCAGAATCAAATCAAGCTGTTGTTTTAAATGGAGTTGATAGGGGAGAGTGGAATTATTTAAATGATTTTATTTCAACAGGGCCCCAACCATTTTTTGCAACTTGTAATTATGCAGATAGGGGAAATAATGGATTAATTCCTCCTATTTTAGATAGATTCGATGTTGCAGTAGAATCAAGGTTTCCGGGTGTTATTAATGTATTGCATATTGCTCAAGATTATCATAATGATAAAGACAAAGTTCTAAGTGATCCTGAATTAACTAGAAAAGCTTTAGGTGTTCTTAATTCTGGAAAACCCCAAGCAGAAGTTCAAAAAGAATTAGAAGTAATAGTTCGAGAACATGAAAAAGGGTTAATGGCAAAAGATTTTCCTATTTTATCAAGAGAAGATAAAGAAAGAATTGAGCAGGAAGTTAGGACTGTTCCTTTTGACAAAGATGCAGAACAGTATTTTGCATTTTTAGTTGCTGAAATGAACACTTCTCCAAAATATGGTCAGAAAAGAAGTATTGATCCTGTAACAACTGAAAATGGTTTATATTTACAAGCATCTTTTGTTGGTTCAGGAAGTAGAAGGGAGGAAAAATCTCTTGTTAGATATGCTAAATCTTTAGCGTGGCTTCAAGACCAGGATGAAGTTAATTTAGATCATGTTATACAGGTAGCACCTTATGTTTTATGGCATAGAGTTAGGTGGACTCCTGAAACACAAAACACCTTTAAAGATAATGATAGAAATGACCCCTTAGATCTTCATATCACTAAAAGTCTTTTAGGTGATGGGACTAATGAAATGCCCGGAGTAAAGAAAAGATTTGGAGAAAGTCAAGAAAATTATCAAAGAGTTATTGATTTAGCTGGGCATGGTAAAATGGATGAAGCATTAAGAGAAGCAATAGAATATTCTGCTGATGGCAGAGGGCATCCAATATTTCAAGACGCAGTAAATGATTTGGAAGGGAGTTAAAATGCCCAATCCAAGATTTTTACAAACAGCAGAGAGATGGATGAATAAAGAAGTTCCATCGGAAAGAGTTCAGCCGGTAAGTCCTGTTCAAAAAAGTCAACCTTTAATGAATAATGTGAGTTATAGTTTTTTAGGGGGGATTGAAGGCCAAGCAATTTTAGATGAATATAATCAGAGAGTTTCTGGAGATTATCAGGGTGCATCTGCTTTAAATGTTTTATCTTTTGCGGATAATGTTCTCAAAGGTTCTAACCCTTTTGCATTTGTTTTACTTAATAAAATCTTAACTCAGAAGAAAATGAGGATAGCAACTCCTGCTGATTTAGAAAGAGCTTTAGAGAAAGAAGCAATTAATCTAAAGGGAACCTATGGAGATTCTGGTTTAGTTTTACGAAGTGAAAGTGATCCTAATGAATATCTAGCAAAGAATTTAGCTTCTCAGATAAAAGGTTGGGGTTATAATGTTGGAGGAGATACAATAATGATTCCTCTTGCCGGGATTGAGTTAGTTTATGATTCTCGTTCTCCTTATGATTTGGCTTTTCGATTAACAGATTCTAGTGAAATATTTTATGCTCCACAATTAAATAAAATAAATCACCGCAAAAAGTTTAATCGTGCAGATGAAAAAGGACTCCCAGCTTTTGAAGATAGTGGATCAAGAACATTGCATTCAAATGAGGAAGGAGGAATTTGCAGGCTGTGTCGTGACTGGGATCTCGACTTGGACGCTGGGGACTGGGATCTTGCTTATTCGGACTCGAACGGCCGGGTAAACTTCGCGCGTAGCGCGTCGACGTAAAATTAACAAAATGGTAAATAAAAGATTTTTACAAACAGCAGAAAGATGGATGAATAAAGATGCACCTGTAGAGAGAACTACAA
>JAHIRT010000036.1 GCA_018818285.1 Nanobdellota archaeon
AATCTTAACTGTATCTAAAACACCTAAACTTAAAACAATATCACCTCCTCTGCAAGATAAAACAACACTTCCTCCACCCCCAACCCCACCAAAAATATTTTTCACAACGCACTGGCTATCTAAAAAATTCTCTCCCTCAACAACCCAAATTTCCTGCTCATTATCTACTTGCAATCTTGCTCTTGGTTTTGCAGAACTAACTTCATTTAATCTTATCATAACACCTGCTCTGCAATAAAAACCAGGCATATAAACCAAATCAGATGTCTGCCCTTTTTCTAAACTAAATTTTCTTAAAATATTATTTGAATCAGAATAAACTGAAATTCCTGCTCTTCCAGTTTCAACCCAATCAACCCTAACATAACCAGCACCTTTCCAAAATCCATAGTCCTGATATTTCTGGCTCCAATCAAAATCATTTAAAACAGGAACATAATATTTTGTCTGTCCTGCTCCAAAAACATTTTGAAAATCATAAGTTAAAACAGCAGTTAAATCTACTTTAACAGAATCAGGCATTGTTCTTTCTGATTCCTGCTTTTTCAAAACAACAACAGCATAGCCAACATCATTTAAAATAGGAGAATCAAGAATAGGATTATAAATTCTTAAAGCAGCTTGAGAAGGATGAAAACTTATTCCTGCAATTTCTTTTGGATACTCTCCTTTAAACCTCACACTTTTCATTGCACCCACATCAATCAAAGGATTTAATTTTATAGCATCAAGTTTGCAAAATATAGGAACATTCTGCTCTTCTAATAAATCACTTCTTACAACAGAAGGCATACAGCTTCCAGGCCTTACATTAACAATAAAATCCTGCCTTGCTTCACATTCATCAGAATTACTTAGTATAGGCCAAAACTGTGTATAATCAATTCCTTGCTGAGCATAATAACTCTGAAAACTCGGAGAATAAAATTGGGACTGAGGATTTGAAAACTGATTTTGTTGATAATTTAACCCAGCAGGAGTTGTTTGAGCCAATACTCCTCCACACCCAAGTATAAAAAAAGAAAAGAAAATCAAAGTTAAAACTATAAAAGAAGATTTAATTTTCTTTTTATCAGATTCTTTATCTTTCAAGGGTGGGTGGGTGGGGCAATCATTTAAGAGGGGGTGAGTGGGAGCAAACTTATTAAAATTCCTGCTTTTTATTATAATCTTTTCTCTCATTTTATTTAAACTCCATATACAACTTTTTAGTTTCAAGTGAATCATAACTTTTCTGCATGTCTTCAAATGATTTTGGAACAGAAACTTTTTCAGCAAAAACATCCATTTTTCCTTTTTCTAATTCTGTCTGAGTAAAATAATAATCAACTTTTCCTCCTCCAGCAATTGCATTTGAAATTGTCTGGCTTGGTATTTCCAAATCAAAGCACTGCTCATCTGTGCTTTTTCCAAAAATTCCTAAAAACCCTGGCTTCTCAACTTCAATGCATTTTTGTGTTTTTGTCCCAGGAACAAAAATAGATGAATTCCTATAAACAGAAGCACTTACATTATAAAATCCTTCAGCTAATTCAACTTGTTTTTGCTCAGGCCATACAACTGTTGCAGAATGTTCATCAGATTGAAAATAAATCAAAGCAGAATCATAAGTCAATTCCCTTCCAAGTTTTAATTCCAAATCAATATTATAAAGCTTATCTAAAATAATATTTGAAACAATTTCTTCATTTGTAGAAACCATTACCTTTCCTCTTTTATATCCCTCTGCTTCAGCATACATAAAACCATTAACACACTGAGGAACTCCTGCATTAAGCAAAGCATGATTATCTTTTATAGAAGTTTTCCCAATATCACACATTTCATTAAAGCATTTAAAACTGATATCCGCTTCAAGTGGCTCTAAATTAGAGTTATATGTATAAATATTCATCTCCTGATTTTTATATTTGCAAACAACTGGCTCTATATCTCCAACATAACTTCCTGGAAGAGCTTCTCTTTCTTTATTTCCTTTTATAACAACAGCAACAGGAAACTGAAAAAGCTCATTATTATCATAAATCTGAATTAAAACAGGAAAAACCATATCATAAACAAAATGATAAGAGATATAGCAAAATCCAAGCACACCCATACCAGGAGAATTTCCAACAGGCTCTGCAATTAAAACCCCATCTTTATCCTGAGTCTCAATTTTAGTAGGCCAATTGCTTGAATACAAAAACCTAATATTCTCATCAGTCTTCAAGTCTGTAATAAAATAATTATCTGCTTTTTCAGAATCATAATAATCTCCCTTAAGCTTAATCATCATAATATTTGCTTCTAATGCTTGTTTTATTGTATTCTGAACATTCTGAAAAATCCAAATTTTCGGACTGCATGTTAATTCAGCCCCATCAACAGGAGCATATAAATGCAGAACATCAAGAGAATATTTCTCAAGAAAACTCTCTCTGCTTTCATAATCATAAACTTTTTTTGCCAGCTCATAAAATTTGCTAAGCTTGCTGTTAATTTCAATATCATGATTTTTTATTAAAACACTTTCATCTCCAAAACTTGCTTTAATTTCAGACACAACACTTGCTTTTATTTTACCATCAAGAATTTTCACATCAGCACTTTCAAAATTAACATCAATAGCAAAACCCTGATTTCCAAAACTAGAAAGCTCACAATACATAATCTCCTCTAAATATCTTTCAAGTTGTTTTTCCATTTCAGATTTAGTTGGAATTTGTTCTTTGATAATATTATTTCCAGAAACATAATACCAATAAGCAACAGGGCTTCCAAAAAAATCAAGATAATTTGATGTAGGCATATATGAACTTCCAGGCACAAATTCAGGAAGATAAATATAACCTCCCTGTTCTTGCATCACACTAACTCCAGCTTTCAAGCTTTCTTCAATACAACTCAAATAATAATTCTCAACAGGCTCAAATGCAACAGGAATTTCTTGTTTAAATAAATTCTGCTTAAACATAAAAAAAGCTGTAACAGAAGCAACAATAATAATAGCAATAATTACATAAATCGTAATTTGTCCCCTTTTGTATAACATATAATCTCAAAGAAAATAGTATATTTAAAGTTAATCTTAAAAACAACTCAAATCAAATCTATGTTTATTTTATCATAAAACATAAATCTCTTATGGGCCTACCAAGAATCGAACTTGGGACTCCACCACGTCAAGGTGATGTTTTGCCACTGAACTATA
>JAHIRT010000037.1 GCA_018818285.1 Nanobdellota archaeon
AAATATTATAACAAACCAATCAATAAAATTTAAAAGCATACAAGTTTTAAGATTATCATGCCTCTGTCGCATAATGGTATTGCACCAGGCTTGAGACCTGGGACCTTCGGGTCATCCCCGTTCGATTCGGGGCAGGGGCGTGTTATTCTTTTCTAAATCAAAAAATTCCTGTGAGTTTCTTGGAATTTTTAAAGGCTCAGAAATAGAATCCTCAACATTTCTGACATAATTTTCTGAAAAATCTTTTTAATTCTAAAAAACTTACTTGTTTTTCTTCTAACACAAAATCATATGAAACAGGTTCTCTTTCTATTTTAATTAATGGCTTTTCTTTGAATTCTGGTATTTGTTTTGCAAGCTCTTCATTTGCAATCCTTATAGCCCTATTAACCCCGCTAACACCATAACCTTGATTTAATAATGCAAATCTGAGACTTTCAATTGTATAACCCTTAGAAAGATTTTTCTTTATATATTTAACAAGCTCTTGGATATAACTTTCTGACATTTACAACATAAATAAAATAGATTTAAAAATCTTCTTTAATCTATTTTTAACTAAAAAATCAAAATTTATCTAAGTAAATATTTTCTAAAAAAATCTTTTTTTCTTTTTGTAACTTCTTAAAAAAATTAATATCAAAGCAATTATTGATGCAAGTAAAATCCCACCCCATACCCAAACCCAAATAAAACTTTTTTCTTTTTCCACCTGTTTTTTTGCAATCTCTTCTTTTTCTTTCTCAAGCTTTTCTGCTTCTTCTGTAACTTCTTCATAAATTGATTTAACAATCAAGTCTGCTTTATTATCTTTAATAGAATTTAAAGTAACTTGCACATCATAAAAACCATCCCCTGTAACATCAAATCTTCTTTCATCTCCAATTGAAAGTGTTGCTTCTACAGGACTTGAAGCAATTTCTAATGTTGCTGTCTTAGAATCTAATCTATTTACTCCAATATAATGAGATATTCCCAATAAACTAAATTTAATTCTTTCACTTTTAGCAAGTTGTTTTGTAACACCTTCTTTAAATTGTTCTTCTGTTAAAATAATTGTCTTGCTCCAGGTTTTTGTTTCTACAACACTAGAAGAACCACCCCCTCCAGAACTGCCACTGCTTGGAGTTGAAGCTGCTGCAGCAGTAGGTTTTCCACCACTCCAAGTAGAAAACTCACAAAAAGGAATTTCCCATTCTCTCCATCCAGTACTAACATTGTTTGTATTTAGCAAAGTAGCTTCATCTGTTTTATTCACACAATCCTCAGAACTTAAATTATCAGGACAATGCCATAACTCATCAATCATCCCAGGAATCTTAATTTCGCATCTTTCCGGATATAAATTATATACAATCTTATCCCTTGTTTCTGAAACCATCCCAACATAACCCACAATATTTCCATCAGCATTTGTAATTGAACCATTATTAAATGCATTTATAGAAGTTATATTTCTTGTCTTGCTATTTAATCCTGTTTTTGTTAAGGTTGCATTATAAAAAATAATATAAGAAGTTCCATCTGTTCTATTTAATTTAATATTTACTTTTCTTCCTGTTGTATAATTTGTTCTCATTCCAGCAGTTGGCCCGCAGACTTTTCCTTGAACATGCTCATAAGTTCCATCCTGGTCTAAATCATAATTAACATCCCATCCATCAGGAGTCTGAATTCTTGTAACAAAATTACAATAACCGCAATTATCAGCAGAAGATGTAGTAAAACTACTACACTTACTCTGCCCGCATCTTCCATCTTCATCACAAACTTTTAATTTATAATAATAAGTTGTCTGATTTGTAAGATTATAGTCTAATGAAGTAGCTCCTGAATCATTGAAAATATGCGCTAAGTGACTTGTTCTAAATTCCCTTACACTATTATTCTTTAATATTCCAGCATCATAAATTGTTGCATTCAAAGTTTTGCAAGTTGAATCATTATAATAAAAATACAAAGTTCCATTAGCAGGTTTTGTTGTATCATACATAATTAATGCAGAATCATAATATTCCTCAACTTTAGCCCCAATTAATCTTGGAGTGGAAGTATCTACAAATGTTAGAACATTAACTCCAGTTAAATTACACTTAGAAGAATATGTGCAATCATAATCATTACAATCAATCAAGCCATCATCATCATCATCAACACCATTATAACAATCTTCAAAAGAAACATAGCATTTTCTTAATGATTCTTCAAATTTAGCTGAATCAGCACCATAACTAAACATATCACTAATTTCAAAATCAACTGCTCCCGGACTTGTCCAACCAGGAGAAGCAGTATCTGCAGGAGAACTTATATTTGTTGTCTCATTAGCAGAAGCAACTAAAATCCTAATATCTTTTGTTGAATCATATAAAGTTGGGAATTTTTCTAAATCTGATTTTTCAACAGCAACAAATGAACCTCCAATCTCACTACACATTTTAGTTTCCATAGTAGTAAGTTTAATATCAGTTCCTTCCCAATTATTATTCTTACATTTAAATGAAGTAACTATTTCTTTTGATTTGCTTAAAGTAGAATTCCATTCAGACTCATAATCAAATCTAAATTCATATCCTTCAAGACTACTATCATGAACTAATTTGCACCCTCCAGAAGAATTTCCATCCATATCCAAATAATAATAAAATTTAACAGTCCTGTTTCCAGAACCAAACTCCCCACCAGTTAATTTTTCTTTATTGCATACAGAGGCATTATCAAAATTTTCAACTCTAATACCAAAACCATAAGCATTTCCCATGTCTTTTATTCCAAATCCGCAAATATCAACAACAGAATCAGCTCCTCCACCACAAGAATCAGTTCCTAATTCAACATGCTGTCCTTCCTGCATTTCAGAAAACATATCCACAGTTCCAGCAGGACTACACCATCCATCAACCCAAGTGCAATTTGCTGAAGCACGGCAAGAATCTTTTGTTGCCTGATTAGAATTAAAGCAAACAGAGTCACAAGTTCCCCAATCAGTCCAATTACACTGAGGATTAGTATTGCATTTAGTTTCATCATATCTTAAACTTTCATTTTTCCAGCATATATCAGAAGGATTCATACAATAATTATTAAGCTCCCCATTTTCTCCAGAATCATCTGTTCCATTAAACCAATAACATCCAGCAGTCACACAAGTTGTGTTATCATTATAATTCCAACAATCCATATTCCAATCAACACTACAAAATGGATCATAAGCATCCATCCATCCACAACTCATATTTATAATTGAACTATTTGTACATAATGTTTTATTTCCATCATATTTATAGCAACTATCTCCCCCGCCACCAAATCCATAAGCTTCTGCAACTCCTCCCCCAGAAAAACCAACAGGATCACACCACCCAGGAGTTTTCCATCTGCATCCACTTGCATCATTGCAAAGATCTTCATCATTTGTATTTGTTGCATTCCAACAAGTAATCTGATCCACATAAATTTCAGAACACCATCCAGACTCCTCTACCCAAATACATCCAGAAGAAGATGTACACCCACTTGAAGAATTAGATGATGTACTATTCCAGCAAGAAGCTTCACAATAATTCCCCCAATCATTCCAAGTGCAATCAAAATCAGTAACTGCAATACATCCAGCATTAGTACTTTCACTCCAACAATAACTTGAATTATGAGAACAATAAGAACCCCATGTTTCATTTTTCCATCTGCATCCTCCAGATTCACAATCACTTTGCCCGTAATAATTCCAGCAATTACTATTATAATCTATTGAACAATATGGCTCAAACCATCCTCCAACAGTCCAATTACATCCAGATGCACCCCAGCAAGAAGTTTTATTTGTATCATATAACCAACAATTTTTTGGAGCAAATGGAGCATAATCACACCATCCTCCAAAATCCCCACACCAAGAAGTTTCATTATTTGGATATTGAGAACACCATGTATCATTTGTCCATGTACAATTATTTGAAGCAGTCTTAGCAGCACAATCATCATAATTTTGGCCCATGCAAGCATCACCTATACTCCAATCCTGTTCACACCATCCAAAACTCCCAGACCATGTATCATTATGCCATTCACAATATTTTTCTAAATCACAGGAAGTCATATTCCAGTTATTTTTCCAGCAACTTGAGCCTTTAAAATCACACCAAGCACCCCAATTATCTTTAACCCATTCACAATCATTGTTAATGCAAGTTTCATTATCTGTCCAAATAAAGCAGTTTCCCTCTACAAAACCACAAAAAGTATCAGAATAACAACCAGAATCCGCACAATCAATAAGATTATCTCCATTATTATCAATACCATCCCAACATATTTCTGATTTTTCTCCTGATTTTGTGCAGATTTCATTTGCACTATCCCACTCACAAGCAGAAGAATTTTCAAAAGTTATATTTCTTTTGTTTTTTGCTCCATCTGTTACACATTTTTCCTGAGTTGAACATCTATCACAAGTATCTTCACAAGTTATTTCTCCTTTATTTATGCAATAACCTCCCTGTGTTGTTGTATTATCAGTAGTCCACTTGCATCCACCTCCAACAGAATTTGCTTTACTAAACTGGCAATAATAACTTGGTTTTTTTGTTGTATCATTAGTTACTGTATCTCCCATGTAAGTACATGAACCACAATCAGTATCACAATCAGTAGCAACTCCTTTTTTAAATTGCTCTCTTGCCTTGCAATAACCAATTCCATTTGGAGCAGATGTATCTGCTGTAAATCCACAATAACCTAAAGCACTTCCTATGCAAGCATCATTAGCATTACTTGAATTTACTGCATTTCCAGAACTATCATAATTTTCACAAGCAAAACATGCTTTATCACAATTTGTTTCATCATCACACTTATATTCACATCTGCCTGCAGAAACAGAACGATTACCTTCACAATACCACTCAAGAACCCATTTTCCTCCAGCAGACTCACAATTTTTCTTATTATCTATTTTTGAAAGAGACATGCTTGTGTTGCCAAAAACATCAATTGATTTAAACCCACACCTTTCTGTAGCATTATTCCATTCACAAGGCATATACCAAGGATCTCCTGCTATCTGAACACATAAGGTATAATCTGTATAGGACCTATAATCTTCACAAAAACTTGCTCCTTCAGGAGGAGATTCCATTTGATCCCAACAAGAAGTTGTCATTTTATTTTCTGAACAAGAACTATTTTGCCATGAGCAACAAGTAGCTAACATAGGAACATTATTACATAAAGATGAATCGTTTACCATAGTGCAATTAATTCCTTGGTTTTCAATTGATATATTATTTGGATGAGTAACATTCATAATGCACTGATCAGCATAGGTTGTATTATCACATCCAAGAACCATTCCACATTTTGACATATTCATATCAAATATATAGCATCCAGGATTCCAAACATTAAAAACAGCAGTATCACTATATCCTGTTCCACCCCAATTAGGGTCTTTGCAATCTCCTCCTAACTCAGGGCTTGCCCAATTAATATACTCCCACCAACACCAATATGTATCCATGCACTGCCTCTCTGTTGTGAAATTAGAACAATTTGAAGTTGTTGTATAATCTTGATAACACCAACCAGTTGCATTTGAACCATCAAAACCATATTCCCATATGCATCCTAAACCATAATCATTATCTGCACAAGCAGTTTCATTGCCTCCTTTCCAACCATCCCAAAGCCAACATTGAACTTCTTCACACCATCCACCAGAACTATAAGATTTCCATACACAATCTCCGTGTGTTAAACAATCTGTTTCTCCATAAGCCCAACAACTTTGTGCCATACACCACTGCCCATCCCAATTACAACTTAAATTAGCTGTATTATTCAAACAAGTAGTTGAATTTGTTCCATCCCAAGTCCAACAACCAATATTCTGGCAATAGCCCCATTTCCAAATGCAATCATTATCATCTAAATCATCTAAATTAACTACAGCATCGCAGTCTGTTTGATTATAATATTTCCAACAGCCATTTTCAGTGCAATAACTTCCTGAAGAGTCCCATGTGCAGTTGTTTCCATTCCAGTCTTTTGCAGCTTGGCATGTAGATGTTGCAGTATAATCATAACAACTTTTAGTTCCACAACTTCCCCACATGCAACCAGTTATATTTTTACATTGTGCTTCAGTTGATAAAGACCAGCAATCAACTCCACTTGAAGTCCATCCATAACAATCTGAATACCATTTACAACCTAATCCCGCAGAATTATTTACACAATAACTTTCATTTGTTCCATCAAAACTCCAACATCCAACATCTTCGCAAGAATGATAAGTGCTCCCACCACTCCATGAACAATTTTTTCCAGTAAGAACAGTTGTCTCGCAGTCTGTTTGATTATATAAACTCCAACAGCTCAAAACTTCACACCAGCTTCCATATCCATCATTTTTCCATATGCAACTTTCATCAGTATCTAAAACACAAGCTGACTCAGTAGTTTGACTCCAACAATAAGAAGAAACAAAATTTAAACTAATTAAACTAAAAGAAATTAAAACTAAAAGTAAAATAAACTTTTTATCCGCCATCTTTTTAATAAAAAATAAAGAGAATTTATATTTATAAATGTTTTTATTTTGTGTTTGCTAAAACTCTTTTTAAAATTAGTTATCTATTGTTGACTAAAACATTAAATTGAGAATCAAATAAAAATTTACTCAATAAATAATTAAATAGTTTAAGGTTAGTCATTAACAATTAAAAATCAAAAAAATCTAAAGAAAATAAATTTATTGTTGTTTTTTATAAACAACATAAGCAATTACTGCTACTAACACAACTACAATTAAAATCCAAAGCCACATCAAACTTCCTGCTTTAATTTTTTCTTCTTCATCAATTGTTTTTTCTCCTGCAGCTGCTTTTTCTTTATCAGCTTCTTTTGCTATTGCTTCATCTGTAACTTTTTCTGTAATTTCTTTAACAGTCAGGTCTGCTTTTCCACTAACAATTCCATTTAATTTAACAACAGCATCATAAACACCATCATCATCTAAATCAAATTTCCTTTCATCTCCAATTTGCAAAGTTGCTGTTTGTGGAGTTGATGAAATAGTTATTGTAACTGTGTCTGCTGAAATTGAAGTAGCTTGAACTGTATGTTTAGAAGTTCCAACACTAAATCTAATTTGTTCATTTTGTTTTATTTGTTTTGTATATCCTTCTTTTAATTGAATTTCAGATATAACATAAGTTTTTGATGCAGTTGTAGAACTACCACCACTACTTGTTGCAACCCCCCCTATACAAGCATCAGTTGAAAATGATTCTGTCTTTGAACCTACAAACCCCATATAATCTGTACAGCTTACCACATATGAATAAGATGTTCCACAAAGCAAACCAGGACTAGTTACACTCAAAGCACTAATAGTTCCTTTGCTTGTAGTACAATCTCCATTCATTCCAGAACCAGTTTCTCCAGGACTAATACTAAATGTTATGGAATCTGTTGTAGTTTTCACAGCATCCTGAGTTAAAGTTACTGATGGAGCATTATTATCTATTGATAGAGTAGAATAACATTCAGTATGATTTATATTTCCTAATGTATCATTTGCATAAATACATAATTTATAACCTTGGTAGTCATCTGCAAAACTTCCATTAAATGTATCAACACTTTCATTAAAAGGAAGTGAATTAGCAATATCACTTATTGAATTCCAGAATAATAATTGAACTCCATCTAAACTTAAATTATAATAAACTGAATCTAAAAAACTATAAATCATTCCTGCATCAGCAAGCATTCCTATACTTGAACCATTTTCCAATACATTTACAACTGAAATATTAACAGTAGCATTCATAGTCATATTTCCAGAATAATTTCCATAAGCACTCATTGCATTAAGAGTTGCATTAAATATAGTAAAATTATTAACATCTATATGTGCCGGTGTATTAAGTATAGTTATATTAGCATAACCAACACTCCATTCTTGGTCTGTTCCATTATCCGCCATACAAGAAAAATTATAAGTAAATATTCCATCTGCTAAACTTGTAATACTCACACCTGCTGAATAAAATTCTCCATCATCAGTGCTTGTATTATGAATTGTTGAT
>JAHIRT010000038.1 GCA_018818285.1 Nanobdellota archaeon
ATCCAAGAAATGGCGGGGTGGCTGGGTTGGATGCTGTCTCTGATTGGGCTTACCTTATCTGCAACAGGAATCCTACTTACTCGTATCCTGCTCTCGGGGTACGTTTCGCGTGCGAAAAATAAAATATAAAAATGAAAAATTTTAAAAAATTAAAAGAAAAATTAGAAAAGAAAAAAAATAAGATTGGACTAGTTGGGACTTCATTGGAGCTTACAGATGATTTAACAGGAGATACTTTCTTAGCATATATTCAGAATGACTGGAAAAAAATAAGAATGGATTATCAAAAAAATTTAGACCTGATTCCTGACAAAGAAACAGAAGATTTTGCAAGAAAATCAGGAATCAAAGATCCAGAGGAAAAGATAGGAGAAGATATTTTGGAGCATGAGTGCGGGCACAGGGAAAACAGGGCAAGAACAACTTTAGGATGCCCTTATGATGTTCAAACTCATGACAGAATTAAAAGCGAGACAGCAAGAGCACTAAAAGAAAAAGGAAAAGAATCACAGACAGATTATGTTACAAATGCATTTGAAGATATCTTGAATAATATTAACTGCAGGAATTATACTGATTTTTCAGGGCAGACTTTGTTCTGGAATAACCAGGGATTAACAAAAAGTCAGGATAAAAAGTATAATCCTTTTTACGAGGCTTTTGTAAGGATTAACTTGTTTTTGGGAAAAGAAGCAAAAAGTCACACCTTGCTTTCAAGATTTTTTTCAGATGATAAAAAAGTAATGCCTGCTGTAAAAAGTTTTTTAGAAGATATATGCAGAGAATCAGAAGAAGCAAGTTCTATAAGATTTAATGAAAAACCAGGATTTAAAAGATTATTTACAACTGATTTAAATAAAAGAATGGAAATATGGGAAAGACTGGCTTATTCTTTTGCATCAAAAACTGCAGATTTGCTGGAGAATATCCTTAAGGAAAAAATGTTTGGCTCTGGAAATGGTAATTCTTCAGGAAAAGAACAAAAAGATTCTGGAAATGGACAAGGTTCTGATAAAGAAGATTCAGGAAATCCTTTTGACAAGGAAATGCAGGATCCACAAGTTCAGGAAAAGCTTGCAATGGGGAGATATCAATCTGGAAAAGGACCATCATATCATGCAGATTTACAGGAACAGCTTTATGCTTTATATAAATCTATTTCAAGGGAAATTCAAATTGAAACTTCTTCATTTAGCTCTTCACAATCAATGCCATTAGTTCATTTTGGAAAAAGATTTTTAACAGAAAATGACAAGAAAATTAAATTCAAGGGGATTGGTTTTAATTCAGAAGGAAAATTAGAAATGAAGACAGCAAGAAATCATATTGATTTTCCAGCAACATATAAAAAACATCCAGCAAAATTTCCAAATCTAAAGATTGCAGTAATGGATAGAAGTGGAAGCATGTCTCTTAATCCAGACAATGAATGTGATAGTAATGGACCAATAAATATTGGAGATACTTCTTTTATTCCTTGGGGTGACAGAAGTAAATATCATTTTGCATTAAAAGGTTATTTTGGAATTGATAATTACTTAGAAAGACAGGGGGTAGCTCCTTTTATGGATTGTTCTGTTGTAGGATTATCTGGAGAAGGAATTATAAAAGGAAAATCAAAGGAAGTTGCAAAAAAATTATTGCATAAACCAGAAGGAATGCATACATCATTAAATGCTTCACAACTTGAAAATGAATTATCACAATCCGCATTGTTAGTGTCAATTTCTGATGGAGAGATTTCAATGCCAAGAGATACTTCAAGTCTAGATGAAAAATTAAAGAAATCAGATTATATTCATATTCAGATTGGAAGACAAACAAATTACTCTAATTATGTACAAAATCTGGGAAAGCCAGTTGTTTTTGTTAAAGGAGATAATGACTTATCAAGGATTATGGTAAAATTTGTTTCAGATTATTATCAACTAAAAGGGCAGGAAAAATGAAAAGAAACTTTGGAGATACAAAGATATTTGAAAAGGAATATAAAGAGCTAGAGAAAAGACTAAAAGAAAAACCTACTCAAAAACAAAATCCTGTTCAAGCAAACTCTCCAGTTGTAAATCCA
>JAHIRT010000039.1 GCA_018818285.1 Nanobdellota archaeon
ATATATGGAAGATTGTTAAGATATGTTTTTTATAATGATAAGTTGATTAATGAAGATATATTAAAAAGAGGACTTGCTCACTATTATTCTTATTCAGAAGATGATTTTACTAACAGATTAAAAAAAGCAGAAGAAACAGCAAGAAAAAATCAAATTGGTATTTGGGAAAAAAGCAAAGACAAATGTTCTGAATGCATTGTCCTAAAAGAATTAAATGAAATTGACCCTGGAGAATATTTGATTTTAGAAAATATATGCGGATTTAATTGTGATTTGAATTTGTGGACAATTAAAGATGATGCAACTCATACAAAAAAACTTGATTTTGAAATCAACGCAAAACAAGAAAAAAAAATAGATTATGAAGGAAGAATATGGAATGATGATGGAGATAGTTTGTATTTAAGAGATGAGAATGGATTGCTTGTTTTGTTTTGGAGATATTAAAAACAAGAAAGAAACAAAAGTTTTTAAAGAGTGCTTAATTCTTATATGTTATATAGAGATGTGAGGAAGTTAATAAAATGGATAAAGTGAAATACTCTACTAGACAATTAAATGAATTAGTTGATACTGCTGATCAATTGTATGATGTTTTACCTGAATTAAAACCAGAACGCTCAGCTACATTAAAACCCAATGGATTGGATTCAATGAATGCATCCTCTGATGAAAATTGGGTTTCTGATGATATCCACTACCGATATGGACGCAAGGGTATAATGGATGTATCTGCTGGATTCAATGGTATGAGGTTTTGCGTGGATTAAAAACAGAACGCTCAGCTAACTTGAAACCATGTGAATCATTCTTTTAATTAACATAATATCACTGCGTTCAGTGAAAGACTGACCCCAGATTTACTCTCCATCTTTTCAAGATTTTGGTCGCTCCCACTACTTTCGCATAACCGTGATGTTATAATTAGGATTTAAGAGATAACAATGGATTGCTTGTTTTGTTCTGGAGGTATTAGTTTATAATCTTATTAAACTAGAAACTGTTTTTTTAGAAGTTAATTCTTTATATCTTTCATCAGGATTAATCTTATCCCATTCATAAGTTGGCAATGGTGGGTGATTGTTTTCTTTTTTAGGCATTAGAGAATATTTGCAAAAGGGCTGGTAATTAACAACTTTGGAGAAACCATCTATTAAAGTTTTCATATCTCTGTCTTCTTTTGCTTCCATGCTAACAACAAGATGGTCATTAAATCTATGACTTATAATAACAGCTCTCCCTCTATATTTAAAGAATCCAAAGTCTTGTTCAAAATCATCTTGATTAAGACCTGCTTGTTTGACTAAATCTCTTTCAACTAATGTTACATGCCATAAACCACTTGATTGTATTGTTTCAGTCATTTTAATTAATCAATGAATTTAAAATCTTTAAATTTTTTATATGTATCAATCTCCCATTCTTTATTAAAAACAGGAGTCTTGCCATCTGGAACCTGTCCATACCATTTTTTAGATATTCGGCTTGTTGTATGTAGCATAATCTTTTCATGTAATTTCTCTTTTAAAATAATTTATATCCTCTAAACTATAATTTTAAATATCTTTTGTTATTTGTTTTGGAGATATTGATGGGATTGAGATAAAAATATATTCATAATTTTTGGTAGTAAACTTCTATCTCTTGCAAATAATCTGTAAATTGCAGCTAAGACATGTGGCAAATCTTGTTCACAATATTCAATTGTTCTTGAAAATTTTATATTTTCTAATCTTGTTCCTTCAAATTCTGGAAGTGTTTTCCCATTTTCATTGTTTTCCAGATAAATTAATTTTTTATCTTCAACATATGGAAAAAAATTAGAATTTTGACCCTTAACACTTAAAAGATATCCTTCTATTTTATTTCCTTTTACTAAAATTGGAGATTCTTCAAGAAAATGTAATTTTAAATCAATTCCAGTCTCTCCGAACATTGCTTCGGCAGTAGCTGTTCCAACTGCACCAACCCTCCCTAAAACATCTTTCCAATCAACAATTTCTGGTATTTTTGCTTTACCAATAACCTCAGAATACCTTAAAGTTGCCATCAAAAAATCAGACCAATCCTGATAAGCATAGATTGTTTTTTTTTCAGAATCTTTTTTAATTGTATCAAATTTTTCTTCAATTCCAAATAAAGTTTGTTCTTCACATTCTCTGCCAGAAAAATCTGTTTGTGAGGCATATAAATCTCCATGCATGTTTTGTGAAATTAGATTTTTAAAATTTCTACTCCTCCAAAGATAATCTCTCCCCCAATCCATTATTATCTCATAATTTGATATACAAAAACTTGTGATGGATTCTTCTAAACTTGCCCTTGATGGAAATCCATATTTTTCAAAATCAAATAAATCATTTCTTAAAATAAGATATCCAAGAAAAGCTGGATATTGGACTAATAGATCCCCAAATTTAAAAGATGAAACTATCCCATACTTATCTTCATCTAAAATTTGTTTGAGTGTTAATATCTGTTTACTTACCTCTGTTTTTTCAGATATTTTTCTTTCAGGCATTTTACTAAAGGTATCCTTTGCTATTTTTAATATCTTGCTACCTTCTAATTCAAAAGGATTATTATAAAGAAAAATATCATGTAACACTTTTATTTTTATAAGAACTTTTTTATCTAATCCTGCTTTAATTAATCTATCATAAGCTGGTTTTGGGCATTCAATGTCCATCATTTAATTTAAAGCTGAAATTGCCTTTTAAAAATTTATATACTTAAACTATAATTTTAAATAATAATCTAAACTTTCTTTTTCATGTTAATAGAAATCTTGCTCGCAGTAATTCAGGCAGCAACTGAGTTTTTGCCTGTTTCAAGTTCAGGACATCTTGCTCTTTTTTCAAATATTATTGAAAAGCAGGATTTATTTTTCTTCACAGTTTTGCATTTAGCATCTCTTTTTGCTGTTATGATATTTACAAGAAAAGAAATTTTTAAGCTTATTAGTTTTGAAAAAAAATATAAAAAATACTGGGTTTATCTTATAACTGCTTCGCTTCCAGCAGTTTTTTTTGGTTTTATTTTTTTAGATTTAATTGAAACAAGTTTTTCATCATTTTTATTTTTAGGGCTTGCTTTTATTTTCACTGGAACAATTTTGTTTTTGACAAAATATGCATACAAACCTTTAAAATTGAATTTTTGGAGCTCGCTTTTTATTGGATTGTTTCAGGCTCTTGCTTTGTTTCCAGGAATATCAAGAAGTGGCATGACAATATCATCAGGATTGTTTTCAGGATTAAATAAAGAAGAAGCAGTTAAATTCTCTTTTTTATTATTCGTCCCTTTGTCTATCGGAGCATTTGTTTTAAAATTGGGAAGTTTTTATTTTTCTTATACACTTTTATTATCTTTTTTTATATGCTTATTTTTAAGCTGGTTTTTTTTAAATTTACTTTATATAATTGTTAAAAAAGGAAAATTTTGGATGTTTTCTTTGTATTGCTTTTTAATTGGAGTAGTTTCTTTGTGGATTTATTTTTTTTAGTTCCTTGAAATGTTTTTAAGATTCTGTAAATATCTTTTAATCTCAGATTTAATCTCCTGATTTCTTAATTCACTTGTTCCAAAAATTAAAAACTCTGGGTCAAAAGCAATTTCATCACTGCTTAATCCAATCTCATAATCTTGTCCTTGTTTATAATAGAGCTTTATAGGATTTTTATACAATGAATCTCTGAATTTTGTGTTTAAAGGCAATAAATCATTAGAACTAACCAATCTCGATACTACTGCTAATAATCTTACAAAATCTGAATCTTGTGTCAATAAAACAGGTTTTTTATTTTGGAACATTGAAAGATAATAAAGTGTGGATATCAATTTTTCATCTGTATGCAAATCCTCCTGATTTTCAGTTGAATAACCACCCCTGTGTAATAGCCCTACATTTTCTTTTAATCCTATTTCATTCTCTATAAGTTCTACTATCCCTAATAATGGGGCTCTTAAAGATTCTTCATATTGGATTTCACTTTGTTTTGATAACCTAGTTAATTGAAATGTTCTTCTTTGAAACTCTTTTAATAATTGTTCAGATGTATCTGATGTTTCTGCTTCTCTTCGTCTTATTCTTTTATTTCTCTTATTACTCCTACGAACATTTGAATAGTCTTTCTTACCACAAAATTTTATTTTATCACAAATTATTTCTTCTAATCTTTTTAATTCAGCTGTAATTTCTGGTATTGTAAAAGAACTGGGGTGTTGGAGTATTGTGGCTAATAAATCAATATCTGAAAATTTTCTTGTTAACATTCCTGGATTAATATCACTATAATGTCTTGTTTTATGAATCTCTTTTGCAATACTTTTTTGCCCTTTTGTTTCACTGATACTTGTATCTACTAAAACTGGATAATTTGAATCTAATATTTCTTGTAATTTCATTTTAAATTTTAACTCAGAATATCTGAGGTATATTTACACCTCATTTAGATTTAGAAAAAATGTTTTATAAACTTTTTGATTTTTTCTAACTTGCTATTGCTCACATAGTGCACAACAATAATTAAATTGAAAGAGGATTTTTATTAAGAGAACCAACTGCCGCCGCTGGCAGTTGGTTCATCATCTCAGCCATGTGAGATGATTATGATATGGGATTTTTGTGATATGAGAAACAAAAAAAAAGAATTTATAAAACTTATTACTCAACAATCTCTGCTTTTATTATTTTTATCTCTTGAATTGGCTTTGCTTGAGCATCTACAGGAGTTTTTCCTATTTTATCAACAACATCTAATCCTTCAATAACTTCCCCAAAAACAGGATGTTTTTCATCAAGATAATTATTATCTACAAGATTAATAAAAAATTGGCTCCCCCCTGTATTTGGACCAGCATTTGCCATAGATATTGTTCCTCGGTTATTTTTATTATTTTGTGTGAATTCATCCTGAATATTATATCCTGGACCACCAGAACCTGTTCCTGTTGGATCTCCTCCCTGAATCATAAAACTATCAATAACCCTATGAAAAACAACCCCATCATAAAACCCCTGTTTTACAAGTTTTTTGAAATTTCCTGCTGTGATTGGCATATCATCATATAACTCAATTGTAATATCTCCAAATGTTGTTTTAAAGATAACTTTTTCTTTAGTATTTTTTTTGTTCATATAAATAGCTCCTGTAATAAAAACCAATAAAATCAACATAACAACTATTAATTTTGATTTCATAATATTTAAAGTTTTTTTGTATTTAAATATATTGTGAAAAGATTTAAATATGCTTTTTGTTTTGTTAAAATACAAAAGTTGGTTTATATATGGTAGAAAAAGATACTATTTTTTCAGAAAAAGTCAAGCATAAAGGGCTCTTTAGTTTTTCAGATGTATATAAATTTTCTTATAATCATTTAATTGATGAAGGTTATTTTGTTGTTGAAAGTAATTATTCAGAAAAAATAACTCCAACTGGGAAAGATGTTGATATAGAATGGGAAGCAAAGAAAAAGATTTCTGATTATTTTAAATTTACATTGAAAATCAAGTGGCAGATTCTCGGAATGAAAGAAGTTGAAGCAGAACAAAATGGGACAAAAGTTACTATGAATAAAGGTTCTGTTGAAATAAAACTTAAAGCAATTTTAGAAAAAGATTATGAAAATAGGTGGGAAGATAGGCCATTTTTTAAATTTTTAAGAGGCATTTATGACAAGTACATAATTAAAAGCAGAATAGATGAATACGAGGGAAAATTATTTGGAGAAGGTGATGAGTTTCTTGCACAAGTAAAATCCTTTTTAGCTTTAGAAGGCAAACGATAATCTATAAATAGAATTAAAATGAAAAAAAAAATTATAATTAGTTTAGTATTCTTGGTTGTGATTTTAATAATTTTAGTTTTAGGATATTTTTTGTTTTTTTCTTCAAAAAAGTGTTCTGATTATTCTTGTTTTGAAGAACATCTTAAAAAATGCAAAAAAGCAAGTTATGTTGATGAAACAGAAGATGGATTTTGGGAATATAAGATAAATAAAAAAGAACAAGAAAACTGCAAAGTAAATGTGAGATTATTACAGTTAAAAAAAGGGAACAGTGAGTTATCACTTTTAGAAGGAAAAAATATGGAATGTGATATTGAATTAGGAACTGCATCAAGGCCCCAAAATAATTTAAAAATATGCAATGGACTGCTTAAAGAAAAAATGCAGGAAATTATTATAGAAAGGCTTCATAAATATGTTACTGAAAATTTAGAAGACATAAAAAAAGTTTTTAGTTCTTGAAAAATTAGGATTCTTTATTAATTATTGATTCTGTTGTAAATAAGTTAAAACAGGGTCAATTGTTCCTTTAAATCCAGTATTCTTCTCTAAAGCTTTTTACCTCTATCTTCTTCAACTAAACCTTTGTGTGCATCCACTCCAACCCCCACTACCCTGCCACTACTGCCCGAGCCACCAAGATTCCTGCCTTCCCAATACCAGTCCATGTCGCTGCCGAAACAAGTTCTCGGCAGTCCTTCACTCCCATTACAATCCCAAGAAAATTCAGATAAATCTCTAACTAAACCAGAATCTAAAAGATTGTCTTTAGAAAAATCATCTCTTAAATCAAGAATCAATCCATAAGCTGAATTATCATGCTCAATTGGTTTTGAAAAAGCATTAAAATGAATTAATTTTCCTGTTTTTAAATTAATTTTCCTTTTCTCTAATTGTTCTGCTAATCTTTCTGCTAATAAATTATTTGGTTTATAATTATCTGTTGGAGTAATTAATGCTAATCCAAAATCACTATAACGCATTTTTAAAAATTCCTTATCTTCAAAAACTGCTCTTTCTAAAACATCTCTTGTTACAGGAATTTGCTTATTTGGAAATACTCCTGGATTATCAGAATCTAAATTTGCTAAAAGAATATTGATAAATGGTGATGAGCCTGCAAATTCATCTCCTCTAACAGAAACTTTGCAATTCCCAACACCTAAAGTCTCTTTAGCTTTTTTACTATTATAAGCTTTTGCAGATTCAATATATTGCTCTATAACAGAAGCTGGTTGAACTTCTACTATTTCTCTATTTCTTGCTGGAATAACAACCTTTTGTGACATCTTAATTTTACTATAATACTTTAGTTTATAAATCTTTTTTTTAGTTTACCACCCTTAAATTAATATTAGAATCAGATACCATAATTTTCCCACACCCCAAAAACTTCTTTTATCCATGATTATTTCAACTCCACACGCGATAAATTAATAAAAGAATATGGAAAACTTTTTAAACTCCTATCAAGAGTATTAAATTATGGATAATTTTGAAGAAGGTTTTATTGGAAAGAAATATATTGTTGATTCAAAAACAATAGAAGCAGGAAATGGAACTTGGAATGCATTAGATGTTACTGTTTCAAGAATATTAGATGGTAATAAAGAAAAAGTTGGTTCATACTCAAGGAATTATCCTAGCTTGGGTGAAACATTCTTCCCATTTGTACTCAATAATAAGGAGCTTGCACTTTATTCAAGCCAATATATGTATACTCGAGTTATGGAATTGCCGAGTTGTAGAGATTTAGGTGGAGAAGATAAAGATAATATTGATTACAAGGATCATTTTTGTCCTGTAGAATTTTATATTCCTGTTTATAGAAAAGTAACATCTCCTGAGGAGGCTATAGGAAAAAAATTAGAAATATGGTTAACAGGTGATGAATGTTTTGATAAAGAATATGATAGTAAAAATATATTAGGACCAATTCAGTATTGTAATTTTGGATTTGTTGCAGGTTGTATTTGGGGTGATGATTCCTCATGGAAAATTCAATTTTTGGATTTATCTGAATCTGATAAAGGAATAGTTAAGAGAGATAAAAGATTTGGTTATATTGAGTTGCCTCATAGCATGAGTTTGAAGAATGCAATTGATATGAGAACTTGGGAACCAGAACATCCGTGGATTGGAGTTACTCATACAAGCTGGAGAAATTATGATACAGGAGAGGAAGGATAGTTCTAAATTTATTTGAATAAATAATTTCAATTTTATTAACAAACATTAAAAATATAAAGGATTGTCTGCACATTAAAAAATGATAAGATTTGGACCAGCAGGATTAGGGGGGGTAAAAGAAGCTGTTTCTAATTTGAAGAAATTTGCAAAATTAGGTTTGAAAGCATGTGAAATTGCATTTACATATGGGGTTTATATAAAAGAATCTCAGAAAAAAGAAATTGAAAACATAAAAAAAACCACAGAAAAACTTGATATAAAATTAAGCATACATGC
>JAHIRT010000040.1 GCA_018818285.1 Nanobdellota archaeon
AAAATATGATTATTGTTGCAGAATAAGAGAAGTTAATTTTGGAGAGAATAAAAAAGAATCAATGACCTGTAATTCTAATAATATGATAAAACCATCTGATTGTGATTTGAGTTGTGATGGAGAAATTTGTGGCGGGGTTGTATGCAAGGCGGATATGGTTGTTGATGCAAGTGGGGGAGAGATTTCTAAAGGTGCTGGTGGTAATTATGATTATAGTATCTGTTCCACAAAAAATAAATGTTATAAATTAAGTGTTAAAACTCCTTGTACTGAAAGTGATGTTATAAAACAATTTCCTAATAAACTTGATGATAATTTAAAACCAATTGTATCTCCAAATGTTTGCTGTGGCACCACTACTACTACTACTGGACAACCTGCCGAATAATAAAAAACCTCTTCTTGGGAAAAAAGGTGATTTTTAATTTGAATTTTTTGTAAAAACCAAAATTTAAAAACTAGTTTTTCTTAATGATTTTATGAAAAATCTTCTGGGAAAAAAGAGGTGTAATAAGATTTATAAAAAACAAGGGTTTGAGATGGCGATTTCAACTCTTGTTGTTATTGTTCTTGGATTGATTGTGCTGATTGCATTGAGTATGGCTTTTACAGGTGGATGGAAGAAGTTTTATGGAAAGTTAATGGATTATAATGTGGGTGAGATTGATTCTTTGGAAAAAATATGCAAGAATTCGTGTGTTCTTGAGAACAAAAATGATTTTTGCTGTGTTGAAAGGGAAATTTCTTTTGTAAAAGCTAAAACAGAAAAAATAAAATGCACAGATGAGAGATTAAAAGTTGAGTGCAGTATTGACTGTGAGGGTGTTTGTGAAAATGGGTAAAAGAGAATGAAAACATTTATATACTCTTAGCAACATAAATGTATATAATGGTACAAAAAAGTAGCTATGAACGAATTTTAGAAGTTTTTTTTAAAGAGCCAACTGAAATTCATTTTATTAAAGAAATAGGCAGGAAAATCAATCTTGCGCATACATCTGTTAGAAATAATGTAAAAATGTTATTGGATGAAAAATTAATTCAAATAAAAAAATCTAAACCTTTTGACGGTTATATTGCTAACAGAGATAGTGATAAATTCTTATTTTTAAAAAGAGCTTATAATTTTTTTAGTCTTTATGAATTAAAAGAAAAAATAATCAGTGAAATTCATCCCAAAGCAATTGTTTTATTTGGTTCTTATTTATCGGGAGAGGATGTTGAAGAAAGTGATATTGATATTTTGATTATTTCAAAAATAAAAAATAATATTGATTTAAAAAAATTTGAAAAAAAACTTAATAGAAAAATAAATTTTTTGATTGTTAAGAAATTAGAGGATTTAGATAAAAATATACAGAAAAAAATTTTAAATGGGGTTGTTTTGCATGGAGTAATATGAAAGAGGAAATTTTTAGGATAACAAAAGATATTGAGAGAGCAAAAGACTTATTTGAGATGGCTAAGGAGAGATTGCAGGATTTGCCTCTTATTCCAAAAATCAGGACATATAAAATAATTGAAGAATATTATGAAATTATAAAAGAACTTTTGACAGCAATAATGTATTCTGATGGATACAAAACTCTGAGTCATAAGAAGCTGATAGAATATTTTGAAAAAAATTATAATGAGATAGATTATTCTGGGATAAAAATCATTGATTCTTTAAGAAAATTTAGAAATGATGTTGTTTATTATGGTAAGAAAATAAGTGAGAATTTTTTAATTAATAATGAAAAAGAAATTAAGAAGATAATCTCGCAATTATTAAAAATTGCAGAAAGAAAAATCAAGGAGGGAAATTAAAATGTCGGGAGATTATGTATCTTCAGAAAAAAGAAAGAAAAAGAAAGACAAGAAAAAAGAGAGAAAGAAACACCCTTATAAAAAAGGTGGGAAATATAGGGGAAAGAAGATTGTTGGTTGAGTAGCTTTTTAATTAAAAAAACTTATTTGGGTTGGTGATTATAATTTCTAACCAAAAGATTTAAATACTATCTTACTAATATTTATGTGTATGGAAATTAGTAAGGAAGATTTGTTAAGAATAAATAAGGGTTTTGGTGGTAGTTTGAGGAGCGATGCAAGTTTGGATTTTGCTATTAGAATGCAAGAGAATGAAAAATTAGGAGAATATAAAAAACTTGCATATCTTATGAGGGCAATATTAGTTGATCACCCATTTATAGATGCTAACAAGAGAACTGCGATGTTCCTTATTTTTGGTTTTGCAGAGAAAAATAAAAAACAAGTTAACAGGGAATTATTAATTCACCATCTTGTTTCAATAGCAAAGAAAAATGAAATAAATATAAAAAATATAGAATGGAGATTAAAAAATGCAATTCGATAACAAGACAATAAGAAAAATAATGAAGAAATATAAGGAAGATTTTGAAGCTCTGGAAGAATATGATAAAACTCACGAGCTTTTATTTCAGAGAAAACGAATAGACATTACTTTATCAGTTGGAACTATAAATAAATTAAAAAAACTTAAGGAGAAAACAGGAAAGCCTGTTTCAGTATTAATTGAGGAGAAATTAAAAAATGTATGAAACTATATTTTTAATTGTGCTTGGATTTTTGTATTTGATATTTGCGAGCTGGCAGGATTTGAAAATGAGGGAAGTTGCTAACTGGCTTAATTTTAGTTTAATTATATTTGCCTTGATTTTTAGAGCAATTTATTCTATATTAAATTCAAATTATAATTTTTTTCTTTATGGTTTGTTTGGGTTTGGAATTTTTGTTATTATTGCTAATTTGTTTTATTATTCAAGGGTTTTTGCAGGGGGAGATGCAAAATTACTTATGGGGCTTGGTGCAATCTTGCCTTTGTCTTTTGGTTTTTATGGGAATTTTTTATATTTAATGTTTTTTGTTTTTTTATTTATGCTATCTGGAAGTGCTTATAGTTTGGTTTATGGTTCTGTGCTTGTTTTTAGAAATTATAATAAATTTTCAAAAGAATTTAAAAAACAAGTTTATTTAAGGAAAAATTTTTTTTATATCTCATTTTTCTTTGCTTTTTTGAGCTTTGTTTTTATTTTAGTTGATTATGCGTTTATTGTTCTTCCTTTTACTTTGTTTTTGCTTCCTTTTTTATTTTGCTATGCAAAATCAATTGAAGAATCTTGCTTGATTAAATTAATTAATCCTAAAGATATTGTAATTGGTGATTGGCTGTATAAAAAAATCAGAGTTGGAAAGCAAGTCCTAAAACCAGATTGGCAGGGTTTGTGTGAAGAAGAAGTTGAATTAATTAAGAAGAGTAGGAATAAAATTTTGATTAAATATGGTGTTCCATTTGTCCCAAGTTTTTTAATTGCCTTTATTTTTTATGTTTGGTTGTATTATCTTGGAATTGGCTTGATTGAGTTTTTGTTTTGGATTATTTAGAAATATTATTTTGTAATCACTATAGAGTTATAATAATAGAAAGGTTTAAATACTACCTATTCTTTGTTTTTTTATGGTATATGAGTATAAAGTAAAAGTTGGAAAACAACCTGATGATGCAGGAGTTTATGAAGAGGTTTATGCAGATGGAAAGAGAGTGGAATATTCTGATTGTGGAGAGAATTTAAGAAAAATAATTGGTTTTTATCATGATATGATTTCAGAAGAGCATGGTGCGAAAGGTGATAGGGTGCCAAGATTAAGTGAAATAGAAACAATTTTGAAATCTGAAGATAGACTTCATTACTGATTATTGAGGTTTGGTTTTTAAGATTAGATTAATTTTAACAAAATAACAAAAATTATTCCTAAGATTAGAGAAAAAATTGTTGTGTGATTTGTCATTTTGCAACAAGAGGCAGGAATAATTTCATCACTAGTTATATAAATCATCAGCCCTGCTGTTGCCCCAATAATAAAACCCACTAATGATAGGGAGATATAATGATAAAGCCAGTTAGCAATTAAAAAACCAATTAAAATTGGAATTGCTGTTGATGAAGAAACAAGAAATGATTTTAATCTTTTTTTAGTATAATGAAAATATGGCGCAGATGTGCATATTCCTTCTGGGATATTATGTATTGCAATAGCTAATGCAATAACTATGCTAACTTTTGTATTTGAAACTGCTCCAATGGCAATTGCCATTCCTTCTGGAAAATTATGTAAAAATATTCCAATTATTAAATATATTGAAGTTCTTTTTAAATTACATCCTTGTTCCTGAGAACAAAGTTCTGGGTGTATGTGGGGTATTATTTTATCTACTGAAAACATTAAAAGAGCTCCAAAAACTATTCCCATAATAGAAATTAATATTGATGAGAGATTTATGCTTTCTGGAATTAGTTCTAAAAATGAAATAGCTAACATAACTCCTCCTGCAAAAGCAAGCATATTATACATAAATCTTTCAGAGGGTTTTTTAATGACTCCAATTAAGGAGCCTATTATTGGACCAAGAACAGATATTATAATTATTATTAAGAGTGCTGTTTCCATTTTTCCTCTTTTCTATTATAATAAGATTTCCTTTTAAATATCTATTGAAAAACATTTTTTGATTAAAAGTCTATAGTTTTTTAAATATCTCTTTGCTTATTTAATTGATGGGGAATAAAAGAGGGCAAGAAGGTGGTATGACTATTGGGACACTTGTTGTAATAGTTTTATCTATAATTGTTTTAGTTGTTCTTGCTCTTGGTTTTGGAACTGGTTGGACAAATTTATGGAGCAAGATTTCTGGTTATATGAGTCCTGTTAATGTTGATGATGTTCGGCAGGCTTGCAGTATTGCTTGTATGGCTGGAGAAGAGTATAATTTTTGTTTTTTAAAAAGAGATGTTATAATTATGAAGGATGAAAAGAAAAACATTAATGATTATAAAGATTTAACTTGTGATCAATTATTTAAAAGAAAGACCTTAGGATTTGAAAAATGTGACAAATTAGATTGCCCAACTGGGGGGGAAGGAGTTAATTTCTAAATGAAAAAATTAATTGTATTCTTTATTTTTGTAATAATTTTTTCTAGTTTTTCTTTTGCAAAAGATGCCAGTTCTGTATTTGATAAAGCAAATATTCTAAGCAATACAGAAAATATTCAAAAAGAAATTGATAATATAAAAAAAGAATATAATGCTTTAATTGTTGTTTATACTATTGAGAATTCAGAGGACGATGATTTATTAAATTATATGCGAAAAATAGCTTATGATTTAAGATTAGATAAGGATGGAAATCCAGAACTTAATGTTTTGATAATTTATTTTAAAAAAGAAAAAGAAGTAATTGTTGCAACAAGAGTTAATGGATTTATATCAAATAAACTTAAAAAACCTATTTATCAGCAACTTGCTAAAGATATTGAAAATGGAAAATTTGATGAAGGATTTTTAATGGCTGTTAAAAATTTGAATAATGCAATAAAGTTATCTAAGAAGAATTTTTTAGAAAATTTTAAAAATATTTTTAAGAGTAATGAAGAAGAAAAACTCATAAAAAAATATAATTCTGAAAATAAAATAGATACTTTTTTATTAATTGAAGCTTTTTTAAGAAAAGAATATGATAATTATAATGGAAAAAATAAACCTAATAATTTTAATGATTTTAAAAAGAAGAGAAAAAAATTAATTGATGAACTTAAGATCAAAGGTTATAATAATGTTAAAGTAAATCAACTTATTGATTTTAAAAATGTTATTTATAATATTTTAGGAATCTCAACATATAATAAAGATTACAGTAATTTGTTGGATGCTTTTTATGAAAAGAAAATTCAGTGTACAAGTGGGACAAGGTTATTTGTAACTTCTGCTTTAGAGATTCTTAGTGAGGAGGAATTAGACAATTTACTAGTTATTGGAACAAGCGGGCATGTTCTTGCTGGAATGATAAAAGATGAAAGACTAATTGGGTTTGAGACAACCAAAAAAGGCCAAAAATTGTATGATTTTGGTAATGTTAATTTAAAAACCAAAAAATTAGAGAATTTTCCTGAAAAACTAATTACAGTAAAAGCAAGGTATATTTTATTTTCTGATTTAGTTAGTGATTCAGAATTGAGTCAGGAATTATTTGAAGAAGGGATTGTTATTAATAATCCTGGAAAAGTTACTTCTGTGGGCAATGGTGGTGGTGGAAGTGGCACCCATTCTTTACTTTCTTTTGGTATGGTTGATGTTTTTAAAGGGGATACGACAATGCAGACAGATAATAAAAATGGTTATGAATCTTTTAGAACTTCTAGTAATGTTTATTCTGGATTTGAAGGAAAAAGTGAATCAGGTAGCGATAGTAAAAATTATGAACAAAATGTTGATTCTAATAATCTTGTTCGATATATGCTCGGAGATGTTAATACTATTCAATCAAAAAAAATAAATGGTGTTATAACATTAATTATCCCAGATAAAGAGGGAAAACCAAACCAGGAATTTTTTAAATATAATGCTAGAGCACTTGATTCTGATAGCGATGATGTTCTTGATACTTTAGTTATTTACTATTGTAATTTGAAAATAAAAGATGAGTCTGGACAAGTTTTGATTAAATATGATATCTATAAAAATAAAAAATACACTAAATCTGAAATACAATGGGGAGATTTGTCAGGATATTCTAGTATAAAAGATTTAAATATTAATGCATTAAAATTATGGGAAAAATGGAATATTCAGTGAGGAAATATAATTTTGAATATCAATTCATCTAAAATTCAATCTATTTCTTTTATTAAAAAGGTTTTAGGAGGTTTGTTATCTTATCTTAAAATATTTTCAAGGCACTCTCACAGGAGCTTTTTCTAATTTTTTTGGTTTTTTTGATGATTTTTTGGTTTTTGGTTTTATCTCTCTCTTTTTTGTGATTAGTTTTTCCTGAAGTTTTTTTAATTCAGATTCTTCTGCTTTTTTTCTTTGTGTTGGTTTTTGATTTTTATAAAATGGCATTACATTAATAAAACCATGTCCTGATATTGAAGAAGCATTGATTTCTACATTATCTGCTTTTAATTTGCTTTTTAATTTTTTAGAAATTTTTTTTGCAAGAGTAAAAGCTTGAGAAGGAATTTTTTCAGTATCTTGATGTTTTTTTGGAATTATTATTGTATGTCCTTTTGTTAGTGGATTGATTTCAAGAATTGCAATGCTTTTAGAATCCTCATCTATTTTATATGAAGGAATTTTATTTTCAGAGATTAAACAAAAAGGACATTGATTTTCTTGAGTTTGTTGGGTAGCTGTTTTTTCTGATTGTTCGCTTTTAATTAATTTATTTTGAATTAGAAATTGTTCAAGTTGCTCTGAATTCATTGATTCAACCTGGCTTATTGCCTGCTGTTTTTGTTCTTCTGGAACTTGCCATGATTTTATCTGGGCAGTTATCTGTTCTTTTATTTTTTTGATTTCTTGTTCATTTAGCATTGTAATTTTAAGAAAAAGACATATTTAAGTTTTGTTAATAGAATTTTAATTGTTTTATTATTAATTTTAACCAAATGCTCTGCGATAATCAATTATGTCAGCTGATGAAACTTTTTCAATGCTTGTTATTGCGTTTAAAGCATCTTCTGATTCTTTTTCTTCTGGCCAGGCAAGTGTTACTATAAGTGCTTTAAGTCCAAAAGCAACCTCTTGAATTTCAAATTTTTCAATTCTTATTGCTCCCGCTTGTTTAAGTTTTTCTTCTGTTTTTTCCTTTAATTCTTCTAAGTCTGTTTCAGGACTTGAAGGCATGATTTTTATTTGTAATGCTGCTACTCCCATAGTTGATTGGGGAAAAAGGAGTTTTTAAAGCTTATTACAATAATGCCTTTAAATTCAATTCTTTTATCACAATAATCTTTAAATAATAACTTTATTTTTTTGTTATTATGATTCATGATTATAGCATGTTAACTGAAAAAATTTCTAAGGCTTCTGGAAAGAGTGTTGATGAGATTAATAGGCTTGTGGAGGCAAAAAGAGCAAAACTTTCTGGCTTGATTTCAAGAGAAGGGGCAGCTCAGATAGTTTCTTCTGAATTGGGAATTAATTTTGAAAAAGAGAAATGCAAGATAAATGAATTTCTTCCTGGAATGAGAAAAATAAATATTGTTGCGAAAATAATAAAAATGTTTCCTGTTAGGGAATATAAGAAAGAAGACAGGGAAGGAAAAATCGGGAGCTTTGTTCTTGCAGATGATACTGGAAATATAAGAACAGTTTTATGGGATGCCAATCATATAGAGCTTATTGAAAAAAATGAGATAAAAGAAGAAGATGTTATTGAGATTACAAATGCAAATCTGAGAAATAATGAGCTTCATTTAACTGGTTTTTCAGATATTAAGAAAAGCAATGAGATTATTGAGAATGTAAAAACAGAAACAGAATTTTCAGAGAAAAAAATATCAGAGCTTAGTATTGGGGGGGCATTTAGAGTTCGTGCAGTAATTGTTCAACTTTTTGAGCCGCGGTTTTTTGAGGTGTGTCCTGGGTGTGGAAAAAAAGTTATAAATGA
Organism: Nanobdellota archaeon; assembly: GCA_018818285.1. Lineage (GTDB taxonomy): Archaea > Nanobdellota > Nanobdellia > Pacearchaeales > GW2011-AR1 > JAHIRT01. Next base: position 8,473 of record JAHIRT010000040.1, read on the forward strand.
AGTTGAAGGAACAAAATGTTTAACACATGGTGTTGTGGCTCCTGTTAAAAAAGCTGTTTTGTCTTTGGTTTTAGATGATGGAACTGAGAGTTTAAGGGGGGTTTTATTTTCAGAGGCAATAGAAAAATTTGGATTAAATGAACAGGATTTGGAGCCAGAGAATTTTTTAAAAAAGAGAGAGGAGCTTTTGGGAAAAGAGGCTTTTTTTTCTGGGAATATAAGACAGAACAAAATGTTTAATAATACAGAAATGCTTGTTCAGGAAATTAAGGAGCTTGATATTGACAAACTGATTGAGACACTTGAAAGCAAGTGAAAGAGGAATATGAATTTAAAAGATATAGCATTTTGGATTTTGATTCTGATGATTATAATTTTAATAATTGTAAATACAATAAATTTGTTAAGTTAAACTGAAAAAGTGAAATTTAATATATATGATATTTTGTTTTGGATATTTTTTGTAATTGGCGTTGTTTATTTTTTATGGTATTTATTTGGAGATTCTCTAACTTTTGAACAATCTTTAATTATTTTGATTCTTGGATTTGTTTTAAAGTTTTATGGAAATTATTCTGGATTTAGTGGATATGTTAAGCATTCTTTTATTAAAGTCAGAGAGGATATGGATTTTATTAAAACAGAACTTAAGGATATTAATGAGGTAGTAAAATGATGTTAAGAACACATCTTGCTATAAATTTATTGGCGATTCTTTTATTTTTTAATCAGGTTTCTCATAAGTTTAGTTTTGTTTTAGTGGTTTTAGTAGCAACTATAATTCCTGATATTGATTCAGGTTTTTCTAATATTGGCAAATTTTATGGGAGCAGAGTTATTCAGTTTTTTTCAAAACATAGAGGAGTTTTTCATAGTTTTACTTTTTGCATTTCTGTTTCCCTGGTTTTTGCTTTTTTTGTTCCAATAATTGCACTTCCATTTTTTTTAGGTTATTCTTTGCATTTATTTGAGGATTCTTTGACTATTCAGGGAATTAGACCTTTTTGGCCTTATAAGAAAAGTTTATCAGGTGATTTAAGAACTGGAAGCTTGACTGAAACAAGTATTTTTGTTTCTTTTGCTTTGATTGATTTTATTGTTTTTTTGATTTTAATTAAGAGTGTTTTTTAAGATGTTTATAATTTTTTTGCATACTTCCATATAAAATCAAAATAATTTTTGAAACTTTGGCTTACTTTTTGATTATACTTACATACAAACAAAATTTCTTGCCTTTTTCCTTTCATAAATCGATTAAATGGGAGGGTTTTTATACTTTATCTTATAATAAAATAACCTGAGCAAATCACTGTCTGATGTATGTGCAAGTAGTTCTTGTTTTGTTAATGATGGGGAAAGAGTTTTTGATGGTTATTTAGATAGACAAGGGCCAGTTGATTTTGATGAGATAAATAAAAGGTGTGATGGGCTATCAAGAAGAATTTTACTTGGAGAATCAAAATCCCCCTACAAACTAGTTGTAGACTATTTGAGAAATTTAGTTTATTAATTTAAGTTTGAAATTACCCTTTTGTATAATGCGAAGGATTATGTTTGAGTGAATAAATATTTATAAACTCCTTAAATTTTTTGATTGTATGGGAAAAGATGAGGAAAATATTAAGAAGGCAGTTGAAGGGGAGGCTGATTCTGAAAAAGTTTCTAAGACTAAAAAACCTGTTAAAAATGAGGATACTGAAAAAGATGAGGATATTGAAAAAGAACCAAAATTAACTGATTTACCAGGAATAGGGCCTGCTGTTGCTACAAAACTTGATAGTGCTGGGATTTTTGATTTAATGGGGCTTGCTGTAATGAGTCCTTCTGACTT
>JAHIRT010000041.1 GCA_018818285.1 Nanobdellota archaeon
AAGTGACTCGCATCTATATTTTGAACATGGTTTTAATTCATCACCATTGCATTTATCACAATTTCCACCTCCAACAGGAGCTTCCCAAGGCATACACCTAAACTCCACTATTCTTTTTTCTATTTCTCCACTACCACCAAATAAACCAAAGCATTTTACAAGGATTATCATAATGATGATTGCAACTGCTGCCCAAAATAACACCACTCCAAAAGAAAGAAGGAATTGACCAAAACTTGCAAACCATGCATTTATCCCAACTGTTGAAAGTAAATATGTTTGTACTCCTCCAGCAATTGCTCCGGCAATAGCTCCCCCGGCTGCAACAGCTCCAGCTCCCCTTCCTTGTATTCCAGCTGATTTTGCAGCATACATTCCAGCAAAATAACCAACAGTTGCTCCTATAGCTGCACCAGTTAAAAAACTTGCAAATGCTGCTACTGTTGGACCCATTCCTGAAGTAACTACTGTTCCTCCCACACTTTTTATTGCTGCTGCCTGTACAGCTGTAACTACCATTGTACCACCTACTGTATAAGTTGTTAAATAAGGAGCAACCCACATCAACACCATCCCACTCGCCCCACTAATCCCCATTGCCATTTTTAACCATGCTAAATCAGCTTCTTCTTTTGGTGTTTTTCCTTCTGATGATTTAGCATATGATTGTTTTATTCCCAAAGATTCTAATGTTTGTATGCTGTCTGGCTGAGCATAATTTCCTTGCTGCTGCCCAACTATTCCTACTGGACTCCTTGCATCTGGAGCTCCTGAAAGATATTCATTTTTTGTTGATTCTCCAATTATATTTTTCTTATAACCACAATCACCTAAACTTGTGCACCAATTATGCATTTTTTCACTAAACTCAGGCAAAAGACATTCACAATTAGATTCACATTCTCCATCAACAAGAACCGCAGTACATTTATATGAAGCTATTCCACATAATTTCCTTGCATAATCTTCTCCTTCTCTTGTTGTTAAATCAAAACCAGGGGGATAATTTGGAAGACAAGAATTTATTGTATCTATTTCTTTTGATAATGTTATTGATTGTGCAAAACAATCTCTGCTTCCTGCTTTACATCCACTTCCCTCAATGCACATCTGCCATTTATTTATAACACAAGATGCAGAAGAAATCACCTGTCTTTCAGTTTGGATATTTGATTGAACACAAATTTCATTTCTATAATCAGCACATGGCTCATTTTTTATTTCTCCATTTATACAGCTCATTTTAAAATGCCTGCTTCCAACTAAATCTCTTCCTTTTCCAATTGCCCCATCATAAACACACCATGATTCACCATTACTATGCTTTTTCCCTTTGTTATCAACACAACTCATATCCTTGCAAATATACTCTCCAACATCTGGTTTTACATCTTCTGCTTTATAGCATTTTGAACTAAGAAGATAATTGCAATTTCCGCAATCTTTTGAATTAATATTTGACAAAGTTGGAGAGCAGGACTCTTCTTTTTTTAAAACCATTCCATTATTCCAGCTTGTTTCTTTATCTGATGAATAAATATTTTCCCTGTTTCCACAAGAATCAAACCAATAAACTTCATCATTTGTTTCCAAGCATCCTGTTGAAATTTGTTTCTCGCAGTTTGTGTTTAATCCAGGATGTGAGCATAAAAAGTTTTCATAAAAATTCAAAGAATTTCCTGTCAGCTTAACACATTCCTGCTGTGATGTGAATTTGCATGTGTTTATTTTGTCTTGCTCAAAAACACAAGCTCCTTGTTTTTGAACTTCTCTTAAAGCAAGGCATTCTAATTCAGTTCTCATATTGCCTCTAAAATCCTGCTGCTCAAATCCAAAACTTAATGTTAAAAACTCGCAGTTTTTTTCTGTTGTAAAAACAGTTTCACTTCCTAAAACACAGCAACCCTTTATGCAGTCTCCAATATTGCACGCAGAACCATCAACCCATTCTCCCCCTCCTAATTCGCATGATGCTTTTGGAGAACTTGCTGCGCAATTTCCTTCTTTTGTTATACAGCATCCAGGCTTGCATTCAACAGAATTTTCACATGTTGTAAACTGACATGAATCACTGCATTCACTTTCACATTCTTGAGCAGGAATATTCTGACATATTGCTCCACTATTTGTTTTTGCACAACACTGAGAGCCAGAGTCAGCTGAAACAGGTTTTATTTCTTTTGATATTGAATCTATTATATAGGAAAATGCAAATATATAAATCATTAAAAGAAAAATCTGAATTGCAGTTTCAAAGATTTTTTCTTTATTAATTTTTTTCATTTAACTCCTTCCAGGATTTATTGCACAACTTCTTATTGCAATATATAATTTATCTTGAGTTCTTCTGTCTCCTATTATATAAATCTTGCTTGAATCTTTTGCAGAACCAACACTTTTTTTATCAATGTCAAAATAAGGATAAAGAATCATATAACCAAGATATTCAAAATAACAATATTTTGCTTCTTGTGATGCAATTTCCTGAGCAAGTAAACCCAAATCAAATAATGACGAAAGAAAATTTATTTTAAACCTCTCAAGAATTTCAGACTCTCCATCTTTTGTTATTTCTAATTTCTTTTCAATTCTTATGTCAATTATTTTTGGCTTTAAACTAACACTTAAAATTAAATCCCCTTCTTTAACTTCATATTTTCTGTTTTCATATTCTTTTTTTAATAAATAAAAACAATCCTTGATTTTTGGTGTTATGTATGTTTTTATTTCCTGTTCCAAATGAGCAATATAATTTGGTTTTTGCATCACACACCCTTCATAATAATTTCTATTATAGCAAAGATAACCAACTTTCTTGTCTTTGTAAAGCATATAATTTTCTGGCTCTAAAAAACCTGCTTGAGGCAGCATAATTTCTATAGCATTTTTTGCTGAATCTTCAACACATTTATCCATATATTCATAAGGGCTTGGCTTGCTTGTCCTAAAAATATCCAAACCAATTCTTTCACTTAAAGTAAAAAACAAGATTATACCCCCAATAATTATAATTGAAATAATCACAGGGATTGTCATCTGTCCTCTTTTTTCCATAATAAATTTATTATTAAATGATATATAAAACTTTTTGTTTATTAAAAAAATTCTCACTCAGTCTCAACTCTCGGAGCAAGAACAAATGCAATATAAAAAGAATCACTTGGAAACTCCAGTTTCAAAGGATAATCATTTGAGAAATTTATTTTCACATTGTCTGTCATTTTGCAGGCTTTGGCAAATTTTTTCAAATATTCAAGTGAGTATTTTGATTTTCCTTTTCCAGGAATTATTTTTATTTCATCACCTGAAAATTCTGATTTTGTTGAATGAAGTCCTTTTGCTTCAATTATAAACTTGTCTTCTTCTAAATTAAAAGTGCAGGAATCTCCTACAACTCCACAATCTTCTATTGCCTGAGAAAAATCAATGCTCGGCATTTCAATTTTTGAGCTAAAATCAAGCATAGGCATTTCTTTTTCTTCTGCATCTATGTTTATCAAAGCAAGATTAAAAACACGTTTTATTTTATCATGTATTTCTATTTTTAATGAGTCTTCCTGACTTTGCAGAATTATTGAACTTCCAGCACTTGCTCTTCTTAGAACTGATTTCAAAGAATCAAGACTTATTCCAAGAACTTCATCATTTGCTTCAAAAGCTGAAAATTGAGAGCATGGAATTTTAAAGGAAATTAATGCAACATTTGCAGGGTCAATTGCAGTTATGCTCAAGCCGTCTTTATTTAATTTTATTCTTACTTCTGTTACTAATTCTGAAATAAGAGAAATTGCATCTGTAAGTATCTTTGGCTTATCTAATTTAACTAACATATGATAAAAATTATTTCAAGATTTATAAAGATATTTGTAGTTGAGTATAAGGTTCTGAATTTTAGGTGTTCAACTTCATAAATATATTTAAAACCAATTAGTTTTCATTTTAAATGGAAAAAAAAGAGAATAGGGTTAAGAAAATTTCTATGGCTTATTATTCAATTCCAGAAATTCAAAAAGCAATCTATGATTTTTGCAAAAACAGAGAAACAATTGCCCGTTCAGGAGAAAGTTTTGGAAAACGTCCTGATACAATAGAATATCCTTCAGAAGTTTTGCAGCAAGCTAAAAATGGTTTTACAAGTTTTCATTGTTCAGAAGAATTATGGGAAAGCCCTCTTGAGTTGTCAAAAGGCTTGTCTAAAGAAGAGCTTGATGAAATAAGAATAGGGTGGGATTTGCTTATCGATGTTGATTGCAAATGGTTTGATTATAGCAAAAAAGCTTGTGAGGCAATTCTTGAAACATTGGAAAAATATGGTGTTAAAAATTTCGGAGTAAAATTTTCCGGCTCAAAAGGATGGCATATTCTTGTTCCATGGAAAGCATTTCCAGAGACAATCAATAACATTAAAACAAAAAATATGTTTCCAGAACTTCCAAGAATAATTGTTGAATTTATAAAATTTGAATCTGAAAAAATTATGAGTGAATCTCTTCCAGATGATTTTTTTTCTCAGTTTAAAAATATAAACATAAAAAAAGGATTTAAATGCAGGAACTGCAATGAAATAGCACAAAGTTATGAACTTGCAACTTTTATTTGTCCAAGATGCAAAAGAGAAGAAACAAAAAAACTCTCTGAAAAAGACAATAAAAAAATAAAATGTTCTGATTGCGGAAAATATTTTGATATCAAAGATTTAAAGGAAATGCATGAATGCAAAAAATGCAATATAAGCTCTTTGCAAAATCCAGAAAATTTTTCAAGTTCAGTTGAAATTGATTTGTTCGAGCTAATGGGCTTAGACATTGTTCTTGTTTCTTCAAGACATTTGTTTAGAGCTCCATATTCCCTTCATGAAAAAGGGCTTTCAAGCATTGTTCTTGACAAAAAAGATATTTCAGAATTTAATCCAAAAGATGCAGACCCATTAAAAGCAAAAGTAAAGAATTTCTATCCTGATGCAGTTAAAGAAGAAGCAAGAGAATTAGTTATTTCAGCTCTTGATTGGCACAAAGAAAAAAACAAGGAAAAGCATGAAGGAAAAAACAGGGAAAAAACAAATAAAGATTACAAAGAAATAAAAATTGACAAAAAAAATATTGTTTATCCTCCTTGTATTGAAAATATTTTAAAGGGTTTGAAAGATGGCAAAAAAAGAGCTTTGTTTGTTTTAATAAATTATTTTAAATCTCTTGGTTTAGAAAATGAAGAAATTAAAGAAATAATTTATGAATGGAATAAAAAAAACAAACCAAGCTTAAATGAGAGATATATAGAAGTTCAGATGGACTGGAGCAACAGAAACAAAAAAATACTTCCTCCAAATTGTGAAAGAGAACATTACAAGGGAATTGATGTTTGCGA
>JAHIRT010000042.1 GCA_018818285.1 Nanobdellota archaeon
AAAAAGATGTTAGTAAATTAGAACAACTTTCTAAAAGTGCAAAAAGACTTAGTCAAGGAGTATCAATAGAAAGATCTATAGAAAAAGATGAAAGTATGGACTTTGTTGATGATTGGAAAGGATTTAAACCTCAGAATTTTATTAAAAAAGAGTATCCTCAACAAATAAATTACACCCAAGTTAATAACTCTTCTAAATAATCTCTATCTTCTTCCTACCCCTTATAACCACAATCTTTGCTTTTCCCCTCAGCTTTTTTTTCAATTCTCTGTCAAGAGTAGCCACAACCACATCATTATTTTCAGCATATTTCACAATCCCACTATCAGCAAACTTACCATCCAATTCAACAAATTCAATTTCTTCCTTATTATCTTTTATAATCCTCAAAGCAAGTTCAGCATTCTCACTATTTCTTCCATTTGTTTTTTTTTCTAATTTTTCTAATTCATTTAAAACTTGTTTTGGAATAACAACCTTCCCAAATTTCCTCGTCTCTAAAAAGTCCAGCTTTTCTTTTACACAAGTTAATACAAAGTTTGTATCTAATAAAATTTCCATTAAAAAAACAAGTAAAGAAAACTTTTAAATATTCTGTTTATCTTTTATATGCATAAAAAAAGGTGAAAAAATGCAGGAACCAGAACATATTTTAAAAATTTTGCAGGAAACAAAAGATGCATTAAGCAAAAATGATGTGATAAAACTCAAAAATCTAAGCAATCAAACAATTCATTCTGCTTCTATCAACCAAGATACAGAAAGCATAACAATAGCTGTTATAATCTATTCTTTAAGCAAAATAATTGAAAGAACAGATTACAAAGAATATTCTGGATGGAAAAAGTTTTTTAAATCTCTGATAAAATATCTTGATTCTTCTATTTATGCTTTAAAAGAAAAAAATATTGAAAAATTCAATATTGAACTCAAAAAAATAAGAGGAGAAATATCAAAATTACCTGGAAGCTTTAAAAAACATATTAAAGAAGTTTTTGAAAAAGCAAGCATAAACAAAGCAAGCAGAATTTACGAACATGGGATAAGTATGGAGAAAACATCCAAGCTTTTGGGCATAAGTATGTGGGAACTTGCAAAATATGCAGGGCAAACCGGAATAAGTGATGTAAATCTTTCAGTGACAATGCCAATTGAAAAAAGAATTAAAATAGCAATGGACATATTTAAATGAAAAAATCAAGAAGATTTAAAAAAAATGAGTAATCAAAAATGCACCACTCCACCAAAGAGGTTGCCTTAGTAAGAACATTTTTGATATACAGGAATTGAAATTCCTGTCTTTTAAATTTCAGGAAAAAATTTAAAAAAATGAAAAAAATACTAATATTTGATTCAAGCAGCCTTATAAATTTCTCAATGAATGGGCTAACAGATTTGCTTGTAAATTTAAAAAAAATATTCAAAGGAAAATTTATAATACCAAAAGATGTGAAATATGAAATCATTGATAGGCCCTTGACAATAAAAAAATTTAAATTAGAAGCTCTAAAACTAAAAAAATTATTAGATGACAAAATTTTGGAAATGCCTTCTTCAATTAAAATAAGTGAGCAGGAAATCAAAGAAAAATCAGAGGAGATATTAAGAAAATCCAATAGTTCATATTTTACAAAAGGAAATTTCATGCACATTATTGATAAAGGAGAATCAAGTTGTCTTGCCTTAAACATAATTGCAAAAGAAAAAGGATTTGAATCTGTGATTGTAGTTGATGAAAGAACAACAAGAATGATAGGAGAAGCTCCTGAAAACCTAAGAAAATTATTTGAAAGCAAACTTCATTCAAAAATAGAACTTAAAAAAGATTTCTCATTTCTTCAAAATATAAAATTCATAAGAAGTTCAGAACTTGTCTATGTTGGTTATAAAAAAAATCTCACAAATCTAAAAAACGGAAATGTTTTAGAAGCCCTGCTTTATGCAACAAAATACAAAGGATGTGCAATTTCTTTTAATGAAATTGAAAAAGCTAAAAGATTTTAATAAACTATTTAAACTAGTTTCCTATTTCTTTTTTAGGGGCTGTGGGTTAATGGTAAACTAGCCGGCTCCAGACCGGCTGCTGGGGGTTCGATTCCCTCCAGTCCCATTGATAAATTAATCACTTGACTGCAATTACAAGAACACAATATTTATAAATAAACATATCATTATTATATTATGGTTAAAAAAGAGGTAAAGCATAAGATTTCTAAAAGTAAAGTTAAGAAAGAAAAATCAAAAGATTTAGAAAAATTAAATTCAATGTTAATAGAAAATTTTGTTAACCTGCAAAAAGTTCTGACAAATCTCTCAACAAAATTTGATTCTCTTTCAGACCAAATTTCTAAATTACTTCAGTTATTTGAAATATCTGCAAAAAGTTTTGCTGAAAAACTTGAAACAGGAACACCTGATTTAGAAAAAGACAAGGAATTTCTTGATAAGCTAAACAGGCTCTTAGATCAAAACAAAGTTATAGCAAAAGGATTAACTCTTATGGAAGGAAAAATGAGGGAAAGATTATATGGAGAATACACTCCAAACAGACCATCTCCAAGATTTCAAAATCAGCCACAACAAACAAGGCCTTCACGAGAAGGTTACATGCCAAGCTCATTAAGTAATGAAAAACCAAGGTTCAGAAGATTATAAAATGCAAGAAAAACATGAAGACAGACTTCTTTTTTTAAAAGAATTTGCAAAAGAACTTATAATAAAATCAAAAGTTCCTTCACTTTCAGAAAAAAAACAAGAACCTACCCAATTAATTCAGCCAATTCTTCAATATCCTCGAGAAACAGAGGCAAAATCTGTGCAGATAAATCCAATCAGAGTAAAAGAGTATAAAGAATTAAAAAAACCTGAAGTCCAAAAAGAAAATATGCTGGGAGAAATAGGAGTTTTAATCAAAGACCCAAGAGTTACAATTATAGAATGCCCTGGTCCAGACAAGTTTGTTCTTGCAAAAACATCTGGAAGAACATTAATAACAAGAATAAAACTAAATGCAGAAGAAATTCAAAAAATAATAAAACAATTCTCAGAAGAAGCAAAAATCCCTGTAATCTCTGGATTATTTAAAGCAAATATAAGGAATCTTTCTATAACAGCAGTAATCTCTGAAATGATAGGAAGTAGATTTATAATAACAAAGATGACTCCAAGATTCATGCTTGAACAAATTGAAAACAGGCAGAACAACTAATAAAACCAATCAAAGCTTTACAGATTCAATCACAATAATATTTAAAAAGTATAGTAGCTCTTTATAATAATGAAAAAATTAGAAAGTTTCATTGGACCAGGAACAGCAGGAATTGCACAAAGAATCTCTTCAAATAAAAATCTTGAAGATGATTCAAAATCTAGTGAAGAGAAACTCTATATTGTGGGGTATAACAAACTTTTGACTTGTACGCAAAACCAGTATTAAACAAATCATTTGATTTTTCAAAATGAATATTCTTAAAGTTAAATATAATGCCCCCTACTTTTGCTATATAAATTTGACAAGCAAATGTAATCTAAGATGTAAACATTGCTTTGGGGATTACTCCATTCCAAAAAATAATGAACTATCTTTAGACGATTGGAAAAAAGTTATAACAGAACTAAAAAATTCTAAAGTATTTTTTGTTAATATCTCTGGAGGAGAACCTACTCAAAGCCCTTATTTTAAGGAATTTATAAAATGTTTATCAAAAGAAGGGATTCATTTTATATTAACAACGAATGGTGTTTTTTCAAATGACATAAAAAAATTTATAATAAGAAATAGAGAATATTTGATTGGAATAAAAATTAGTCTTGATGGACCAGATGCAGAAAGTCATGGATTTTTAAGACTTGACTCAAATAATAAAAAAAATCCAGAAATTTTTAAAATAGTTTTAGAAAATATTTTTTTCTTTAAAAAACATAAAATTCCATTGACTATTTCAAGTGTCTTACATAAAAAAAACATAAAAAAAATAAAAAGGTTTCAGGAATTAATAAAAGAAATCAACCCAATAAGTTGGTTTATTTCTCCAATAATACCTTTAGGAAGAGCAAACCTAAACAGAACCTTGTCTGAATGTTATGAATATTTTAATATTAATTTTTGGGATAGTCTATCTAATGAAAATAAAAAAAGAGGAATAAAAACAAAATTAATAGACCTACCTGTTATTAGGGGAGAAAAAGGATTATCTGCTTATGAATGTGCTGGGGCTTTGAATTTTTGTGAGATTCACTCTGATGGAACAGTCTCTCCATGCACATTATGTAGAATATGTATCCCAGAGAAAATTATAAAATTTGAAAACATTAGAAAAAAATCATTAAAAGAAATATGGAATGGAAATTCATTTAATAAATTTAGAAGCTACATGAATAAAGGTTGTGAAGGCTGTAAAATGTTGCCAGAGTGTAATAAATGCATAGCTCAAAGTTTTAGATATTTTGACAATGGTGATTCACCAACACCATATTGCATTAAAAATAGCAGTTTATTAGGAATTAAAAATATAAAAAAATATAAAACAATCTTAAAAGATAGATTTAATATAAATATTTAAAATGAATACCTTAAATAAAAATGTTAAATGGAGAGTTGATAATCAATGTGTTTTAATTTGTGATTGTAAAAAATTAGTTGATTTAAAGATTCCATTAAAATTCAAAAAAATAATTGAAAAATTTGAAGGAGGAGTTAATAAAAAAGATTTAGAACATAAAGAAAAATTGTTATTCGCAGATTTTGAAAAATTAAATCTTTTTAGCAATTTAAAAATTCGTTCAATAACTAAAAAAGAATTTCCTTATGCAATGAAAATACTGGATAAAGAATTAAATGTTAGAGTCAGGGATAATAATTTTTTGTTCAAAATGTTTAAAAAATTTCCTCAATTTTTTATAGGAATATTTTTAGACAAGGAGATTATAGGAATCATCTGTGGATTTCCTAGAGATGATTATCTTCTTATTAGTGAAATTGCCGTTGACTCAAAATTTCATAAAAGAGGTTTTGGCAAAAAATTAGTAAAAAAATTTGAGAAAATTGAGTATCAAAAATACAAAAAGATTCATGTTGGTGCAGAAGATAATGCAATAGGATTTTATCATTGTTTGGGTTACACTCCTTTTTTACTTATCCAATACAAAAAAGGAGCATATTCTTTAAATGATTTTAAAAAATTCAATATTTTAAAACAAAGTGAAAATAAAGGATACATTATTTTAGATGTAGCAATTGAAAAATTAAATTTAAATTTATTAAAGAAATTAAGAAAAAATTATCCCAAAGCATATTTTCAATATATTTTCATGAAATTTTTATAAGTAACTCCTATTCAAAAATTTCTATTTTAAATCAAAAAATAAATATCCCTCACCATATCTATCTTTAACTTCAATCTATCTTAAACCATTATAATTATTATCATCACCTAAATTTTTCCCTTAACAGATTTTTATCGAATCAAGAAGAAGATATCAACCTTATTATAATCACCCATTCCAATTACATCTATTATACTGACTAAATTCTCTGTTTGCTTGTCATAAATCTCCAAGCTCTTTACATTGTCTTTTTCAAAACTTTTTATTTTAACTTCAGATAAAACAGGACAATCTTTTTTTTCTATTTTTGAATTTTCACATTTATTCAAATCACTGCATATTCTCTCGCTTTTTCCACTAAGCACATTTTTTCCAGAAATTAAATCATTAGTTTCATAACTCACAGAACAATCAGTCCATTCTCCACACTCCCATTCTGGAATGCAGATTTCAGAATCACATTTAATTTTCTCTGGCTTGTTTTTTTGTATCCCACAATTATTTAAATCCCTGCATTCTGAAGCATAAGAAAATTCAGTTTCTTCAGAACATTCTGTCCAAGAACAAATCCAGCTTTCTTCACAACAATCCCTTAATTCTGCCCTTACTTCTTCACAATTATTTATATCCTCACATTCTCTTATTTGATTTCCATTAAAACACCCTGCCCATTCAGAACATTCAAAATTTGAAATGCAAACCTTAGGTTCTTTGATTATATTACTTCCTCCACTACTTCCTCCACCACCCACACTTCCACCAGAAGATGTAACACTATAACTTATGCTTGAAGAAGCAGAATTTCCCAAATCATCTGTTGCTGTGCATGTTGTTGTAAAACTTCCTGCACCAGAAGTTAAAGGATTTGCTGTATAACTTACACTCGGGCTGGAATCAAGAACATCTGAAGCAGAGCACGAACAGATTATAATCTGTCCTGTTGAAACAGAAGTTGGTGAACATGAAAATGTAATCACAGGAGATGTTGTATCAATTGTGAAATTAACTTGTTCTGTGTCATTGATGTTGTTAGCAGAATCATTACAAACAAATTTAACTATATACTGTCCATCTGCTAGATTATTATTTGTAAAATTAAAAAAAGTAGCATTAAAAGAAGTCATGTTATAATAATCTGTCCAGTCATTTAAAGTAAGATTACAATAACTTAATGTTTCATCAGAACTTATATTAAAATCAATAATTGAAGAAGAATAATTTTGATTATTTAAAGGAAAATTTATAAAAACTTGAGGGTTTAACAAATCTCCTTGAATTATTATTGTTCTAACATCAGTTGAGTTCATATCATCTGTTAAATTATAAGCAAAAACCTGATATGTATAGGTTCCATTCATTAATTCATCTGTTGAATTCTGAGATTGATTAACCCACAAACTCCAATTATCTGTGGAATATTTCCTTAAATTTGAAATATAATGTTGGTAAACTTCATCGTCACTCAAACTCCGATTCCA
>JAHIRT010000043.1 GCA_018818285.1 Nanobdellota archaeon
ACTGGAAAAAATCTAAAAATAGGAGTTTTGCTTTATTTGATAGTTTCATTTATATCTATTCTTGCTTTAACTTTGCTTGCAGGAGTTGCTTTGGGAGGGATGGTATGAGGATAGATTTATATTGAGAAGATGATAAGAAAGATGATGGAAAAGAGGAAGAAGGGAGCAATTGAGTTGGAAATGCTCGCATGGTTTTTAATTGCATTTGCTGTTTTAGTGATAATTGTTGTTGGTTACATAATTTTATCGGGGAAGGGAATTGGAATAATTGAACATATAAAAAATTTATTTAGGTTTGGAAGATGAACAAAAAAGCAGGAGAAATATCTATTAATAAACTTATAGTTATAATTTTGATTGTGTTAGTTATTGTTGTTGTTTTGATGTTTACTTTTACTGATTTTAGAGGGAAATTTTTTAATTGGATTAAGAATTTACCTGAATACAAATATGAGTATGATGAAGAAGTTGTTCCTAAGGGGGATGGTGGGGGGATTGAGGCAAAGTATGGAGAGTATATTGGAGGGCTTGGAAATTCAGAAGGAACAATTGTGTTTAGAAAACAATATTTTTATTTCAAAGATACTGGAAAGACACAGTTTTATTTGGATGAAGAAAAAATTAAAATAAATAGTATTATTGTTGGAACATTAGATAAAGATAAAAAAATCATAATCAATAAAAATTATTTTGAACCCCTTTCTAAAGAATTTGATGATATTAGAATGAAAGTTGGAGATGATTCTTGGAAACAGCTTGCTCAATTAGATAAGGCTGTATTAGGACCTAGCAATATACTTTTTAGAAAAGAGGCATCTAACTTAATTGGAAAGAGGCCAAGTGTTATTGAAGATAGTAAAGTTATTAGATTAGATTTGACTAATTTTGAAAAGATTGAAAGAAAATTTAGAATATCTTTTCCAAAAACAGAAGATCTTGGGAGAGCTAAATTTTTATATTTAAAAAAAGAAAAGAACTATATTAAAATTATGGCATATATATCTTATTTTGAAAGGTATGCTATTGGTGAAATTTCTCCAGATAGTTCAATTTTCTTTGATGAAGAAAGTGTTAGGGCTTTAGGGATTAAAATAAAAGATTATTTTTCAAAATATAATGCTTTTCGTAAAAAGTTTGAAACTAATTTTAAAGTAGATTATTATAAGGTTTTGAGTATCTTTTAAAGAGGAAATTAAGATGATAAAAAATAAAAAAGCAGATTCCTTGTTAATGCCAGAAGTAATGAAACTATTTTTAGCTGTAATTGTAATTGGATTTTTAGTCATACTTGCATACAAACTTTATGGAATTTTTATAATTAAGGGCTCAGTAGAGCAAGCAAGAACTACACTTGAGCAGATTAAAGGAAAAATTGATGTTTTGGAAGAAGGGGATAAAGTAGAGATTTTGATAGTTGGACCCAAAGATTGGTATATTCAAAAAACAGATAAAAAAACAATCTGTTTTTGTGATAAAGATTCTTTTAATGATAAAGGATGTGGAGAAAATAGCATCTGTGCGAATTTTGATAAAGAATTTATTATTGAAAATATTTGTCAAGCATCATTAAAATGTTTTTCATTAGCCGAAGTTCCTAAGGAAATTTCTATTTCTTTAATAGGGGATAAAATAACATTTAGGTCTAAGGATTATCAAGAATCTGTTGATTATTTTAATAAATTTTTAGAATATAAAGTAGATGATACAAAAAAAATGGAAAATTTATTAGAGGAATATTTTAAAACTTGTCAAATTAATGGCCCTAGTTTATCGTGTGAACCGGAAAAAAAGTTAAAACTTGATAATTTTATAGACAAATTTTTAGAGGAGTATAATATTTATTTATTTATTACAATACATTATGGAGTGGTTGGAGAATTTGCCCCATTAGCTAAGGGGATATTTATACTCAGGGAAACTGGAGATATAAGAGAAGTAAAATTTAGCGAAAAGAATTATAACATCAATAATCTATATTTTACAGTAAAATTTTCTGCTAAAATAAAATGAACAAAAATAAAAAAGCACAGATGCCAGAGATGTTTAGAATTTTTTTGTGGATAGTTGTGCTTATTATATTAGGGGGGGCCTTGTTTGTTATGTTTAAAAAGCTGACTGGATAATATGAAAATTAAAAATAAAAAAGGAGCATTGAGTATTGAATGGGTAATTATGATTATTATACTTATACTTGGGTTTGGGATTTTGCTGTTTTTTCTTTTAAGATTTAATTTTGGGGAAAGAGTTAATAGAGATGTATGCCATGAGTCTGCGGTTTTAAGAGCCACACTACCATCTATTGCAGGAAATTATGTTCCTCTAAAATGCAAGACAATAAAATTTTGCATAACTAATGGTTTAATAGGAGGAAAATGTAATGGTAGGGGGGAGGATTTTGCAGGAGAAAGCGACATTACAAAAGTTAAAGTTAAGACTAAAGAAGATATAGAGAGATTTTTAGCTCAAGAAATGTTAGAATGCTGGCAGATGATGGGGGAAGGAAAATTAAGTTTATTTTCTCAGTTTATAGTTGAAACTTATGGTATTGGAGGGAAAGTATATCCTACTTGTTTAATCTGCTCTAGAATTGCTTTTGATAAAAAAAATTTAGAAGAAGCAAAAATTGATTTAAGTCAAGTTGATGTTTTAAATTATATGCAGACACATAAGCCACATGGTTTTGATATGTCTTATATTGATTATTTTAGAAAAGAAAAAGGAAAGTTTAATATTGATAGGAGGAACATACCTGTTTTTAATGATGAAGGGAAAATTAGAGAAGTGTCAATTATTCAGGTTCCTCAGGATGAACAAACCTCTGATATATATTCTAAGCAAATGAGTGTTTTGTTTATGCAGATTTCTGCCCCAGATCATTTGGGTTCAGCAGGAAATATTCTTAAAACTGCTTTAGGAGGCACTGCAGGTAGTTTTGTTTTAGCTCCTATAATCACAACTAAACTTACTGGTAGTTTTATAAAAACTATATTAGGTCATCCAATTATAAGTGCAGCTTTTGTACTTATAGCAGGAACATATCAACAAGGAAGTGTGGCTTATAATCGGGCAGTTACAGCTGGTTATTGTGGTGATGTTTCAACTGGAGGAGATGCAAGAGGTGGTTGTTCTGTTGTGAGAACTTTGAATTATGATGTTGATGAAATTATTAAATATTGTCAAGTTATTGAGAGTATACCTTAAAAATGAATAAAAAAGGCAGATTTGTTGTTGAGAATATAATTTTTTTAGTTTTGAATTTAGTTTTTTTTGTTGTTATATTAAGTTTTATTATTGCTAATACAAGTGGCAGACCTGTATATGAAAAAGCATATGCAAAGCAAATTGCTTTATTAATTGATTCTGCAAAACCTGATATGCATATTATAATAGATTTGGAGAATCTTGTTAAAAAATATGATAAGCTGGTTTTTGATATTGTGAGGATTGATAACAAAGAAAAAAAGGTTAGTTTGAATTTAGGTTCAGGTGGACAAAGTTATTTATTTTGGACTGAATCTAAAATTGATTATGAATTTAAGGGAAATCAGTTGATTATTGATGTGACAAAATGATAAAAGGAAAAAGAGGAGGAGAAAAGTATTTGTCTATTTGGTGGTTTTTTGTTTTGGTTATTATAACCGGAGGGATTGTTTCTGCTGTTGTTGCTTTTAACATAGCAGATATTAATGTAAAAGAAATTGAGTCAAATATATTAATTTTAAGGGTGGTTGATTGTGTTATTGAGCAGGGATATATTAACTCAGAATTCTTAAAACCAGATTTTGATTTATTTAAACAGTGTAATTTAAATAAAGAGATTATAGACAAGAGTGAAAAACTTGCTTTAAGTTATAGTATTTTTGATTTAAAAAACTGCAAATTACAGAATAATGTTTTAGAGTGTAATAATGCTTTGGTTGAAGAAAAATTCGGAGTTTCTGATTTTGAGACACAATGCAAACTTAAAAAAAAGATTATAGGAGCAAAACATTATCCTGATTGTTCTGAAAAATTTGTTTATGTTTTAGGAGAAAATAAAGAAAAATTAATTTTGCATGTTTTTGCTGGCTCAAATCAAGAAGCTAAAAAAGAGGCAATTATAAAATGAAAAAGAAACAGATATTTTTAGATAAAAAAACACAGATTGCTTCTGGACTGACTTGGTTTGTGGGTTTTTTGATAATTTTTTTTATTATGTTTTTATTTGTTTCTGGTTCTTTGATTTTAGCTGGACAGAGAAAAGTTAAGCAAGGATTAGTGATAAGAGAAATATCTTCACAGGATTTGATTTTAACTAAACAGCTTGTAAGTTTTTTAGAGACTGAAGTTGGAAAAGAAAAAATTAAGGATATTATTAAAGAGGATAAGTTAGATGAATATAAAAAAGAAGCTGAGAAATTTGTTGATATTTATTTTCCTGCAGGTCAAGATATGACTTACAGGAGGGTTTGGTTGAGGATTTATAATGAAGATGAAAAAATTGGGCAGTATCCATCTGGAATTAAATATCAGACATATGGGGTGTGGAGGGGGGGCAGTAGTCCATCAAATGAGCCTTGTAATCCTGTTGGTGTAAAAAAAAGTGTCTTTAAAGATATTATTAGTAGTTTTTCTTATGTTCATATTTTTCCAAATAAAAAAATAGCTTTATGCCTTGAGCATAATCCTGAAAAATGAAAAATACAAAAAATAAATTTTTTGTCTCTGAAAATATTGGAAAAAGACATAAAATATTTTCAGATAAAAAAGCAGCAACATCAATTTCAATTTTACTACTTGTGATTATGACTTTGGTTTTGACTGGAACAGCACTTTTTGCATTTGTTGTTGAGACAACAAAAATTGATAAAGATATTTTGGGGGTGGGGGTGGTGGAGGGAGTTTATGCAAAACAAGAGCAGATTAAGTTCTTGTTAAATCAAATTCTTAAAGAAGTTAATGACAAGAATGATTTTGAACAAAAAATAATTAATTTGAATATTAATGAACCTGTGTTTAATGAGTTGAGAGATATAATTAGTCAGGGAAAACATGAAATTAAATTTACAAAAAATAAAATTAATTTAGAAATTAAGGATTTTGAAATCAGAGCTTTAGAAAAAAATATTGGAATAATCTATAAAACTAATATTTTAATTGAAGTTGAAAACTAAAAACATTTAAAAACATAAAAATCTTGATTTATTTAGCAAAAAAGAGGAAAATGAATAAGAAAGCACAGATAGACAGTTTGCATATGATAATAGGAATATTGTTAATAGGTGGAGGAATATTATATCTTGC
>JAHIRT010000044.1 GCA_018818285.1 Nanobdellota archaeon
AAGGGAGATTCAAAAAGAACTGTTAGTTCTTAATCAACCTTGAGTCTAACTTAAGGGAGATTCAAAAAGAACTGTTAGTTCTTTTTATTAGCCTCCGTAGCTCAGTGGTTTTAGAGCATCTGCCTTGTATTAAAAACAAGTAAGCAGAGGGTCGAGGGTTCAACTCCCTCCGGAGGCTTTCAAGGGAAGTCACAATTTCAAAAACTTACTCTTCAGCCACTTCAGCTTTCTTAGAATCAATTAAAATCCTTGCAATTTTTTCAGGGAGATTTGCCATATCACCCTTGTCAAAAGGACCAATCATCTCTCCATCTAAACCAAGAAATTCATCAACATTCTCATTAAACACAATAAACAAATGAACCATCTTTTCCTCTCCCTTTCCATTCATTAAATCACTCACCGCTTTATCAGATTCCTCCATGCTTTTAATAATCTTATCAAACATTTCTTTTTCAAAAATAGTCATATTATCAAAATCTCTTTTACTTACTCCTGTTTCTCTTGCAACAAAAGAAAGATTAAGAAGTTTCTTTTTTCTCCTTAGCATAAGTTCTCTAAAAATAGAAACAGCATTTTCAAGTTGTTTTTTTGTCTTAAGAACATCTTCAGAAAACAAATCATTTTTTTTCTCAGCAATCTCTTTTTTCTCTTCAAGGTATTTTGCAACCTCTAAAATAAACTTTTTATTCAATGGCTGCAAAGCATCTGAATATTTTTCTTTTCTTAAAGCCTCATAAATATCATTGTAAGTTATCATACTAACTTAAACCACTAAAGACTTTTAATCCTTGTTGTTCCTTAGAATATATATTGAACTAGTTAAAACACAAATTTATAAATCTCAATAACCACACTATGTAATGTTCAAAAAATTCAGAGAAAAACTTAAATCATGGTTTAAAAAAACAGAAGAAAAAACAGATGAAATAACAGAAGTTGAAAAAGAACAAATTGAAAAATACGAAAAAATTGAAAAAAATATAATTAAAAAATCAGAGCCCTCATTAAAACCAAAAGAAGAAACTAAAAAAGGTTTCTTTAAAAAACTCAAGGAAAAATTAAAATTCAGGATAACAGAAAATTATTTTGAAGAAATTTTTTCTGAACTTGAAATGCTTCTTCTTGAAAACAATGTTGCATTGGAAGTTGTTGAAAAAATAAAGTCTGATTTAAAAAAAGAATTAATCGGAATTGAAATAAATAAAAATGAAGTTGAAAAAACAATAAAACAAGCATTAAGAATTTCAATAGAATCCTTGTTTCCAGAAAAAATTGATTTAATTGAAAAAATAAAAGAAAAAAAAGAAACTTATGTAATTCTGTTCTTTGGAATAAATGGCTCAGGAAAAACAACAACAATAGCAAAGATTGCAAATCTGCTGAATAAAAACAACCTCAGCTGCATTTTGGCTGCATCAGACACATTTAGAGCAGCTTCAATAGAACAGCTTGAAAAACATGGAGAAAAACTTAAAATAAAAACAGTAAAAGCAGAGTATAATTCAGACCCCTCATCAGTAGCTTTTGATGCAATCAGGCACGCAAAATCAAAAAAAATAAATGTTGTGCTGATTGATACAGCAGGAAGAATGTATACAAAAAAAGACCTTATGATGGAAATGGAAAAAATATGCAGAGTATCTAATCCTGATTTTAAAATTTTTGTTGCAGAATCAATAACAGGAAATGATGCAATAGAACAAGCAAAAAATTTTAATGAAACAATTGGAATTGATGCTTCAGTTTTAAGCAAAGCTGATGTTGATGAACGCGGAGGAACAGCAATATCAATCGGACATGTAACAGGAAAGCCAATTCTTTTTTTAGGAACAGGACAAAATTATGAAGACCTTGAAAAATTTGATGAAAAAAAATTAATAGAAAGTTTAGGGTTGGATTAAAAGAACAAAAATCTATTAATCAAACATCACTCGGCTTTACAACAATTGAGCATTCTGTTGGCAATGGTTCTCTTCCATTTATATCCACACATTTAATATAATAATTCTTGTTTTCCAGCCATTCTGCAACATGTTCTGTTGAATTTGTGTAAGGCATATTTGTTGCCTCTGTTAAAATAAAATTGCATTTTTTCTCATCATTTGTTTGATATGAGCATGAAGATTTTTCATCTGTGATTATTTTTAATTTATCACTGTCTTTATATGCCCTCACAACTTCTGGAGGAGAAACATCTATTTTTGTTGAAAAGCTTGTTTGGTTTTGCGCCGTATTCCCTCCTTTATCTGTGCAGGAGAAGTAATATGTATAATCTCCTTCAGGCAAATCAAGTCTTTGCTTATGTGTGCTTGTTCCTGTTTCAAAAAACTGAATATAATCATCTGTATTTTCTGTTAAAGAATAATAGCACCAAGCATCTCCGAAATTATATCCATTATCTGTTTTTACTTCAAGGAAAATTGGTGTTGGAGAACTTGCTCCTTTTATTGTTCCATTTGGAGAAACTTCCATTATATCTAATGGCTGTGTGCCGATTAAAACAAATTCATAACTTTCAACATTTGTGTTTCTATCATTTGCTTTTTCTCCTGTTAATATTGGCTGGTCTTTGCATTTAAAATAAAATTTATTTTCTTCTTTATTTTTTAATCCTGTTAAAGTTGTTGTGCATTTGTAAAGCATTAAGCTATTCATTTCCCAGACATGGCTTGAACAAGAGAAATCAGTTTCCATATTTTCATAATCCTGGTCTGTCTTGCTCCATTTGCATTCTGCTGGTTCATTTATATAAATTTCTAATTCTAAACTATCAAGCTCATATTGGAATGGAGCTCCATTTTCAATTGAAGTTGCTTCAATTATTGGAGGAGTTACATCAGGGCCTTTTTCAACACAGAAACTAAATACAAACAAATCATCATTTGAATTTGAATTTCCATCTTGGCATTTTACATACAAGTTATATGTTCCATCATTCATTAATTGAGGAACTTCTGCATTTATTGAATCAGGGCTTGGGAGTCTTAAAGTCATGCTGTGATTATATTCAAACAAGCTGTCCCCTCCGAAAAAATATGTCATTTCATCAAAAGAATTTGTTCTGTTATAATCTACCTTGCATTGTGCAGGTTCATTAAGTTTAATTCCAAAACTTAAAGGAGTAAATGCTTTTACACATCCTTCATTTGTTTTTGTGCTTAATATTTTAACACC